>NZ_JAAMNK010000016.1:0-124991 GCF_011066025.1 Bacillus sp. EKM202B | reverse complement strand
CCCCTCCAAGTAATAGTGTAACATCCATGTGTATACATGGTCTTTTTCACACTGTCTACCTAAAGGGGATAATATCAAATCTGGGCTTCTTCTATTATTCTTTTGGAGCGATCATTTTTTTCGGATCTACAATTTCGTCAAATTGCTCTTCTGTTAATAATCCCGATTGCAATGCTGCCTCTTTTAAAGTTAAACCATCTTTATGAGCATGTTTTGCAATTTTCGCTGCATTTTCATACCCCATATGAGGGTTTAATGCTGTAACAAGCATTAATGAACGATTCACGTTTTCGTTAATTACTTCTTCATCCGCTTCAATACCAACTGCACAATTATCATTAAACGAAACAATTGCATCTGCTAATAAGTGCGCTGATTGTAAGAAGTTATAAGCAATAACTGGTTTAAATACGTTTAACTCAAAATTCCCTTGGCTCGCAGCAAATCCGATTGTTGTATCATTTCCCATCACTTGCGCCACAACCATTGTTAACGCCTCACTTTGTGTAGGGTTTACTTTACCTGGCATGATCGAGCTTCCTGGCTCATTTGCTGGAATAATAATTTCTCCAAGACCACTACGTGGACCACTTGCAAGCCAACGTACATCGTTAGCAATCTTCATTAAATCAGCCGCTAATGCCTTTAATGCACCATGAGTATATACAACTTCATCATGGCTCGTTAATGCATGGAACTTATTTGGTGCAGAAATAAAGTTCTTACCTGTAAATTGGCTAATTTCCTCAGATACCATATCACCAAATTTAGGATGAGCATTAATACCCGTTCCAACTGCAGTACCACCAATTGCTAACTCTTTCATATATGTATTGCTCTCAGCAATCATACGCTCAGTTTTTTCAAGCATACGGTGCCATCCACTAATTTCTTGTCCCAAAGTTAACGGTGTTGCATCTTGTAAATGTGTACGACCGATTTTTATAATATGTTCAAATGCAGTTGCTTTTTCTGCTAAAGTTTCTTTTAACTTCGTAATTGCTGGTAATACATGATTTTCTACCGCAATTACACATGCTACATGAAGCGCTGTTGGAAATGTATCGTTTGAACTTTGAGACATGTTCACATCATCATTCGGATGAATATGTACGTCAGATCCCTTTTCTTTCAAAATTTGATTCCCGCGGTTTGCAATTACTTCATTCACATTCATGTTAGATTGTGTACCACTACCCGTTTGCCATACGACAAGTGGAAAATGCTCATTCCATTTCCCTTCAATCACTTCATCAGCAGCTTCCACAATTGCTTTTGCTTTCTCTTCTGATAACTTCCCTAGTTTTTGATTGCTAAGGGCCGCACTTTTCTTTAAAATCGCAAATGCTTTTACAATTTCAAGCGGCATTTGCTCTGTTCCAATTGGGAAGTTCTCTTTACTTCTTTGTGTTTGCGCTGCCCATAATTTATCAGCCGGAACTTTTATTTCTCCTAATGTGTCTCTTTCAATTCTGTACTCCATTTTTTCATCCCCTTGAAAATTTAATACCTACATTTCTTATATTAACAGACTTCCCTTCAAATGATAAGAATTCTCACTCGTATATATAAATATTTGATATTTATTTTTTAAAATTCCTCTTGACCTAAACTTAAGTTTAGGCTGTATCCTTTCCATTGTGACCTACTAAAAAGATACTGGAGGAATTCAATATGAAAAAATACGCTTTTGTAACAGGTGCAAATAAAGGAATTGGATATGAACTCGTTCGCCAATTAGCAGAGAAAGGCTATCACGTATTTTTAGGTGCTCGCAATGAACAACTTGGTCAAGAAGCTGTGAAATCTTTAAATATTTCCAACGTTTCTTATGTTCAAGTAGATATTTCAAATTCACAATCCATTCAAAAAGCAATGAAAAAAATGTATGAAACGACTGATCACTTAGATTTACTAATCAATAACGCAGGTATAGCACTAGACTTCAATACGCTACCTAGCAAATTAAATATTGAAACTTTACGTCAAGGATTTGAAATTAATTTTTTTGGAACTTTCCAAATGATGCAAGCCTTTTTACCATCATTAAAGAAGTCAAACAACAGCAAAATAATAAATGTAACAACTGACATGGCTTCACAAACAATGTTCGCTAATGGTGAAACACATCCAATTAATGCTTTAGGATATAATTCTTCAAAAACAGCTATTAACGCTTTAACATTAGCTTTTAGCAAAGAATTTGGTACTAACGGTCCAGCAGTTTTCGGGGTAACACCTGGTTTTACAACTACCGACCTTAATGGAAATGCACCTGGTGGCCATACAACCAATGAAAGTGCTAAGATTATTATTAAATATGCATTAAGTGCAACAAACTATAATGGTAAAATATTAAATAAAAACGGAATTATACCCTGGTAACAAGAGGATGAATCACATGTATTATACAATTGGTCAAGTCGCCAAAATGCACCACTTAACTATTTCTCAAATACATTATTACGATCGACAAGGACTGTTCCCTTTTCTTCAAAGAAATGAAAAAGGAGATCGAGTTTTTAACGAAGAAGCACTCAAATATTTAGAGATGATTTTATGTTTAAAAGAAACTGGTATGCCTATTCAAAAAATAAAACAATTTATTGACTGGTCCATGGATGGAGAATCTACTATCCTTCAACGATTAGAATTAATGAAACAACAAAAGATAAATGTTTTACAGCACATTCAAGATACTGAAAAGAACTTAAAAAAGATACAACAAAAAATCACTAAATATGAGCATGAAATAACCTCAATAGCTCAAAATACAAAATAAAAAATCACCTTCTACAATGTGTAGAAGGTGATTTTTTATTTATGATGCTTGCTTTCCTTTATCCGCATCATCTACATACCAAATGAACTTGCCTGTATATCCGTAAATAACTGCTAAAATTAACGATACAAAACTTAACCACATAAATGGAATATATGATAACGTTGCTACACCTAAAATACCAGCCATAAAAATACCATTATCCGACCATGGAACCATACCTGAAGTTAACGTTCCACCTACTTCTGAGTTACGTGCTAATACACGACGGTCTATTTTTAGTTTATCATAGCTATCTTCCATAATTTTCGGCGTTAAAATAAGTGATACGTACATCGCACAACCAAATACGTTCGCTAAAAATGCAACGATTAATGTAGACAACGTTACATTACCTGCAGAATTTAATTTCTTCTCAAATTTCGATACGATTACTTTAAGAACACCTAGCTTTTCAAGTAATCCACCAAAACCTAAGCCAAATATAATAACGGCTACTGAGCCAAGCATACCGTTAATTCCACCACGGTTTAATAACTTATCGACAAACTCAACACCAGATTGAATTGAGAATCCATTATAAGCTGTTCCAATTGCCTCTCCAAAGTTCATCCCTTGGAAAAGAGTTGCCCAAATTGCACCGATTAAAGCTCCCATTGCAATTGTTGGCATCGACGGTTTCTTCATTGCTAATAGAACGATAACAATGACCGCTGGAACAAGCATCCATATTTTAATATCAAATTGCTTTAATAAAGCTTCTTTTAAAAACTCTACTCGGTTCAAATCTACATTATCCCCGCCGTACATCCAGCCAGCTACAGTAAACATAATACTAGTAATAATATACGCCGGAACGTCTAATACAAGCATAGCTCGAACGTGAGCAATAACATCTACTTTTGCCATAGAAGCTGCAAGAACTGTACTATCAGAAAGTGGTGATAATTTATCTCCGAAATAAGCTCCTGAAAGAACTGCACCAGCAACAAGCGGAAGTGGTAATCCAAGCCCTTCACCAATCGCCATCATAGCTATACCAGCTGTTCCAACTGTTCCCCATGATGTTCCGGTCGCAATAGAAGTTATAGAACAAATAATTAAAGTTGCCAGTAAGAATATGCTTGGGTGGATAAATTCTAATCCATAATAAATTAATGTTGGTACAACCCCACCAGCAATCCATGTTCCAATTAAAGCCCCTACTGCAACTAAAATAAGAATAGCTTCTAATCCATTAGAAATTCCTTTTGTAATTGCATCTTGCAATTCTTGATAACGAAATCCTAACCTTAATCCAAGCGCAATAACTAAAAACCATGAAATAAACAGCGCTAATTGAATTGGGAGATCAAAAATCGTTTGGAAGGAAAAGACGACAGCAAGAAATAGCATTAAAAGAACGATAATTTCTGGTATCGATGGTAATCTTACACTTTTCATTTTTTTCTCTCCTTACAAGTCGATAACATGATGTATGTCGTCTTACATGTATGTAGTATACAATTAGCGAAGACAAAACAAAATTTTCATATTATTTCGATTTATTTTTCCAGTATAATATATTGGACACCTTTTCTATTGTAAAAGTAGATGTTACTTTTCGCAATGGAAAATATAAAAAATGTTACATTTTTATTTAGATAGAATAATCTAAGAATAACTTTTTTAATATTTGCCACAATAAGATTTTTTACTATTATCTTCACCTTTTAAGGACTACCATTTTTCTCCCCAAAAAAAGCACACATCATTAAAATGATGCATGCTCCACTTTTATTTATACAAATTTTGTATTTCTTCTTTATTTTTAAGTATCTCCGAAAACTTATCACTACACCCTTTTGGAAATAATACTCCGAGTCCGTATGAATGTCCAAACTGAAAATGAGGGTGCTTCGCCTTGATCTCATCCCAAAACTTATACACGCCAAAATCACCACTTCTCACTTCAATATCATGAAATAATACAATACCGTTTTTGGCGACTTTAGGTAACCACATTTTATAATCATGAGAAACAGCTTCATACGTATGATAGCCATCAATATGCAAAAGATTTATCGTTTCATCTTGAAACTGATCTATAGCATCATCAAAAGTAGACCGAATTAATTTTCCTATATTAAGGTAGTTAGCGCTCACAACTTTTTCTACTATTTGAAAAACCCCTTCTCCATATGGACCTGTATGCCCATCTCCAGCCCAAGTATCTACAGCAAAACATTTTGTAGTTAACCCACCATCTTTTACTCCCTGACAAAAACTGAAGAAGGAAGCACCTAGATGTGTGCCTAACTCAACTAAAGTTGCTGGTTTTTCAAATCGTACTAAGTCATATGCGAAATTTAAATGCCCACTCCACGCAGATTGTGACCGAATAATAGGACTAAATTTTTCAAAGTCAAACGATGGTTTATGAGTAACCCAGTTCATTGCATATCTCCTTATACACATATTTTTAACAAACCAAATTACTCTTATCTTTATTTTTTTTTTATTGCGATTATGATTATATTTCATAAAAATATGCAGAATTTATTCTTTTGAAATTCAATTAAAGATTCATTGTCTCGCCTTCACTTTAAGCCGGATGATTGTCAAAATGATTCCTAATACAGCACAATTTTTATGGTATATTCCAACCTTAAATCGTAATCATTATGATTTATTATTGATTTTTCCTTTCCCATCATTTATTATAAAACGTAATGATTACGATTTGAAGGAGAGATTATTTCATGAAAAAAGTGCCTATCACTGTATTAAGTGGTTTTTTAGGATCTGGAAAAACTACCTTACTACATCACATTTTGACTAATAAGAACAACTTAAAAGTAGCTGTTATCGTTAATGATATGAGCGAAGTAAACATTGATGCGTCCCTTATAAAAAAAGGTGGTTTTTCACGCACAGAGGAAAAACTAGTAGAAATTCAAAATGGTTGTATTTGTTGTACACTACGAGAAGATTTAATGATAGAAGTGAATCGTCTTGTTGAAAATGGTGATATTGACTATATAGTTATTGAATCTTCTGGTATAAGTGAGCCTATTCCAGTTGCCCAAACCTTTACTTATACAGATGAAGTTCTTAACATTGATTTAACGAAAAATTGTCACCTCGATACGATGGTTACAGTTGTAGATGCACATAGATTTTGGGATGATTTTGCAGATGGAGAAAGTTTGCTAGACCGAAAACAGGCAATCGATGAAACTGATACTCGGGAAGTTATTGATTTATTAATAGATCAAATTGAGTTTGCAAATATAATTATTCTTAATAAGATAGACCTACTAGAAAAAGAAGATGTGATAGAACTCCATCATTTACTAAAGAAATTAAATCCTAGCGCCAAGGTTATTGAATCTTCATTTAGCAAAGTACCATTGCAAGAAGTTTTAAACACAAATTCATTTAATTATGAAGAGGCCAGTCAATCGGCTGGCTGGATGCAAGAATTAAATAGTGACCATCATACACCTGAAACGGAAGAATACGGTATTCATTCCTTTGTGTACCGTCGTAAATATCCTTTTCATCCTGAACGCCTTATGAATTGGCTAGAAAAATGGCCATTAGATGTTGTAAGAGCGAAAGGATTTTTCTGGCTCGCCTCTCGTAATACTATGATAGGGCTTCTATCACAAGCTGGTTCCTCTATTACAATTCAAGGTGCTGGTGAATGGATAGCGGCATTACCTGAGGCTGAAAAAAATCAAATCATTACAGAAGAACCAGAAGTATTGAAAAACTGGGATGAACAATATGGAGATCGAATAACTGAACTCGTATTTATCGGAATTGACATGGATCGTTCTTTAATTGAACAATCATTAGATAGTTGTCTATTAACAGAAAAAGAAATGAAACAAGATTGGAATAGCTTTGTTGATCCTATTCCAGCTTTTACTTATACTTCATAACAAAGTGAAAAAAGGCTTCCGTAGCATGGAGCCTTTTTTCACTTTGTAGTACTCTTATTTAACATATTTGCTTTCATAAGAAACACCATTGTACCGAAAACAATTAAGGTAGCATATACGACACCAACTACATCACCTATTTTTTCTAAGCCAAACGGTAATAGTATAGTAGCAACTCCGACTATATAGGAAAATACTCCTGAAAGCTTCGCTAATTTATTTTTATCTCCAACAAACGTTTCTTCTTGATATCCTGCCAACAAAAACAATCTCTTTTTCACATGTATTTGATACCCTAAAAAAATGATAAGTAATCCAACAAATAAACAAACCAAAAATCCTGCTAGCATTTCAATACCACCCTCTCTACAATATTTTACCACGTACAAAAAAAATTCGTCTCCATTATTAATAACTTTTCATTTAATTAGAAGTTTCAGTTTATTGATGCTCTTTTTTGTGATATATTGCATATTGTATCCAATATATATTTTTGGAAGGAGGATTATATGTCTTATGGATCCAAATCGATTAAAAGGAATTATAATGGTCATAATCGGTGCTTGTTTATGGGGCTTGTCCGGAACAGCTGCGCAACAACTTTTTCAATATGAAAATGTTTCAACCGAATGGTTAGTTACGATCCGTTTGCTTATATCTGGGGTTATTCTACTCATTATTTCATCATTCGGAACGAGAAAAAAAGAGATTTTTGCCATCTGGAAGCAAAAATCCGACGCTAGTAAAATGATTTTGTTCGGTCTTTTCGGCATGCTTGCTGTACAGTATACGTACTTCGCCTCTATTAAAGAAGGAAACGCTGCTGTTGCAACTTTGTTACAATATTTAGCCCCTATATTTATCACTGTATACTTACTTTTCAAATGGAACGTTCGTCCATCAAAAATTGATTATATTTCAATTACACTCTCATTAGTAGGGACTTTTCTCTTATTAACAAACGGGTCTATGTATAACTTAGCTGTATCTACACCAGCTATCATTTGGGGCATTTTATCTGGACTATCTCTTGCATTTTATAGTTTGTATTCAAAAAAATTGTTAGAAAAGTGGTCTTCATCTGTTATCGTTGGCTGGGGTATGATTATTGGGGGTATTGGTGTAACGATTTTACACTTTGTTTCCACAAACGAATTCATTTTATTATCCACTATAAAGTATGTAAAACTAAGTACCCTCCCGCTCATTACATTTGTAGTCATTTTCGGGACACTCATAGCATTTTATTTGTACTTAGATAGTATAAGATACCTTACGCCGAAAGAAACAACGTTATTTGGTTGTACAGAGCCGCTCGCAGCTATTATTTCTTCCGTACTTATTTTGCACGTACCGTTTCAATCTTTTCAGTTATTAGGTGCTTTTTGTGTCATTGTAATGGTGCTTATATTAAGCCAAAAGCCGGATGAAGGAAAACCGAAGCTAAAACTTATGAGTAGAAAAAAACAAAACATACAATGAAAGGATTGAATTATTTATGCCTGTCCCTCAAAATTATAAAAAACCTGGAAGAGTTTCCGCAAAGTCACTCGTTTTAACCCAACTACAAGATTGGATTATAGAAGGTGTATTACAACCAGATGAAAAAATTAATGATGGGGAATTGGCGGAAGCACTAGGTGTAAGCAGAACACCAGTTAGAGAAGCTTTACAAATTTTAGAGCTTTCTGGGCTAGTAGAAATGATTCCCGGTCAAAAAACGAAAATTGCTCCTATTAAATTAGAAGACGTATCTATCATTTATGAGACGCTGGCCGGTCTTCACTCAATTATAGGAAAACAAGCACTTCAAAAAGTTACAGATGCTGATATTAAACTACTTTCCGAGATAAATGATACTTTTCAACAATCTATACATGAAAAAGATTCAAAAAAAGCTTTAAAACTAGATATACAATTTCACAATACAATTACTTCTATTGCTAAAAACCGATATATTGAACCTTTTCTAGAAAATATGCAGCTTCACGTTTTACGACTTGAATATTTGTTTTTCCAAAACTTTGTACCTGCAAGTCAATCTATTAAAGAACATCACTCTATCATTCAAGCACTTCAAAAGCAGGACGAAAAACAAATGGAACAAATGATGGCTCAAAACTGGCTCCGTCCCATGAAAGAAATACAAAAAATGATTTCTATGAAAGAATAAGAAAGCTGGTTACACAAAAATGTAACCAGCTCCCTCTTTACTAATCTATATGCTATGCCTGAATATTCGCGTAATCTTCAATATCTTCGTACTCTTTTTCCAATTCCTCTAAAGATAGCTCGTATAATTGTCTGTCGCGAATCTTAAACACCCCTGCTCCAATTAACTCATCAATTAAATGCCTCTTACGATTTTCAACAGCAAAACGGAGTTGACTACTCATCTTTTAAAAAACTCCTTTCTACGATCATTGAAAATGATAATCTTTATCAATTACCACTTTTGATTATAAAAGATGATTCTTAATAAGTAAAGTAATCTTATGAAATATTTACCTTACAAAGTATTTGTGGCCACATTATATATATGTATGCCCTGCGAAAAATGTTATGACACTTTTTCTGATCCTTTTTCTTTCATACTTTGCAAGTTGTCTCGCTATGATAAAACTCACCTTCCATTTCTACTTGGATGGTGACATGTTCTACATGAAACTTCTCCTTTAATACATCCGTAGCCTCTTTTAATACACTTTGCGTTTCATTACCTTTTATAATTAGGTGGCAAGTTAATACTTGAAAATCCGATGTGACAGACCATATGTGCAAATCATGAACTTCTTTTACAATCGCAATCGTTAATAATGTATTTTTCACCTCATCCATATCTATGTGCTGCGGTGCACCTTCCATTAATATATGGACTGTATCACGTGTTACACGCCACCCACTAATAACGACTAAAATAGACACAAGAATACTAGCAATTGCGTCTGCAACATTCCATCCGAAAAATTTAATAAGTAACGCAGCAATAATCGCTCCAACTGACCCTAATAGATCACCTAGTACGTGTAAGAAAGCACTTCTTAAGTTCAAATTACCTTTCACATCTCCGCCTCTCATTAATATCCAAGCTGATAAAATATTAATAAGCAAACCAAGTACAGCAATAATGAGCATCCCATTACTAGCAATCTCAACTGGTTCTTTAAAACGACGAATTGCTTCAATAAAAATGTATATAGAAATGACGATAAGAACGACACCGTTACATAATGCCGCTAACATTTCGACGCGCTTATACCCGTATGTTTTTGCAGTCGTCGCTGCTTTTTCTCCAAGCTTAAACGCAAGTAAACTTAAAGCCAAGGATACTGCATCACTTAACATATGCCCCGCGTCAGATAATAGTGCTAAACTATTTGTTACAAATCCGCCAATAACTTCAGCAACCATAAAGCTTGTTGTTAGTAAGAATGCAAGTAGTAACGCCTTTTTATTTTTAGAATGCCCGTGATCATGTGAATGTCCCATACTTATACTCCTTTAAGTGCCATATCTGTATGTTAGTATGAAACAAACTCCCCATCTTTATCCCGAATTGACCGCCCGTAAACCCCGCTTCCTCTGTATACACACTTCGCTACTTTTTAAACAATCCCTTTTTCTCAAATAAAAACAAGACTACTTCTTTTTTATTTTCATATTGTTTACTATTGAAAGAAATTTTAAGGAGGTTACGAAAATGAAACGTTTATTTCTCTGTATGGAGCGTGAACTTGTTGTAGTGAAAGAACAAGATGGTAACTACGAAACGACTTGTCACTTGCAAAATATGCAACCTACCTGTATTGCCGTTGATCCGTTCCAACAAAATCGTATATATTGCGGAACATTTGGACGAGGTTTATGGTTAAGCGACGATGGCGGAGATTCGTGGAGACCAATTGGGGATTCCTATCGCTACTTTGATTTCCCTAAAGAAGATGGTATTTTACACTCCTCTATCACTTCTATAACGATAAGCCCTAATGAACAAGTTAACGAATATGGAGTCGTTTATGTAGGGACTGAACCGAGCGCTTTATTCCGTTCAGAAAACGGTGGTGAAACGTGGACGGAACTTAAAAATATGAAATCATTATTATCTTCTTATACGTGGGCTTTCCCGCCTAGACCTTTTACCCATCACGTACGCTGGATCACAGTTGATCCAAACAATCCAAATACAATTCACGTTTCAATCGAAGCTGGTGCTGTTATTCAAAGTAACGATAAAGGGCATACATGGATTGATAAAAAATTCGGTGCTCCTATCGACGCCCATCAATTACTCATGCACCCCGAAGCCCCCAATCGCCTTTATGCATCATGTGGTGACGGATTTATGGGCGGACCTGATCGTGCCTATCTTGAAAGTTATAACAGTGGAAACAGCTGGATCTCATGTAGTGAAGGACTTGAGCATCATTATTTATACAGCATGGCTATCGATCCAGCTGATTGCGATACTGTTCTCGTTTCTGCTGCGCCAAGTGCCGATCTCGCTCATCACCGTATTCCTTATGAATCTTATATATATCGAAAAACGAAAGATACTCCTTTTGAGCAAGTACAGCAAGGACTACCGTCTGCAATCGGTACAGTCATTTCGATGTTTGCGACAAATCCAGCAGAACCACATACGTTTTACACTTTAAATAACAATGGCGTCTTTCAATCCAATGATAGCGGCGAATCGTGGGAACAACTAAACATTCCGTGGAAAGATGAGTATAAAACGCAGCATCCGCATGCTTTACTCATAACTAGTTTTTAACGAAAAAGAGACTGCCTAATGTTTTTAGGCAGTCTCTCTTTTATTTCTTTAAATCAATTACAATATCATCTAACACAATACCCTTATTGCCTCCCAGTTTTCGAGACACGAAACTCTCCTTTACTTGTCCTCCAACTATTGTTACCGAACCATAATTTTCAGGAGTGTGAATTCTTAAATTAACGTGAGGCGTTATTATTAGCTTGGTTGCATTCTCATTGAGTTGTTGGAATGTTTTACTCCAATTAAAATTATAAGAATCCTCACCTGAGCCTCCATTTCCTTCCCCAGAATACTGATTACCTAAATCATCCCTCACTTCTAAATCGATATCCACTCCATCCCATACACCCCTTATTTCTTGAGATACTTCTTGATTGTAGTATAAAATAAACGACATTGGTGTTATTTCCATTCTCTCCATATTTACTTTTACACCATCTTTTTCTGTACTACCTCTAATCAATTGCTCTTTATTTTCTATTCCTCTTAGATTAATATTAAAATTCCAATCCCCTTTTATCGTTTCTTCTGTTTCTAAAATGTCTATACTTTTTATACTCCATTCAATGTTCACTGTAGTTTCTTTACTACTAACTAGATCGCTGCTTGTTTTTATTAAACCTGTATATTTTCTATCAGCGACTTTAGTAATTTCATTGCTTCCTGATTGGGCACCTGCTCCTTTAATAGTTAAAAAATCCAATGTACTTGGATTTTTGCCTAAATCTCTGTTACTTTCTATAGAGTAGTTTATTGATACTGTCTTCCCATCGAAAATCGCATCATTTACCGTTATCTTAATTCCATTGCTTTCTTTTATCATATTTAGTACTATAGCGTATTGTTTATAATTATTATGAAGCTCCGCCGTCTTCTCTACGTCAGCTTTATAATTTTCATATAACCCTGTTCTACCATTATCTAAAAATCGGAATATGTCCCCTACTATTGGTAGTCCTCCAGCGTATGTAGGAAATCCGATGCCAAGCATGGCAACCGATACGCCGACTAAAATAGATGCTGCAGCAACACCTTTTTTCCAACTTTTCATCTTTTTCTTCGTACGTATCGACTGTTTTAAGTTACGCTTCACTTTTTCTTTTTCAATTTCAGAAGTCCCAATTTCCTCAAGTTCTTTTTCATCTATATCAATATCATTTAATAGTTCATAAATATCTTTCATATTGCACTACCTCCAAAACTAATATTCGTAGCATTTTGTTGTAGTTTCTTTTTCCCACGGTACACGCGATTATCGATCGCTGCCCGAGTTAACCCTAACTTGTCTCCTATTTCTTCTGTCTTCATACCGAGAAGATATTTCATAATGAATACTTTTTGATCTAACGGTTCCAATTGATTAATAAGATTCAATAATTCTTCCCTATCTTCCATAACGATTAATTCGTCTTCTGCCGATTTTTTGGTACTAATATGAAACTCATCTGAAATGATTTCTACTTTTTTATTCGCTTTTCGGTAATAATCAATTGCTTTAAACTTTGCAATTGCCGCAATCCATTTTTTAAAGTCACTCGGCTCTCCATGAAATTTATTTGCGTTATTCCAAATGGAAAGAAATATATCATTTATGCATTCCTCCATCAATCCATCATTTTGAACTGGAAGAAGAACTTTATGCGTGATCCCCTTTATGAGTGGTAAGTATGTATCAACAACAAATTCTAAGGCATCTTCTTTTTGCCGCTGTAATCTTTTTATAAAATTTTTCTCATTTGATTTCATGTAGCGATTCCCCTTATTTTTTTGTAAAAGCTTTTACACCCTATATAACGTCCTGAAAAATGTTTTCTCTCATCTTTTTTATTATTTTTTTATGTAATGGAATACTTTTCCTCAGCCATTGTCTCATATAACTTTGCATTTGAAGAAAATTTTCTCAAGTCTACAGTTTAATTCATGTAGTACACTATTTATGTAGTCATTCTTTAACTTAGTGTACATTTTATTTTGTTAATCTACTTTTAATTATTTTAAATTAGGAGATGAGATGTGTATGTGTGGAATTACAGGCTGGGTAGATTGGAAGAAGGACCTTTCCAATGAACATGTTGTTTTAGAAAAGATGGCGAATAGCATTGAGCATCGTGGTCCGGATGCTGAAGGATTTTGGTTTTCACCTAGAGCGGCTTTTGCACACCGGCGATTAATTGTAATTGATCCAGAAGGCGGGACACAACCAAAAACATTCCGTGCTGGTGATTATACGTATGCTCTTACTTATAATGGAGAAATTTATAATTTCCGTGAGCTGAGAGAGCAACTTCAAAAATGTGGACATGCATTTGAAACTCATTCAGATACAGAAGTGTTACTACATGCTTATTTAGAATGGAAAGAAGACTGCGTACAACATTTAAATGGAATTTTCGCTTTCGCCTTATGGGATGATCAGAAACAACAATTATTTTTAGCACGCGATCATTTAGGTGTAAAACCACTTTTTTATACAGAAAGAAATGACAGTATTATTTTCGGTTCTGAAATTAAAGCATTATTAGCGCATCCATCTGTCCCTGCTGAAATTGATGCGGATGGAATAAATGAAATATTTGGATTAGGGTTATTTCGAACTCCAGGATGTGGTGTGTTTAAGCATATTCAAGAAGTACGTGCTGGACATTCTATAACATTTACACGTGATAAAAAAGTAGTTACGAAGTATTGGAACTTAGAAAGTAAGATCCATACAGACTCTATAGAAGATACATCTTCTCATATTTTATCTATTTTACAAGATACAGTAAAAAGACAATTAATTGCCGATGTTCCACTCGTTTGTATGTTATCAGGCGGATTAGATTCTAGTGGTATTACTGCACTTGCGGGGAAAGAATTTGCAGAGGAACACAAAACACTTCACACATATTCAATCGACTTTTTAAATAGCGCGAAAGATTTCGAACTGACATTTGCTCGAACTGGTCTAGATGCTCCTTGGGTAAAACGTGTTTCTGAACATGTAGGGACGTCGCATCATGACATTATTGTGAATGCTGAAGAATTAGCAAATCACTTATTCGTTCCCCTTCATGCGAAAGACTTACCAAGTGCAGGCGAAATGGAAACTTCACTATATTTACTATTTTGCGAAATGAAAAAAGATGCAACTGTAGCTTTATCCGGGGAATCTGCCGATGAAGTATTCGGTGGGTATCCTTGGTTTCATCAAGAAGAACTATTATATGTAGATAAGTTTCCATGGTTAACAAACTGGAAAAACACATCTTCTCTATTATTAAACGACGTATCAAAGCAATGTAATCCTGAGCATTATATTCATACACGATTCCATGAAGCTGTTCTTGAAGTACCTACTCTTAAAGGGGAAAGTAAAAAATCCGCGAAACAACGCCAAATGTTTTATTTATTTTTAACGAGATTTCTCCCGTTCTTACTTGATCGTAAAGACCGTATGAGTATGGCTGTAGGATTTGAAGTTCGTGTACCGTTTTGCGATTATAGATTAGTTGAATATTTATGGAACGTTCCTTTCAACATAAAAAGTATTGATAATATTGAAAAAGGCATTTTACGTAGAGCACTAAAACCAGCTTTACCTGACGATATACGAAATAGAAGAAAAAGCGCTTATCCAACTTCACAAGACCCACACTACTTACAAACAATTCGTAATTTAACACTTGATATGTGTAGTAATAAAAACAATCCTATTTTCTCACTCATTAACCATTCCATTCTACTTTCAATTGCTGATCAAAGTAATAAAGAGATTAACACTTTTGAAGCGAGGAGTGCTATGGAGTATATGCTACAAGTAAATGAATGGTTGAAAACGTATCATATTCATATTGCTTAACAAAAAGGAGTTCAAGGACAACAAACCTTGAACTCCTTTTTGTTATTAATTAGCGCATTGTTTATTTTCAGTATCGATAGACCATCCGATAATCGTGGCACAATCTCTACCTTTCCACTGCAGTACATTTGTTAATACCGGCTCAATTTGTAAGCTATTTCCGTCGTGTAATATTTCTACTAAAGATTGATCATCATCAAACCTTCGTTTATCACACTCTAAAATACCGTCCGTTGCCATTACAATGTGATTCGTACCTTTTTCTAATCCCCTCACACCTGAAGTAAAACAAGGTGTATTTGCTGCGAAAATATTTTTCCTGCCAATATATTCGTAATTCTTCCGTTTATTTAATCGTCCTTTTCCATTCTTCGTTTGCTCAGAATGGAATAAGTATGCGAAACAATCACCAACTGATAGCCAATATAAGAACTCGCCTTTTCGCAAACAAATTAAACATGCAAGTTCTTCATCATTTTGATCACATTTTTCAATAAATAACTCATCTGTGAATAACGCTAATAAGTACATATGTGTATGATGAAAAGCTAAATGTATTGGGTATGAAAATAATTCTTTTAGTTTCTCTTTTCTTTCTGAAATTGCTTCTATTATATAATGGATATTTTTCGTTTTATGATGTGTATCAAAAATCATAACAAATTCAAATTGTAATTCAGGATCCCACCAAGCAAGCACCGCATCTCCTCTTTCATATGCATCACTTTCTTGGTTTCCACCGTATACGCCGACTGAAAGAGGACCACATTTTTCAACATGTATTTCATCTACATACATCTGTTCATGACTAATCCATTTAAATGTATTCACAGCTATCATCCTCTCTCTTGCTAAATGTATACCTTTACACATAGATTACCTTATATTTCAATAAAAATAAACTTTTTCAATATTTTTTATCCAAATAAAAGGATTTTATTTCTGCATTAACGAATATATCTTATTATACGATATAAAAATAGGGGGATTTATTATTATGAAAGACATCAATCAACATTGGGAGAGCATTTATTATCACTTACGATGTGAATATGAGGACAACCTTTCCCACCAGGCAATTCGTATTTTACAAATCGTTTCCCGTGAGAAAAATATAACAATTGGAAAAGTTGCTTCTGAGCTTAGTCTCTCTCATAACACAGCATCTGAACACGTAAAGCGCCTTATTCAAAAGGATTTCCTCCTTAAAGAGAGAAATAAACAAGATGAAAGGGTCGTAAATCTTACATTAACAACCGAAGGAATGGAAGTATTAGAAAAGCATACTTTACTAGATAAAGAAAAGATAAAAATATTAGAATCACAGTTATCAAAAGAAGAACAACAATTAATTGAAAAAGCCTTTTCTTTATTAGCGAAGGAGGCAAAATATGCATTTCCTCGTTAAAGTTATCGTTTCGGCACTTATTATCGGTATCATTACTGAAGTCGCTAAACATTATAGTACGATAGGCGGCTTTATCGCTGCCCTTCCTCTTGTAAGTTTACTTAGTCTATTTTGGATTTCTTTCGAAGGTGGTAACAAACAAGAATTGAGTCAATTTGCTTTAGGTGTATTATATGGATTTCCTGCATCAGCACTACTACTATTTATCGTCTATATTAGTTTAAAAAATTCATTTGCACTTAGTACATCTGTCCTACTCGGTATAGGTGCTTGGTGTATCGTTTTTGCTTGCCAAAAATTATTTCAAACTTAGGAGGAATTATTATTCATAAATTTGTAGAGATATTGGGACAAAATATAGAAGTATATATAAAAGGAAGTAGTAAACAAACTATAGTCATTCAAACTGGAATGACTTGCTCCTTTTATGATTGGCTTCCCATTATGAAAAAGCTTTCCGAGCACTTTACAGTCGTTTCATACCATCGCCCAGGTTACGGAAAAAGTGAGTTGGGAATGTATCCGCGTACTACGATACAAGTAGCAAAAGAACTACATATGTTACTAGACAAACTATATATTCATGAGCCAATCATTCTAATCGGTCATTCCTATGGAGGATTATGTGCACAACATTTTACGATGTTACATGAAGATAGGCTACAAGCACTTCTTTTAGTTGATTCTACTTCCATGAACTTACACCTATTAGACGAACTTCATTTACCGATTTCTGATCAAACTGATTCTGATGATATGTGGCTTCAAAAATATAATACGTACTCCAAAATGGATGTCGACACACTTTATAATGAACAAAAACCTATGCTCGTCAACAAACCAAAACATTATATAGAATTCTCCACATCACCCTCATTATATAAAGCGACGGTTTCTGAACTATCCAAGTGGAAAAACTGTGCTCGTTCAATAAAAGAGCTAGATATAATATTAGAAATACCATTAATCGTTATCGGTAGAGATCCTCATTATTCTATTACTCAAATGATTGAGGGCGGCATGCCAAAAGAGGAAGCAACACAACTTGAATCGACGTGGCAAAAACTAATTCGTGAACAATTTCACCTCTCTATAAACAGTCAATATATTCTAGCTGAACATGCTAGTCACGGAATAGAAAATGATCGACCAGATATTATCATTGAAGCTATTCACTCATTACACACAAAAAAAGGAAGCAACTAAAGCTGCTTCCTTACTTATCTATTCATAATCTTCTTCATCATCAATTTCTTCGTAATACGAATACCCATTGCTTACATATATAGGACCATTCGCAACATCAATACGTAGTACCCATGCCCATGGCACAGCTAAACGTTTATGTAATGCTCGCCAAAAGTTCATCGATTTTCTTTCATACTCCTGGAACTCCTGAAGTAACTCTTTATAGGAGGAACCGTCTAACTGAATATTTGCTTCTAACAAACGAGAATGGGCACAGTACTGTAACTCTAGCTCAGCAGCAATTTCCATTTCTTCTTCCGTTGCCATACCAATAATTGTTCCATCTGCTGGTGCAATTTCATATACGTTGTGAACTTCAATAAGCCCTTCTTTCTCTTTCTCAAACATGTAAACAGCCTCCTTTAACATATATTTTTTATGTTACAAAGTCATACTTCTACAATAACTTCTCTCTTTCCTCTTTTTTTGATAAACTTTTACAAAATATTTATCCGATGACCTGCTTCCTCTATTCTTTCAGCAGAAATGAAACGATTATTATCAAAAGTTAATTTGTACACGTCAGGCATTTGAATTGTTTTCCAAAACTGAAAATCATATTTCGAATCAAAATAATTCATAAGTAACACCATAATATTCCTATGAGTACCTATTACAATATTCTTCCCTTTATATTTTTCCAATATATTTTGCATGCATAATATAGCACGCTCTTGTGCTACATCATTTGATTCTCCGCCTTCATATGCAAAAGTCCAATCTTCCCACACATTCTCAATGGCATCATTAAAATCTTCTAGTGGCTCTGAACTTAATAACCTTTCCCGTAAATCTTCTTCTATTTGTATCGATACATTATATGTATTCGCAATTCCTTGTACAGTTTGAATTGCTCTTTTGTACGGGCTAGAGATCACAACATCAATATGTCCATCTTTTAAATAAGCGTGTTACATTTTCTGCATCACAGTGTCCCTTTTCAGATAAAGGCCGTTCACGTTCTTCTTTTGTATATGTTGAGTGGGCATGGCGAACGAAATATATTGTCGTCATTTTTCAACTTCCTTTCTTATTTTCAATCTATATTCAATGGCATAATTAGAAAATCCTGTATCATTTATAGAAAAGAGTGCTTTTTAAAAAGCACTCTTTTGTTTACATAATAAAATTATTTCATTATAATTTATTTCTAAATTCCTTACTTGTTATAAAATCTTGAATAAAATAATCTATGTTATTTCTAAGTTTTTGATATGCAACTTGATCATCTATATCGTTAAACATAATTACAACTTCCACCTTATTGCCGTTTTTATCCGTAGTATACAAACTTTTTGTCAATACGAATGCGGTAGAACCACCCTTTTGTCCAGCATATTCAAACTTACTATTTTTAACTGTTCCGTTAAAAACATTCTCAATTTCATCTTGCATTGATTTTGGAAAATAATTTCTACTATTTATTTTCCCCATTATACTCATATAATCTTTAGCGTTTGCACCCACTAATCGATCTGACCAAATTCGCTGAAATTCCATATCTACCTTTAATGGGATATCCCGTTTTTTCCATTCTTCTTCATCTTTCATCCATTCATGTATTTGTAACACATGTTTATTATACTCATCCTTTGACATGTTACGTATCGTTTCTAAAGATTGATTTTCTGGCTCATGAAGCTCTTTTTCTACATACCCTCTCATATATAGTGAAGCAGTATACGAAGAGAACTTGTCATGACTAGTAAGCTCTAACTCTTTTATACTTTCATTTACTCTTTCTATTCCAAGCTTTTCTAACAAATATGTTGTATTTGCATTCGAACTATAATGAATCATCCCTTTAGCGACTTCTTCCAAAGCGATTTGTCCATTTTTCACTAACTCTCTCGCTTTAGCATCTTCTAACCAGTTAGGATGCGCTCCACCATCAGTGTTTTTAACGTAATATTTTTCTAGCTCCTGCAATGAAATTTGTTCATCTCGACTTATTTTCCCTTCTGATACTTGCTTAGCAAATTCAACTGCTATTACGATTTTCGCCGTACTCGCCAATGGTAATTTTTTATTTGCATTTATAGAAGTTAATACTTCTCCATTTCTTTTAATAAATAATGAACATGTTTCATCGTCTTTATGTTCTTTTATGTACTTTAATACGTAATCAGGATCTTCTTTTGACAAATAGTACTTCATAATGACAAAGAAAGCTATAACAGCTACTAGAATCACTCCTGCAACAATTCCTATAATCTTAAATATGTTCACAATATACCCCCTCTAATAAAGTGAAACTATAATCAGTGGGGTTCTTCATCCCCCACTGATTATTAGTTAAACCAATCGGCGTTTACGGGCAGCCCGACTCTCACCTAACATCTTCGCTCCAGCCGACTTTTAAGGTGGGAGTTTTACTGCCCGTTAATGCCAGATACATTCCCTTCTATATAATTATTATAACGAATTTAATTACAAAATTATACAAAACAGAATAACTCTTCCTAAAAAAGAAAGAGTTACTCTATTTCACATGAAGTTATTTGTCCATTTAACGTAACGACTATATTTGAGTCGTCACTTTCTTTAACTTCTTTTAGCCGTTTGGAGTTAGGTGGACCAATTACAACCGACTCCTTAATTGGCGAAAGGTCCTTCTCTAATTTCTCTGCACTTACACCGTATGCAGCTTGAAATACTTCTGGTGGTGTTAATCTAAGTATGTCTGATCCTTCTGCTGTTTCAAACTGATCGTTATTGAAGAACAAATGTAATTGTACTTCTTCTGTTATGGCTGTGATCCAATGCCACCATCCCATTGGAATAAAGACTGTTTGCCCCGCTTTTACATGATAATTTTGCAATTGATTCGTTTCAGGATTTAAAATGGATGTAACTGCTTCTCCTGATACAACAACATCTAATTCCCATGCATTCGGATGCCAATGCGGTTCTCGCATATGTCCCTTCGTCATAAATAAATCAACAAATGCTCCTCCAATCATTGCTGGTAACTGCGTTGAAGTAACTTCATATGCAACGTTTTTCTCATCCCTTTTAAAAAAGACATTTTTTCTTGAATCAAAGAAAAGGTTTGGAGTTCCTGAGCTTTTCTTTAAATTTTTATTATCTGGAACATAACCTGACGTACTCATATCATCCCTCTTTTCCGCTCCTAACATTTTGTACTTAACGATGTATCGTATGGAAAAAATAGATGATATGTGCCTATTCAGCACATAATAAAAAAACATGCTTTCATTAGGAAAACATGTTTTGTGATATCCTTCACATTGTTTAGTTAAATAATAACTCTTTTACTTACCATGATGTAACATTAAATCACTAAGTTCTTCTTCAATGTGATTTAATTTCGCAACGCCTTCTTTCCATTTATGAATATACCGTGAAACTCCAACGAAAAATAAAACAATAATTGTAGAAAGAATAATACCATACACGATTGCTACAGTACTCATAGTTACACTTCCTTATAATTAGTAATGTGGTTATTAGTTATATTTTTATTATAAACCTTTTTCTTTTAAAATACTTCGATTTCAACTTTTTGTAACAAAATTGATTTTTCTAATATTTCGTTCGTAAAAATGGCATATTTTTCACAAATTATACAAAACTTCACCATATGTACTATTACCATATGAGTTATATTATTAAATAGAATAAAGGGGATGATATACTATGACGACTTGGTTTATTGTACTGTTAGTTGTATTTGGGGCATTTAAAATTATCGTTTCTAGCCTTCCTAACTCTGTTATTGAATCCATTATTAGCAAGTACGAAACACATCCACAACTTGAAGAAGAGAATGTGACTGTTACTATTAATGGGAAGAGCGTAGAAGACGAAAAAAAGTCTCAAATCATTCATGATTTTAATGAAGGTTTATTTTTAGATCGCTATTATGCACCACCACAAAATGAGAGCACTCCTTTAATTATTAATGCAAAACGTGGCAAAAAAGATTTTACATTTTATATTTATAGTCATGAAGAGCATGTTGATGTTGTAAAACAACATAAAAAGAAGGTAGTTGCTTATAGTTTACGCTCTAAAAATCTTCAAAATAGTGATATGTTCGTGTCAGCTGACTTAGCTTAATACTCATATATTAGAAAAAGGAATCCACGAAATATGGATTCCTTTTTTCTCATTTACTGAAAAATAAGCTCTGTCTTCAAACTATCTTTCGGTAACAACCATCCTTTTTTCTCTATACTCGCCATTAATAATTCTCTTTGTTTTGTCGCAATACTTTCCTCATTTGTTTTAAACGACACTTCTATTACGAAGTCATCTTCTATCTTCCCAGTATTACTTAATGGCCAAATTTCAATATTCGTTTTTATATTTTCAAATTCACCTGTATATCGTTTCATTAATACAGGACCGTAAATGTGAGAATCCCTTAACATTTCTTCTCCCCAATTCGTATACAACCATTTGTTCATTTTCCCTGGTAACTTTTCTATTAACATATTTTGAGAAGCTTGTTCATTTGGTAAATCAAGTACCCCATATCCTTTCGCACTGTAACTTTTCTTATTTGAAATACTTAACGTTTTCTTCCCAAATCCCCAATCTATTTCCGCCTCATAACTATCAGTTTTACTATCAAATCCTTCTTTTTTAGCTACTTCTAGTGCATCTTGAATTACACCATTTTGAATAGGATATCTTTTTTTATATGTTAGCTCAAAATCTTTACTAAATTCTTTCTTTCGAATTCTCGCAAACCAACCTTCGTTACTTAAACTTTTATTCGCCGTATCTAAAAATTGCACTTGTATTCTTTCATCATTTGTACCAGCTTGGAAATGTTCTAGTACCTCTTGCTTCATCTCTTTGTTATAACCTAATACTTGTTCTGGCTTTAATAATAACTTCACTTCAAAACTAGGTTTCATTGGACTAGCAGCAAACCCTTCCATCACGTTATAAAGGAAACAACAAAAGAAAATGCTTACGAATACAAATACTTTTTTCATATACCTATCCCCTTTACATTTTAAATGACTTCTATACGTTCCATTGCAAGTGAATATATATTTTCATATCCTGCTGTACTTAGCTTTTGTTGTAATCGATCCGTATCCTCTTTATGAGCGTGCACTAACAAAGTATGTTCCGGTAATAATATATTTAACATTGCCTTAACATCACCCATACTTTGATGAACTTTATACGGAACTCGATTCACCCTACATGTATTCCTTACATGCTCTTTCATAACTTTTTCTGCAAAACTCTCTTTCGCAATATGTCCTGTAAAAATAATGGTATTCCGTTCTTCATGCCGAAGTTGTTCATAGTATAACTGTGCGCGTTTCGTTTGCATATTCGCATCACTCATTACAACTATTCCGTAACTATTTTGTATACTAATGTCATGATCCATAACGATTATGTTTCTTTTTAAACTCTCCATAACCCATCGAAGTTCTTCATTATTTTTTATCCAATCTTTATATAGGAACATCTCTTCAAATCCAGCCAAAATTTCTTTATCTACTATAAGCGGAAATTCTTTATATCGTTCATATAAATACAATACTATATCTTGCGCCCTACCAAGTTGCGGCAGCGGTAGTAATGCTACTCCTTTATTTTTCATAACTCGTTCAATTTCTGCACATAGATCGTCTAATCTTTCATTTTGCGAAACATCATCAGTGTGGTAAGCGGCATCTACAATTGCAATTTTTATATTGCTTCGCAACTTCTCAGGTAAATTAGCTCGTAGTATATTAGATTCTGCGGAATAATCACCAGAATAAAATACGTATGTATTACACATATCCACTAAAAACCAAACCGCTCCTAATACATGCCCACTATACCCCCATTGAAACCGCAATGTAGGAGTAATCTGTATCCATTCATTTGGATTACTAATCTCATCAATACATACATAGTTTAAATCTTTTACATTTTGATCGTTATAAGGTACATTCCACCCTTGCGAAAGATTGTAGTTTCTCCATTTTTCAAAATAAGCTGGAAGTTGTTCCTTTGTATAACGAGTTGTCCAAATTTTTTTCTTATATCCATACTTCGCTAATAAAGGTAAACCCATCGTATGATCTTCATGAATATGCGATAAAAATACCGCCTCTAAAAATGGAACGACTTCTCTTTCTATTTTTGGATAACTATCTTCATACGATCGATTAATACCACAATCAAATACGATTTTTGTCTCTTTATTTTTTACAAAATAGCAGGAACGACCGTACTCTCCTGCTCCTCCCCATACTTCTACCCTCATCATGCGACCCCTTTTCTTTTTTGCTCCATATGTTGCAGAAGTAATAAGCATAGTGTTGTAAGTCCAACAGAAACAACTGCCATCGCCATTCCTATAGATACTTCCCCCTGTTCAAATTGAGCAAAAATAAACGTTGCTGACGTTTCTACTGATGGAGGTAATACGAGAAGCGATGCTACTAACTCTCGTATTGAAATCGTAAATGTCATCGCCCATCCAGCGAGAATGCCAGGAATAATAAGAGGCAATATTATTTTCCTAAAAATATAAATATAATTCCCGGAAAAAATACTTCCTGCCTGCACAAGAGAGTCATCAATTTGTCCGAGCGATGATTTTACATACTGCACTGTATAAGGTAAAAAAAGAACAACATACGTTACGATAACCATAACAGGTGTATTGTAAATGGACATAGGCATATATGGTGAATTCCAAAATAAAATAAGACCTACAACCATCACTATTCCTGGTACCATATTCGGTAACATACCGCACATATCAAGCCATTTTTCAGAAGACTTCTTCCCCTTTCGAATCATAAGTGCTAAAAAGACTCCAATCATTACAGCAACAACCGCTGTTACGAGCGAAAAAAGAAAACTGTTCCATAAAGCTTCTAATCCTGGAGAACCCATTGTAAACAATGCTTCATAATGACTTATTGTAAAGTTATTTACATGTAATCCACCGCCTCTTAATTTCGACAATGAAGCAATTAGTATAGAAAAGTATGGGATACCAATTGATACGATTAGCAAACTAATCACATAAACCCATGCTACAACGCGCGCAAATATAGACAAAGTATACCTTTTAGATTTCACACCTTTTCCACTAACCATTGCATATGAATACTTTCGATTCAATACATTTTGCATATACCAAATGAGCATACATGCACTAAGTAATAAAGAAGATAATGCTGTTGCACTACTAAAATCAATCGGCCAACTCGAAATAAATTTATGGATTTCTGATGTTAACACGTGGAATCCTATTCTACGCCCAAATGTAGCTGGTGTTCCAAATTCAGCAATCGTCTTTACGAAAATGAGTAAAGCACCCATGACATAGCTTGATACTAATAACGGCAATATTATTTTTCGTAAACGATAGAAAAAGCTCCCACCATGAACTGCTGCCGCTTCTTCTTTACTACTCCCAATCTGAAGTAACGTGTTTTTCAACATGAAATAAAGGAATGGGAATAAATGCAGACTCATAATTAAGACCATACCTCCTAAACTAAAAAACGATGATGAAATCGTCTTTAGCATCGGAAAAAATTGTTCAAAATAGCCCTTAGGTTGCATGAACAAAATCCATCCCATCGATCCGATATAAGGCGGGGTCATAAATGGAATCATAAAAACAATATCTAACTTACTATACTTTCCTACATCTGTTTTACTCATAATGAACGCCAATGGAAATGCAAACATTGTAGCTCCTATTACAACGAGTACACCTAGCAGCATCGAATTCAGAAAAATCCCAGCTAATCCGCCACTCTGCATGACTTCAAAAGGCTTTAAAAAATTCCAACTGCTATTTTCATATACACTAGAAAATAAAATGAGAAAAAGCGGAATGACGATTAACATCGCCACAAGTAACAACGCTACTGTCATTCCAACTTGTCTTACTGACACGAATCGATTTACCATGTAATCACCATCTTATTGAAATACTTTCTTAAATTGTTTTCCTATTGCATCTTGTTCTTTCTCAACTGTTTTCCAGTCAATATGTAATACTGGAATCTCTTCTACATTCGGTCTATTTTCAGCTTTTATATCTTTTCTACCTGGCAATAAATACGCTTTAGAAACTTGTTTTTGTACATCATCTGATAATAAATAATCAATAAACTCTTTTGCACCTTCTACATTTTTACTACCCTTCATAATGCCTGCTGCACGTGGACTAATAACTGTTCCGCTTTTTGGATATACGATATCAACCGGTTCACCCTTAGCTTTTGCACTGTACGTCATATAATCAACACCCGCAATTACCATATCTTTCGCACCTGTTACAACTGGGTCTAACGCTTCTTGGTTTGCCCCCGCTACTGTACCTTCATTTTTCTTAAGTTGTTCAAATAATTTCCATCCATCTTGTCCATTCTTTTTCACATATCCTGTTACAAAGTCTAAAGCTGAACCTGAAAGTGCTGGATCTGGAAGATTCACTTTTCCTTTCCATTCTCCTTTCGTTATATCGCTCCAATCTTCAGGTGCTGTTTTCACATTTTTTGTGTTGTACACAATTCCTAATGCGGAAGCACTATATCCGAAATAATGTCCTTTATCATCTGACCATTCAGAACGTAGCTTATCAGCTTGTTTCGCTTCTTTATAAGGTAACGTTTGACCATCTTTCTTTAGTCCTTCCATCGCTGGTAAAGAAGCGAGTACGACAACGTCAACGACTGGATTTTTCTTTTCAGCTTCCATTCTCGCTAAAATCTTACCTGTTGTTCCTTGAAACATTTCCACTTTTATACCGGTTTTCTTTTCAAAGTCCTTTTGAATTTTTTCTGCTAATCCTTTCGGTCCTGCACTATATACAACAATTTTCTTTTCATTAGAATTTTTATTTTTTGCATCTGCACTACCTGTCTTTGAACTACAACCTGTTACTACAGCTGAAAATAGTAAAGTACATACAAATAAAGACTTAAGCGAACTGAATTTCTTCATACGACTCTCCCCCTATATGATGAATACATTTTTTTGGTACATATAACGATACCGGTTTACCGACGCTTAGCTTACTATTGTGATAAGCTGTCCATACACCGAGTGTCCCCATGTTTACTTTCACTTCATAACGTTCTCCTACATATGTAACGTGCTGAATTTCACCTGTATACGTATCGCACACTTCATTTTTTGCCCAGTTCACGTGCTCTGGACGAACCATTTGTTTATTCTCTACAAGCCAATTTGCCTTACCAACAAACTTTGCAACAAATTCATGAGACGGCTTCACATAAATATCTTCTGGCGTTCCTTTTTGTAATACTTCTCCTTGTTTCATGACAATAATTTGATCTGACATTGACATAGCTTCCGTTTGATCATGCGTTACATACAATGCCGTTAAGCCAATAGAATGAACGATATCCATAAGCTCTAAGCGCATTTCTTCACGCAAAATTGCATCGAGTGCACTAAGCGGTTCATCAAACAAAATAAAATGAGGTTTTGTTACAATTGCTCTAGCAAATGCAACACGTTGCTGCTGTCCACCAGAAAGTTCGTGTGGATATCTTTTCTCCATACCTTGTAAACGAACTCGTTTTATCGCATCTTCTACCTTTTCTCGTAAATGATTCGTTTGCTTTGTAGCCCTTAATCCAAATGCAACATTTTCAAACACAGTCATATGCGGCCATAAAGCAAAATCTTGAAATACCATACCGATATTCCGTTCATGAGGAGATGTTTTTATTTTTTTCGCACCAGAATACATACACTTATCTCCAAAATATATTTCACCTTTATCCGGCTCTTCAAGCCCTGCAATCATTCTAAGTAAAGTCGTTTTTCCGCATCCAGAAGGTCCTAAAAGTGTGGTAAATTCCCCTTGTTTCATGACAATTTGCAGTGGTTTTAACGCCTGTGTTTGTCCAAATGTCTTTTCTAATCCGTGAATTTTAATATCCATTGTTTCACCTCTCTCCCCTCATTCTTAACCTGCTTTCATTCTATATGGAGGATTTATACTGAATGTTAATGTACTGTAAAGATTAAATTAAAAAACTTCTAATAAACTATTTATTTCTATAGATTTTTTCTATAGTTAAAATAAAAAAGGCGGGCAATTCATAATGAATATCTTAAAATTAGAAATTGTAGTGCTTATTAAGAAATACAAAAAGCTTACGATTGTTGCAGAAAAACTTGGCGTGAAACAACCTACTATTACATTTCATATAAAAAGCTTAGAAGAGGAACTCGGTGTGTCTTTATTTGAATTACGTTCCGGAAGGTATTTCTTAACAGAGGCTGGCGAGGCATTGCATCATTATGCTTGTAAAATAGATGCACTTATGAAAGAAGCTAGGCGGGTCACACAAGAGTTTAAAGATTTTCATAAAGGTGCTATAACAATCGGTGCTAGTTATGTACCAGCGACTTATCTTTTACCAGAAGTTGTTCACCAATTTCAATGCGAATTTCCTAATATAAAAATAACACTCATGGTAAAACCAGCTCCTGAAATTCGAATCATGCTACAAAATCATGAAATTGATCTCGGAGTAATTTCTGCTGCACCATTTGATGAACCACTTTTAAAACAAACGAATGTAATGCCTGATACACTTGTTCTCGCTTTTTCCAAAGAACATCATTTTGCTAAAAAGACAAATGTATCATTACAAGATATCGAAAAAGAACGTATATTATTGCATCGTAATCCATCTACAACGAGAGATTTACTTACACAATGGACACTAGCACATAACATCACATTCCAATCTGAAATTGAACTAGATTCATTAGAAACGATGAAACAAATTTTAAAATACGGGAATGGCGTCGCTTTTATTTCTAAACTTGCTATTGAACAAGAAATACAGCGAAATGAGCTATGCTATATACCAATTCCAAGATTTGAATTTCAGCGTAACATTTATACGATTCATCATGAGGACAGATGGAATTCTAAAATCATTTCTTTTTTACTACATAGCATCCTTTCTTTCGCAGCCAAAAATTAAAAGGCTGTCGTTATACACGACAGCCTCTTAAACTAAAACTCTATTTATTTTTCTTCGCCTCAATTTTTGCTTGTGCCTCTTCAGCCTTATCTAATGCTTCTGAAACTTTTTTCTCTTTTTCTTTCACTTCATCTATACTATCGACAGCTTTAATAAGTTTATCGATTCCTTCTTCTTCTACTTTTCTCCGCTTTGCCACTCTTTCATTTACTTTCTCTTCCACATCTTTTGCTTTTTGAAGCATATTCTCTGCATTTGATTTTACAGATTTTTCAAGTTCATCATCTTTTTTCTTTTGTAACACTTCATTTGCAATATCTTTCGCTTCTAAATACTTACCGTCTTTTAATGCTGTTGCTCCGTGATCCATTATCTCGGCAATTTCTTTATATGATTTCGCTTCATTTCCTGATTTCTCTTTTTCTGCTTTTTCGAACCACATTGTTGCATCACTATATTTTTCATCTTTCAATGATTGCATACCTGTTTCAATATACGTGTCATAATTGCTACATCCAGCCATTACAACTAACAGAAAAAGCATAACAAAACTTATTTTTTTCATGATGTTTTCTCCTTTTCTTTGTCTGCTCACTTTACTGTAACATACATGAAAAAGAGTTTCAAAAACTAAAATACTAATTTGGTCATTTTTTATCATTAAGTCAAATTTTCTTTTAGGCTGACACATCCACTTGCTTTTTTGCTACATGCTTCTTCACTCCAACTAAAACAACTAACAATAATCCTCCGCCTATTGTCATCATAACAATGCTAGTCGGTAACATATCTAATAATAATCCATATACAATCATACCAAGCGGTGCAATGGCAGTAGCAATTGTTTCAAGCAAACCGAAAACGCGGCCTAAATAACTTGGATCTGTCGTCTTTTGCAAATGTACTTGCATCGGGATATTTACAGCCATCATTGATATACCCGTTAAAATCATAAAAGCAATATAGTACATAAAACTTACTACTTTCGGAATGGTAACTAACAATGGGAAGACTGTACATAAACTTAAACCCGCAAATAAAAACAGCCCAATATAAACAGAGCGAAACGGATTATTCACTTCTTTACGTACTGATAATGCAATCGCACCAATTAGCATCCCGACTGCTAACATTCCCTCTACAACACCGAGTTGCTTCGAGGATAAATGCAGGTTTTGAATAATAATAAATGGTAGTGAAACGAACAGTGCACTTGCAAAAAAGTTTACCCATAGCCCTATTTTCATTAAACCATATATTTCATGCTGTCTTTTTATATATGAAAAACCTTCTTTTATACTCATCAAGAAATGCTCTTTACTTTCAACCATTTCTTTTTTATATAAATCAAATACGATAAATAATTGTACAATTACCGCTAAAAAGAATGTAATACTATTTAACAGAAAGAACGACTTAATTGAAAAGAAACCAAATACAACTCCGCCAATAATTGGTGCTAAAATATTCGATAATGATGCTGCAGTCTGGTTCAAAGCACTCGCTTTTTGAATACGCTCCTCATCTACTAAATTAGGAATAGACGAAGTTAATGCTACAGAATAAAAACTTGCACAAATTGATAATAATGCCGCTGATACATAAATAAACAGTAGTGATGGCCCAAAAGTAGTTGCAAGAATAAACATAATAAGCATCGTTAAACTACTTAATAAATCTGTGCCAATGACAAGCCATTTTCGATTGACGCGGTCAGCTACAGCACCTGCAATTGGGCCACAGATCATTCTTGGTATTGATCCGCAAATAAGAGTAGTTGCAAACCCCATTCCTGAACCAGTTGTCTTTAATACGTATAACCCCATTGCAAACGTATAAATACCCGCCCCTAACAAGGACGTCATTTTTCCAATCATCATTAAAATAATATTTCTCGTTGCAATCTTCATTTTCCAATCATGTTGACCTATACTTACATCCCCCATTATGACACTCTCCCCTTAAAAGTTAAATTGTGTTAAACTTATTATATAATCAACTTTCCAATTTTTACAATAAAAAGTTTAATTGTGTTTAACTTTTAAATTATAAAGGAGCATATAATGGCTACTCTCGGTGCAAAAATTAAAACGTTACGAAAAGAAAAAAAGCTTACTCAAACTGATTTAGCAGGTTCAGAACTGACAAAAAGTATGCTAAGCCAAATTGAAAACGGAAAAGCTACACCTTCCATGAAAACATTACAATATATTGCTGAAAAACTTGGATGCGAAACGAGTTTTTTACTAGAAGATGATGATGTGGAAACGATAGAACTCATTCAACAAATGGAACAACTAATAAAAGCAAATAAGTACGATGAAGTATATGAGATCTTACTACCTATCGTTCAAAAAGAGCTACCTCCTACTTTGAATACCGCTCGTTTATATAAACAATTTGTAACAGCTGCGGCTAAAATGAAAGATTACAATATTGAACATTACGTGGAAAAGGCTACTTCTATTTTTGAAAAATATACGTTATACCGGGAAAGTACGGAAACAAAATTAAAATTATCCTTTACGATATTCACACGTAAAAAGTATGCTGAATGTTTACAACTCATTGCTAGCATCCGAAATGACTATGAAGAGAAACATTTAGAAATGGATCTCATTATACATATCGAGTTATATTTATATGAGGCGATTATTTTTCTTGCATATGGTAATTACGAACAATGTGAAAGTGTCATTTTAGATGCACTTGCATTTTCAAAAAAACATCAAGTGTATTATAAAACAGATGAATTTTACCGTATTTTATCTTACCAAAAAGTCCTAACGGCTGATAAAGAACAATATTTACATTACATAAAAAAATCAGAGCAATTTGCCATTTTTACAGAAGATACTTTATCTGCAGCGGTTATTAATCTTTTAAAAGCTTACTACTACAACACAATTACTCATGAATATACTATTGCATTAGAACATGTAGAACAATTTCGAGAAAAACTAAAAGATGAGCGAATTTTTCAAGATGATGGATCGTATTATCTTGAAAAAGGAAAAGCTTTGTATGGTTTAAAACAATACGAAGAAGCTTTAAAAACATTACAACGTGCTATCATACCAGATTATATAAACCATCCACTTGATCACGCACGGCTTACAACAGCTGGGGCATATCGTGCTCTTTGTTATGTCAAACTTAATGATAAAAAAAGAGCTCTTGAAGAAGTAACAGAAGCATATGAAATCGTACAGTCCTATCCTGATTCCATCTTCACTTCATTTATTAAAGAAACATTACAAATAATACAAAAACTTTAAGAATGTCTCGAAATGGTATATTATTCCTCTTTTTTAGCAAAGATAATAATGATGGGAGGAATATAAATGAATATTCAACGTGCAAAAGAGCTTTCTGTGTCAGCGGAACATGCCAATGTCAGTTTTCAAGGCATGCCTGTTATGATTCAACACGTCGACGAAAGCAACGAAACCGCCCGCATATATGAAGTAAAAAATCCAGGTCGCGAATTAACTGTTCCAGTTAATAGCTTAGAGGAAATATAAGAAACGCCACTTCAATTTTTTGAAGTGGCGTTTTTCTTTCTTTAGATTATTTATTATAAATTTCTTCTATCTTCTATTTTACATGGGATGAAAAAATTAGAATTTTCTACTTCTTTTCTTTTTGTGACCTGCTAAAATACAAACTATGGATGAATTATTCGTACTATACATTAAGGAGGAAAGACAATGAAATCTGATTTAGAAAAAAACAAACCTTATTATGCAGTTATATTCACTTCTAATTTATCAAATGATGCAACAGATTATAGTACCGTTGCCGAAACAATGGAGGAACTTGCGAAACAGCAACCTGGATTTTTAGGTGTAGAAAGTGCACGAGATAATTCGGGCCTCGGCATTACAATCTCTTATTGGGAATCACTTGAAGCAATTGAAAATTGGAAAAAGAACGCCTTACATAAAGAAGCGAAAAAAAGAGGCCGTGAGCAATGGTATGAAAACTTCCACTTGCGTGTTTGCCTTGTAGAGAAAGAATACAAGTTTCAAAGAGAAATTTTGTAATGATGAAGAAAAAATTAGCTCTCGTTGTTTCACATGAAATATATGGTGTAAATGATCATATGCATCATGTAATTGACCACTTCACTTCATCTCAAATAGATGTATTCTGCCCGAATCTTCTAAAATTACAACAGGCATTTCATTATAATAATGAAGAAAAAGCATACCAATATTTTATGAACCACATTGGATTTGATGGTGGAAAAAAGCAAATTGAGGAACTCATTCATAGCCTTTCCAATCGTTACGCACATATTGGACTTATCGGCTTTAGCGTTGGAGCTACCATCTCATGGCTATGTAGTAACAATCCAAAACTAGATTTTATTATTGGATGTTACGGCTCTCGTATACGTGATTATGTTCACATGAAGCCTGCATGCGCTACATTACTGATTTTTCCTGAAAAAGAAATTAGTTTTTCAGTATCCTCCTTAACGAAAACATTACAGCAACAAGATAATCCTTTATTAGAAATAAAACAACTACAAGGTGAGCATGGATTTTTAAATCCATACACTGAAAAATATAACGAACACTCTACAAAACAAGTATACAATTTAATAGATTCATTTCTTATGAATGCACTCTTATAAAGGAGGTTCTAATGCCCCTTACATTACTCTTACTTATTTTCATAATCATTGCCTTTATATCAGCGCTAACTCTCATTTTTATAACAGTTAAAAATGAGAAATTTTTAAAACGTCCCTATTCACAATCCATTATCGTTTGTATTTTATTTTTGACAAATTGGGTACTATATGTAACAACTTTTTATTCGTTACTCCCCAAGAAAATGAGTGAGTTCATATTTTTACCCATTTGGTTTTTCCTTTGCATTTTAGGATTTATCGTCTTCTGGCGCGAATGGAGAAATAATCGTGTGTTCTCGATATGTATCGGTTTTCTTTCTTTTATTAGTTTTCTATTCGGAGTGTTGTTGTTAGTTCTTTCAGGAATGTAAAAGAAAAGGAAGAAAAGCACGACATCAACTTTTCTTCCTTCTATCTTTACCTTTAGACTTCACTGTCACTGATTCACAAGGTGTATAATAAATTTGAGGTGTCGCCTTATCAACAAACATCATAAACGTAATAAAGCCGATAATAAAGAAAATAAACAACGTTAACAATATTGCTCCTATCGTTAAAAGTATCATAACACCACCCCTATATATTTCTTATTATTACACCTTTCGCTATTATATAAGCCGAATCCTTTCTAGAAAAAGAAACGTAACAAAATAATCACAATCACTCCAGTTAATACGGTTCCTAATAGACTACGAGTATAGATTGCGACAAGAAATGTTGGAATTGCGGCGATAAGATAATCCCACTGCATCGTCTCATGCATAAATAATACTTGTGCTAAAAGTGCTGCTAATATCGCAATTGGTATGTAATTTAACCATTTTAAACCCCAGTCTGGAATTTGTATTTTACTAAATACGAGAAGAGGCAAAATACGCGGAACGAGTGTGACAGCTCCTGCCGCTAGTAATAGTAATAATACATCTAATCTCATTTCCATTTTTCAATCAGCACTCCAATCGTCGCAGCTAGTAATGTTGCAATAATAACTGCTATACTATCTGGCATAAATAAGTGTGAAACGTATTCGATAATAATCGCTACAATTGCTACACTGAGATGAATTGCTAGTTTCGGTTTACTACTTATTAGCTGAAGTACAAATAATCCGATAAACATCGCTGGTAATGCATAATCCATCCCGTACGTATGAGGGTCTGGTATCCACTCACCAAAAAGCCCCCCGATAACTGTAGCAAGAATCCAATTTAAATACGCTGTTACATTAAGGCCCATCATCCATTTCTCGCCTAAATATCCTTTTTGCGCTGCTTGTTGCACTGCAACGCCGAAAGTTTCATCTGTAATTTGCGAACCAATTATTACATTTTTAAAAAGAGGTATCTTCGTGAAGTAAGGCGCAAGTGCCGCACTCATTAATAAGTGACGTAAATTAACAAAGAACACGGTAAAAATAATTGCTGAAGCTGGGGCACCTGCTGCATACATCCCCGCTAATATAAACTGAGCAGAACCTGCGTAAATTAACGTGGACATAAAGGCGATTTCTATGACCGAAAAACCTGCTGTTTTCGCAATAACACCAGCTGCTATACCAATGCTCAAATATCCAAATACAGTTGGTAAACAATCCTTTACACCTTGCTGAAATGAATCATCGCTCTGCAGTGTCATATGTGCTTGAGCTTTATTCACCATTATCTCCCTCCATTTCTTCCATCGTGCGTTTGCCTGTTACGACATGAACTAAATCTATGTTTTCACGCCATAATGTATCTAATTTATCAGCTCCAAACTCCTTCGTAATCTCTTCCACCATAATATCGTGCCGAACATACTCTGTAGCGACGAGTACTAAAGCTGGATCATACGTTGTCACCGCCCATGAAGTGCTATCATTTGAAAAGTTAGCAATTAATACTTCTTCCCCATCACGCGCGATAACAGTTAAATGACCTCCCATTCTCTTTTCAACGACGTGAGGTGTCATATAATTATGATGAAATGTCGCTCCTATTTTTGTTTCTGGAGCACCAAATAAAATGGAAAAAATATGTACGCCTTCCTCTTCCTTTTGATGAATGAACGGCTCAATCTCGTGCACTTGATCTTCCCATACTGAAATCCATAGCTCTTCTTTTGCTCTATTAATTATATTGCATATTTCTTTCAAAACACGATCATTTGAGCGAATATGCGAAATTACATCAATTTGCCGCTCTTGTTCTAAACAATTTAATTTCTGGTCTAAAAATGCAAAGGACTTTTCAAAGTCTTTTCGCATTCGATCCATTAATTCCGTAGCTGGCACTGGTACATATTTCACTGGTTCAGAAGGAACGATATGCACCGCTCCTTTATCCATCAACTTGCCAAGTACTTCATAAATCATCGAACGAGGTACCCCTGTTTGTTTACTCACTTCGTATCCTGTTACTGGGGAATGTTTTAATAATCCAATGTACGCTTTGCATTCATATTGGGAAAAACCTAGCTTTTGTAACTCTTTTATTATTTCATCCATCGGTAACCCCTCACAATCTACATAGCTCTCATTTGAAAACGATGCATTCATTTTATATTAGTAGTTATTACTATACCTACTAATATAAAAAAAGAAGACCTATAAAGTCAATTGATAATTCTGAAATTTTAACAAAAAAGAAAAAGCCTTCTTATGAAAGGCATTTTCTACATAGTATTCTACTTATTTTAACAGCAAAGTATTTAATGAAGTCCCCTCTAAATGTTCACGCAAAGTTGAACCTGTATATTCTTCCCTAAATATACCCGCCTTCACAAATAACGGAATAACTTCACTAAAGAATAGATCCAATGATTTCTGAGGCCCACCTGGAATTGCAATAAATCCATCTAGTGCTCCTGCTTCAAATCTTTCCATAATTTGCTGGAATACATCTTGTGGTGTACCAATCGCAACCCAATGAGCAGAACAAACAACTTCTGGTCGTTCTAGTATTTGTTCAACAGTTGGTTCATTTTTAATGATGAAATTCCGTAATAATTCGGCATGTGTTTTACTACGTACAGTTTGCTCTCTACTTGGCAACATATCTTCCTTTATCTTACTTTCTAGTGGAATTCCTCTAGCATCTAATCCGAGTACCATTTCAAGTAAAGCCAATCTCTTCTCCATTGTGAGATGTTGATGAGCTTGCCTATGCATCTCTAGCGCTTCTTCATATGTATCACCGATAAAGAAATACAATCCAGGTAATACCCGTACATCATCTTGCTTTCGGCCATGCTTTTCTGCTCTTCTTCTTAAATTTTGACGAAGTTCGATTCCTGATTCTATATCTGGCATCGCGGCGAAAATCGCATCCGCAACAGAAGCAGCGAAATTCCGGCCAGCCTCTGAAGCACCCGCTTGAAATAATGGCATTTCTCCTGAAATATGCTGCGGAATATTAAGTGGCCCTTTCACCTCAAAGTATTCACCACTGTGCTCAATAGGCTTTACCATCTTTCTAATGACTTCAGTGTTATCTACTTTCAAAACTTCATAAGGATGGCTTCTCCAAAGTTTCCTTACTAACTCTGTACATTCTGCAGCTTTCGCATATCGTTCCTCAGATGGCGGCATCCCTGTCTTCACCAAAGTTTTCTGCACCATCAATGGATGTGACAATATTCCAACCTACTCGGCCATTACTAATCCAATTTAAAGATTGTAATTGCCTCGCAAGTATGTATGGTGGATAAAACGATGTGGAGGCAGTCGTAACCACTCCAATTTTTTCTGTTGCATACGCAATAGCAGTAAATAATAATGTCGGATCTAACATTACATTCCCCTTATTACGAGCGATTAAATCCGGGTGCGCCACTAAATAATCTGCTTTAAAAACAAAATCTAACTTAGCCTCTTCTGCCTGTAGTGCCAACTCTACTTGTTCATCTATCCCTGAATTAAACATACTCTCTTGTTCTTTCTTTCTAGAAATTAAACATAATCCAATGCAAAGTTTCTTTTTAGTAGACATAAATACACCTTCCCCTTCGTTTTTAATTCACCTAGTTAAACAATTGATACGACCATCACAACTTCCATTCTTATTAAACAACATAAAATGATAATGATTATCATTTTATGTTGTAACTGTAATAAAAGCAACCAAAAAAAGACTCCCCTTAACGGGAAGTCTCCTTTATCTCAATATTTCATTCGCTTCTTTTTCATAAATTTTATCAAATGAAGTCATAATACGCTGAGATGCTTGAATCATTTTTTGACTCGACATAAGATCTGCCATCTCTTTCGTCATATCTACATTTGAATTTTCTAGCATATGATTTTTTACTATTCCTGTTCCATTCGGTAAATTAGCAATATTTCCTTCTGCTAGTGTAAAGCTTTTGTTTTCACGCTGCACGAGACGAGCATTTGTTTCTGCATCTACTGTTTTTGTTTGCAACTGTGCAATTACGATTCTCTTAATATCTGGTTTTTGCAAAGTTCCCTCGTTAATTTCTCTATAAATTTCTCCATTATTAGATACGAAGAAATTCACATTTTCAGGAATACGAATACGTTCATTATTTACATCCATAACATATGCACCAGACGATGTTTGCAAATAACGATCACTATTTAATGTGAAGCTTCCATCTCTCGTTAAAAACGTTTCATCATTTTTAGATGTAACGAAAAATGATGATGTGCCTGCCGCACCGTCATCTAAAAAGAAATCTGTAGCACTATTTGTAATTTGTACATTTCCTTGTACTAAGTTCACATGCGTCGCAGCTGGTACTACAGCGTAATCGACCGAACCGATATTTGTCATAGCCCCATCTCCGCGGCGATATGTGTCTTGTACATCAAATACTTTAGAAGTCATATTTTCTGCTTTAAATCCTGTCGTTTGGGCATTTGCAACGTTATTCGAATGAACATTAATACGCTGCATGTAATTCATCATTCCCATAGAACCTATATAAAGACCGTTCATATTCCTTTGAATAAGGCAACCGCCTTATTCTTCACCTCTTTTCTTACGATGTTTGTAACATTTGTTTCGCTAAATGTTCAGCTGTAGCGATATGTATATGTTGCTTTACGTCTTGTCCGTCTGTCATTAATACAATTGGAGCTGATGAAACTGCTGGAATTTTCAACAATTCGCCACTACTTGCTGTTTCATCAAATTTCGTAAACACGATACCATCTATATGAATATCTTTAAAGTTCGTAATAATTTCAATCATATCTTTACTTTTCATAGAAGCTGATAACGTTAAACAAATATAATCTGGTTCTACTTGTCCCATCGTTTCAATCATTTCTTCTACTGTATCTGACGTACGATAATTTTTTCCGGCTGTATCAATTAAAATATAATCGACGCGTGCTTCTTCTTTAAAATACGTAAGTGCTCTTGTCATTGCCGCTTCATCACGCACAGCGATTACTTCTGATCCAATTGTCTTTACGTAATCTTGCAGTTGCTGTACTGTCCCAATGCGAGAGTGATCCGTCGTAATAAAGCCAACCGTTTTTTTCTTACCGTGAAATTGCCATGCCATTTTCGCAAGCGTCGTCGTTTTCCCAACGCCAGTTGGACCGATTAATGCAATTGTTTGTACTTCTTTTTCAAATACATTTTCAGTGTTGAAGTGAGATCTCATATCTTCTAATATATACCCGATTACTTCCTCTTCTGTAATCATCGTTGCATTTTCAAACTTCACTTTTAACTTTTCAGCATATGCATGAATGAAATATTGTTCTACATCGTTTTGTTCTAGCATCCGAATTACTTTTTGAATAATAAACGGTACAGATTCTTGATTTTCTTTCTTTGCAACTACTTCTTTTTTCTTCGCCGGAACGACTTGTTTCACAACTTTTTGCTTTTTCGTTACTTTCGTTTCTTCCGTCTGTTTCACCACGACGATTCCTTTTTCAAACAGCTTTAATAGTTTCTCTTTTTTTCTTGCCCATTCTTCACTATTTCCTGTTTGCATTGCCGCGTATGACATAGAAGTCGTTACGTTTTCTAAATTGTGCAGTACTGATTGAATTCCATTCGCCTTCACAATTTGTTCTGAAGGATCATTCACAACATCCATTAATTGTTCATGAAATTGTGCTGTTCCTTCATTCACTTCTTCCTGTTTATCCTCTGGAAAAGCAACTAACATTTCATAATCCTTTTTCCAAAAAAACGGGATATTTCGTTTTACACTTTCATCGACAACGTAATAATAATCTGTACCATATTGGTCAAATAACTTTCGATACAATTCATTTTTCGAAGCTGCTTTTATTCGCATTAACGCTTCTTTCTTTTCTGTACTTTCCATTACTTCACCCCCTACTATTCAATATAGGCAATTTGATCTACAACAATTTCTGGTGCTAATTCGCTAATACACAGTACTTGTGCTTCCACTTGATAACGTTCTAGCAGTCTTACAATCGCAAATCTGAAATCTTTTCTACGCGTTAATAACACTGGCTCTCTTCCCATTAAACGGGCTTGTTTAAAGACGCGCTGTACTTGCTCAATGACACGTGTTTCTAAATCTAAATCCCAGTTTAATAAGTAACCTTGATAGGAATTGTTCACAACATCCGCATCTAGCTCTATTGAATCAGAGAAAAGCGCCGCATAAATTTTCCCGTCCGGATTTTTCGCATTTTCACAAATAACTTTTGAAATACATTCACGGACGAATGCCGTTACACCATCAACATGATTTTGATACACTTCTTTTCCGTCAATAATACCTTCAATAATCGTTGGTAAATCACGGATTGAAATACCTTCTTTTAGAAGTTGTTTAATAACATTTTGAACGAGTGATAAATCGATTTCTTTCTTCTTAATCTCTTCTAATAAAACGCCATTATCATTTTCAAGCGAGTTAATTAAGTCTTTCACATGTTGACGCTGAATTAACTCATGAAGATTACGTCTAACGACAACATCTAAATGTGTAATTAATATACTAAGTGGCTCTAACACTTGATAGCCTTTCATTTGCGCATCTTGCACCATATGCTCTAAGATCCAATATCCATCTTCACCGAAGATTGGATCTTTCGCTGGTTCTGCATCTAGATCAGCCATTACGTTCGGTGTTTTTAGTGCTAATAAATAACCTGATTTTAAAACACCTTCAGCCGCCTTCGCACCTTTAATACGAATAATGTAACGACCACGTGGTCTAAAACTCGTATTATCTTTAAAGTTAATGCCAGGAACGTTAATACCAAGGTCAGTAATAATCGATTTCCTCATAAGAACAACTTTATCACGAGCTGTTTCCCCATTAATTTTCTGCTTTACAAGTGCCGCTAAATCTAAACCGAGTTCTACAATAATCGGATATTTATCTGTAAAGACTCCAAATGAATCTTCCACTTGTTGTAATTGCTCATCCTCGCCTTGAATCATTTCTAATTCTTTTTGGAGCTCGTCTTCTTTCTCTTTCTTTATTCGCTTTTTATTGCGAATTCCTAAGAAGATAATTGTTCCACCAACGAGAGCAAACGGTAGGAATGGTAGCGGAGTAAAAATACCCATTGCGATAAACAAACCACCGAGCGCATATACAACAACTTCATGCGCTAATAACTCTTTAAAGATTCCTTCTGTTACCGTATCCGGTGAACCATCAAATACACGCGTTACGATAATACCTGTTGAAATCGCAAGCATTAACGAACCGATTTGGTTTACGATTCCGTCACCGACAGTTAACTGTGTATAATGAAGAGCCGCATCTGCAAAGCTCATTCCTTGCTGCATCATTCCGACAATTAAACCGAAGATGATATTTACGAATAAAATGACAATCCCGAAAATAACGTCCCCTTTAATGAACTTCCCGGCACCATCCATCGCCCCGTAAAACTCTGTTTCCATATTTAATTTTTTTCGTTTTGCTTGTGCATCTTTTTCTGAAATAATACGCTGGTTTAAATCCGCATCGATAGACATTTGTTTCCCTGGTAAAGAATCAAGTGTAAAACGAGCTGCTACTTCAGCGGTACGAGATGCACCGTTTGCAACGATAAACTGGAAAATGATTAAAACTATAAAAATAACGATACCAATTAATAAGTTTCCGCCAATTACGAACTGACCGAACTCTTCAATAACATGACCCGCATTTCCGTCTGTTAAAATCGCTCGCGTCGTCGAAACGTTAATCGATACGCGGAAAATCCCGATTAATAACAACATCGTCGGAAATGACTTTAATTCATCCCACTCGTTAATACTTGTAGCTCGCATATAAATAAGTACTGACATACTTAGTAGAAAAACGATAACGATATCAAGTATAAATGGTGGAAGTGGAATTAAGAGCGCCACAACGAATGACGCTGCTAAAAAGATAGAAAAATAGGTTCTTGCAGAATCCATCTTAAACAAAGAGATCCCCTCCAAACGCGCTATTATACTTCAAGTTCATTCGTTTGAATTAAATAGCGCATAACTTCAATTACAGCTACGTATAAATCTTCTGGAATCGTCTCATCTTCCTCGACTTGATAATATAAAGACCGAGCGAGCGGACGGTTTTCCACCATCGGTATTTCTTGTTCACGGGCAAGCGTCCGTATATATAATGCGAGCTCATCTTCCCCTTTTGCAACGACAATTGGCGCCGCATCAACTTGTTTATTGTAACGAAGTACGACTGAAATATGCGTCGGGTTATTTACAATAAACGTTGCACCATCCATCTTTTTCGCAATAGTCCCTTGCAAGATGGCATGCATAAAGTTTTTTCGTTTCCCCTTTACTTGTGGGTCCCCTTCATTATCTTTATGCTCTTGTTTTACTTCTTCTTTTTTCATCTTAATATCTTGCTCGTACTCCCACTTTTGATAAATGAAATCAATAATAGAAAGAACGATTAAAATAATTAAAATAGCTAAAAAGATAAATTTAATTTGCCTAATAATTTCAGTAAGTGACGCAGTCCAGTTAAATCCAATCATACTCACGATCTTCTCTAAATTCTTTTTAAAAAGAACGTACGCAACGTAACCGATTAATCCCATATAAAACAGTGATTTCAAAATATCTACTAAACTTTTACGACTAAACAGTCTCGTAAAATAGTTTTTCGGATTAATACGTGATGCTTTCGGCTTTATGACTTTAGAAGAAAATAAGAAACCGACTTGAATCATATAATTGAATAAATGAAAAGCATATACGAGTATTAATATAGGAGCTGATACTTTTAGTAGCAAAATCCCCATTAAATAAAAATACTCGGTCGAATCTGTACTTTTTCCGATTTGATCAAACAGCACCGCTACAGAATTGGCAATCTCAAACCCTAGCCAATCTCCGAAAAAATAAACGACAACTGCTAATACGAGAATAGAAAATAAATTATTTAAATCTTTACTCCGGGCGATATTCCCTTCTTCACGCGATTTTTTACGCTTCTGCGGGGTGGCCTTTTCTGTTTTATTATCCTTTGCCATACGCGTCCCCCTACTTCGTTAAGAAAAAGTTAAATAGTGTCGTATACTCTTCCAGTAATACATCTGTCATATTTTTAAACACATAACCGAGCATTGGTACGCTCATTGCAATAAATAAAATACCACATGTAATTTTAATGACGAATGCATTCATAAAAATATTTAATTGCGGTGCATTTTTTGCGATTAAAATTAGGACGAAATTAATAATGAATAAGCTTCCCATAAGCGGTAAAGCAATTTCGACCGCTGATGTAATCGCAAATAATAACGTTGCGAGTAGACTATCTAAAAAACTAGTCGTCAACAATTTTGAAATCGCCTCTGTATATTGAAACGATTTTAAAATCGTGGCAACGAAATAGTTAATGCCGCCAAGTGAAATAAAAATAATGAGAAAAAATATATCGAAAATTGTTGATAGTAAAGTAGACTGCGACCCTGCGTTTACATCAAACAAACTTGCCTGTGATAAACCGATATCAAAGTCTAAAATATGTCCGGCCATTTTCGGAATGTTCCACAGCATTTCTACAATTTTTGCAAGGGATAATCCAATTACAATTTGCGTTGCTGCATAAGCTGCGACGTCCCAAACTGTCTTTATGTGAGAGACATCAACTTGATCGGCCACTGTAATCGAAAGACCAAGTCCAAATGTAACCTTTGCCATTGCAGGAATCGACCGTCCTGAAAAGAAAGGTAAAAAATATAAAAATGAAGTAATACGGCAAAACGCAAAAAACGTCGCCGCCCATAATTCCATATTCATTTCAGTTCACCTATCTTAGTACGAACGCAATAGCGATGGAATTTTATCAAATAAATCTAAAATAAGCGTCGTTAACTCTTGAAACATCCACGGACCTAAAATGATAATAACGAGTACAATACTCGCCATTTTCGGTAAAAACGTCAACGTTTGCTCTTGAATTTGCATCATCGCCATAATGACAGCGATGATAATAACGACAATCATACTTACACCGGCAACCGGCATTAAAATCATAACCCCTTTATAAAAAAAGGTTTGAAAAATATCTATAATTGGTGACGTATTCATTTATATGACTCCTATCACATAGCATCAAACGCTTCAGGCGACCGTTTTAAACATTATATCGACGATTTTTGTATATCCACCTAAATATACGAAAACGAGTATTTTAAACGGTAAACTTAAAATCATCGGCGGTACCATCATCATCCCGAGGTACATTAAAAGTGTACTAATAATCAAATCTATAAATACAAACGCTAAATAGATGAACATCCCCGTTAATAATCCTTTTTGAATTTGCGTTAACGTAAAGGATGGTACGAGCGTAAATAATGAAAGATCCTTCAAATCTTTCGGCAACTCTTCACCGCGTACTTTCAGCATCATTTTTAAATCATGCTTATATGTATGCTTCGCCATGTAATCTTTCATAATCGGAGCTGTCGTCTCCGCAGCTTGACTTACTGTTATTTGTTCTTTCGTCATCGGATCCCACACATCACTCTTTAACTGACCTAACACCGGTTGCATCGTAAATAGTGATAAAAACAAAGCAAGTCCAACAAGCACTTGGTTTGGTGGTAAGTTCATTACCCCAAGTCCTTGACGAGTTATTCCAAGAACGATCATAAAATAAGTAAAATGCGTAAATAAAAGAACGATAGAAGAAGATAATGATAGAAGGGTAACGAGTGCAAATAACTGTACACTTGAATTACTCGTAAACTCTTTTCCATTTTCGAAATTAATAAAACCGTTCGGGGCTGCATACGCTGGATTTACAAAAATAATTGAAAAAACGATAGAAAATACGAAAATAACGGCTAATAATGATAACTGTTTCTTTATTCTCATGATGGATCCTCTACTTTTTTCGTTTCACTCTTCACCGCGTCTTCTAGCGCTTGTTGAAACTGATTTCCTGTTCCTGTTAATTGCACAGACTGCACACCATTATTACTAATAACAGTGAATACTTGCTTGCCATCCACTTCAAATAAAAAGGCGCTCGTTTGATGATTTAAATATACACCGTCTTTTACTTGAATATGGCCATTTTCACCTTGCTTAAAAAACTGCTGTTTGCGCGTCTTTTTCGTCATATAATATGCACCGTAACCGAGTGCACCAAACAGTAAAACGACTTGAAATAAGGTCGTCATATACGACATATGACTCCTCCTCTACTCTTTATCTTGCATTTGACTTTGCGCCTTCATAAGCGCAGCTTGCTTCTTATCAGCTTCAATTTCAGAAATAATAATGCCGAACTTCTCGTCCATTACGATTGCTTCACCGATGCCGACCTTCATATTACTTAAATACACATCTACTTTATGTCCTAAGTTTTTCTCTACTTCAAGAACATCGCCAACTTTTAATTGCTTCACATCACCGAGCGTAATAGATGACTTCCCAAGCTTTACACCAAGTTCAATCGAAATATCTGAAACAGTATCTATATGTGCTTTACTCACTTCATTTCGTTTCCCTGCAAAATCTTCTAATCCCATTAAGGACACAGGAGATACTTCATGCTTCATATGGATCCTCCTACTCTACAAAACTTTTAAATAGGAGCGCCTTACGCGTTCCATCTTTCCCAATAAAACAATTAAATTTATGCTTTCCATCTACATAACCAAGTAATTCATCCGAAACTTTCGTATGAAGCGGAATAATATCGCCTTCTTCAATTTGTTCAATCTCACTCATTGTCATTTTCTGCTCACCAATCGCAACATGAACAGGTTTGTACACTTGATTTACTTTCACTTCCACTTCAGACGTATACTTTTTACGTTTATCTGAAGAATGTTCGACAATATTTTCAGACGTTAATTTATCCATAATTTCTTCAACAGATAAGAACGGAATCCCGATACGCACCGTTGTATTCCAAAAATCTGTTTTCATATTTACGTTCAGTAATGAAATTATATCGCTCGCTGTCGTAATCTTTAATGCATTCGGATCTGTTTCCGTCGTTACAAACTTCGGTTCAATCGCAACAACACTTTCAAATGATTGCTCTAAATTTTTACAAAGAAGCAAGAATATATTATCAAGCGTTAAAAACTCAAACGCCGTTAGCGGTCTGCGCATCGTAAAGTTACGCTTACTATCTCCGCCAAGCCAGCATTCATGAATATAAATAACAAATGCTAAATCAATCTCAATAACAATTTCTCCAAGCTCTGGTAAACCGAGATCAATTACGCAATATAAATAATAATCTTTCGGCATTTTCTCCACATACTCACTCGTAAATGGAACTTGCTCAACTGTTGAAGGCTCTAGCTCAATCGGAATACGCATACGCGCTGACAACGTCTGTGACGTCTGTTTTCCAAACGTAGAAGCAATCGCTTGCAAACTACGTAAATGCTCCACACCGAACTTCTCTGGTCTATTAAAATCATACTCTTGAAATTTCTCTTGCTTCCCTGCTTCTTGTGCAAAAGCTGGCATTTCCTCGCCTTCATTTACCGCCTTCAGCAGGGCATCAATTTGCTCTTGGCTTAATTTTTCGCCACTCATGACAATCCCCTTCCCTACCTTTTCAATTCAACGATTTCAACGTACATCTTCCCATTCTTCGTCAAAATCTTTCCGGTTCCAATCTCTTCATTCTCAAGCATAAGACGCACCGTATTTTTCGTTGAATTTTCAAGACGATACAATGTACCTTTCGTAATATGAAGCAGATCTTCAATTTTCTTTTTCGTATTTCCGATTTCAAAATAAATTGTTAACGGAATATCATCTTGTAATTTCAAATCTAGCCAACTCCCATATCATGTTCACGAAAATTTCATGTTCTCTCTATATATGAAATTTCTTATTTTGAAACGTCGATATTTAATATTTTTTTAATATATCCTTGCGTTTCTTTAAACGGTGGTACGCCTCCGTACTTTCTCACATTACCAGGACCAGCATTATAAGAAGCAAGCGCCAATACTAAGTCACCGTTATTTTTCTTTAAATAACCGCTTAACTCTTTCACGCCGCCCTCAATACTTTCAGCTGGTGAAAATGGATTTTTTATACCCATCTCTTTCACATTCGCTGGCATAAGCTGCATAAGCCCCATCGCACCTGCATGTGACACCGTTTTCGGATTAAAATCAGATTCTACTTCAATCATTTTTTGAATTAACGTTTTCGGAATTCCGTATGTACGACTTACGCGATCAATAATATCCTCATACTTCCCTTCATTGGAAGAACGTATTTTTTGAATATTATACTTCTTCGTTAATTCCCACGTATCAACAGCCTCATTTTTCGTTTCTGAGAAACGTCGTTCAAACTCTTTTTGCGCGACTTGCACTTCATCTGCTTTCTTCGTTTCAGCCTTTTCCTCAGGCTTACTCGCTTCCTCTACTTTATGAATAGATTGTTCCGGTTTAGTAACAACCGTTTCTATTTTCGTAGATTGTACCGGCTGACTCATCTCTTCTATATTTGCCGGCTGCGTAGTACCCCTCGTCTCCTTCGCAGGTTCACTCTGCAACTTCTCTTGAAAACGACTACTAACGAATGCTTGTGGACTACTTAGCTTTTGCTGAATTTGTCCTTTTTTATAGGCAAGCACTTCTTTTACTATATTTCCAACTACCATAATATCACCTTTTCGGTAAACAAAGATAATCTAATATTAGAGTTTTTTTTTAAAGTTTGCAATAATCCTTTTAATAATTATGTAATAAAAAAATGGATATATTGTTAAACTGTTATTTTTTTATATTTATTAATTCGAATTTTTAGTTGACACCCGCTATGACAGGGATTACAATAAATCTCGAAATTGATTTTTTCGCATATTACCGTTTTTCAATTTGCAGAAAAGTCAATATAAAAAAATGGGGGTTCTTAACATGAGAATTAATACAAACATTAACAGCATGCGTACGCAAGAGTACATGCGCCAAAACCAAGCTAAAATGAGTAACGCTATGGACCGTTTATCAAGCGGTAAACGTATCAACAACGCTTCTGACGATGCAGCAGGTCTTGCAATCGCAACTCGTATGCGTGCTCGTGAAAGTGGATTAGGAGTAGCCGCTAACAACACACAAGACGGTATTTCATTAATCCGTACAGCTGATTCAGCAATGAACTCAGTATCTAACATCTTACTTCGTATGCGTGACCTTGCAAACCAATCTGCAAATGGTACAAATACATCTGAGAACCAAGCAGCTCTAGATAAAGAATTCGGCGCATTAAAAGAGCAAATCAATTACATCTCTACTAACACTGAATTTAATGATAAAAAATTATTAGATGGTTCTAATGAAACTATTGCAATTCAAACATTAGATAACGCTGATGAAGGTAAGAAAATTGATATTAAATTAGCAAACGTTTCTACACAATCACTAAGTATTGATAAACTAACAATTGGTGGCGCATCACAAAAAACAATTGATGATGTTGCAGGCAAATTTACTGCACTTAATACAACAACTACTACTGACAAAGCTGATATTCAAAAAGAAGTTGATGCTGCTATGAAGGAATTCGATAAAGTTAAAGGATCTATGTCTGCAGCAGATGCTAAAGCCGTTACTGACAAATTAGCAGACTACAATAATGCCGCAGATACAGATGTAGCTAAAGCTGCTGCAGCTAAAGCCTTAGGCGGTGCGTTCGATAAAACAAAAGTAACTGTTGCTAATCCTAATGCTGCTGTCGCTGCAATTGACTCTGCACTAGAAAACATTGCATCTAACCGTGCAACTCTAGGTGCTACATTAAACCGTCTTGACTTTAACGTAAACAACCTGAAGAGCCAATCTTCTTCTATGGCTTCAGCAGCTTCTCAAATCGAAGACGCTGACATGGCGAAAGAAATGTCTGAAATGACTAAGTTCAAAATCTTGAACGAAGCTGGTATCAGCATGCTTTCTCAAGCAAACCAAACGCCACAAATGGTTTCTAAATTATTACAATAAGCCATTTGAGCTAGTTTCCTGAATAAACCTCTCTGCTTGCGGAGAGGTTTATTTTTCTATATAAATAAATTATTTGTAAAACGCTTCTTTTTTTAGATGGACGGGAGCATCCGCGATATGTAGAAGCGGTCAGTGCCTATTTTGATCCCCTCTTATGTTAAAAGAACAACAGCAAATGAGCATAAGCCTTTTTATCTATACATAGCCGTTTATTAGCTTTAGAACACTAACTAGGAGTGTCTATTATGCGTATTGGTACGAATGTTTTAAGTATGAATGCTAGGCAATCACTATATGAGAATGAAAAACGTATGAATATTGCGATGGAGCATTTGGCGACTGGTAAGAAGTTAAACCATGCTTCTGATAATCCAGCTAATGTTGCAATTGTGACTCGTATGCATGCACGAGCGAGTGGTATGCGTGTGGCGATTCGTAATAATGAGGATGCGCTATCAATGCTTCGGACAGCGGAAGCTGCTCTTCAAACTGTGACGAATATTTTACAGCGTATGCGTGATTTAGCTGTTCAATCTGCGAACGGTACAAATTCAAATAAAAACCGTGATTCACTAAATAAAGAGTTTCAATCTTTAACAGAGCAAATTAGCTATATTGGTGAGACAACTGAGTTTAATAATTTGCCCGTATTTGGCGACCAAAACCGTCCTGTTACATTAGACGATATCGGTCATACAGTAAATCTAACGAAACATATTCCCCCTTCCCCTACACAACATGACATCAAGATTTCAACAGAACAAGAAGCAAGAACGGCAATTCGTAAAATTGAAGAAGCCTTGCAAAATGTATCACTTCATCGTGCTGATCTTGGGGCTATGATAAATCGTTTACACTTTAATATTGAAAATTTAAATAGTCAAAGTATGGCCCTAACAGATGCTTCTTCTCGAATTGAAGACGCGGATATGGCGCAGGAAATGAGCGATTTTTTAAAGTTTAAATTATTAACTAAAGTTGCGCTCAGTATGGTTTCACAGGCTAATCAAATTCCGCAAATGGTTTCTAAATTACTACAATCTTAAAAATTTGTCTTCCCTCTTTGAAACGATTCCACACAAAACAAAAGGGAAATACATATAAACTATGTATCTCCCTTTTATTTTGTACCCAAATTTTATTACTGTGTTACAGTCATAACTTGTCCACTACGATCAACCATAATTTTCATTTTCCCGTCTTGTGCGTTATATAACCCTAATTTATGCAAATCTTGTTTACATTCTTTTACGAAGTAAGGCAATGTGCGAATTTGATCGATATCAGAGCTCGTAATGAAATGAATTAAATGATGCGTCATTTCTTTTATATCATGAACAAGCTCTTCCTTTTCTCGCTTTAGTCTTTCATTTTCAGCTCGTAATACATGCAATTCGCTTTCAAGACCACGTACATCCTTTTCATTTTCCGAACGCCCAGCAGCCATGCTTGAAAGCTTATAAATGCCTTCCATAAACTGATGGAGTTCATCTTCTTTTCTTTCACTACATTGACTAATTGTTTCAAAATTATCAACGATACCAGATATAACTGTTACAAGACTTTTTTCATTCTCTGTATTTTGAACTTCTTTTCTTACTTCTTGCTTGTTTTCTTTTTTCATTTCAACGATTTGTTCTTTTACGGGTGTATATTTTCGCTTTCGTCCTGGTTTTTGTTTTTCAATATTTTCAAACGGTATTTCACGTTTTTTCAATTTATAATACGTATTTTGCAATTGACTTTCTGTTTTCGGAAAAAGATTTAGTTCATTTTTACTAACGTATTTTGAAATATTTAAAATGTTTAAACCGTGACGTTGACAAAATTGATACACTTCATACAGTAACTCTAGCTCAGACTTCAGCCATGTAATTGTTGATTTTTCATAAGCTCGCATACCGCCATGTTTTTCTATATCTATTTGGAATAAAACCATTCTATTATATAAATCGACTAACTCTTCATACTCCACTCGGAATTGTTTCTCTATTTTTTTAAATTCCGTTTCTAATTTCATATCATTCATTTTATTATTTGACATGTTTTGTAAAAGTTTTAATACATTGATTGCTGTGTGGTGATACATAATCTGTGCCACTCCCCCTCATCCTTTCACAATTCTCATCTGACTCCCATGTCTTTTAAGAAATAGCAATTTTTACATATCCATATTATAACATTTCGAAATTGTCTGTCAAATAATTAACATACAAAAACGTATGGAAAGTGTAAAAAAGAAAGAGTATTTTTTAATTAATATGCAATTATACATATTAATTACATATAATTATATTATATGGTATTTTTAATATATTTTCACCGAAAAAGTTTGCGCTACCACGAAATATTACTAACATAAACCAAAATACGTTCTCTTATATTTTTAAACAAAAAAACGTTACTTATTAATTAAACCAATTGAAAATCTCGAAATAGAGACGATTCTTACAACCACAAATACTCCTTCTACCTGTACAGCGTATAGAATACTAAAAAGGAACTAGCCAGTACTACTATACATGGCTAGTTCCTTTTTCCCCACTAATAGAAGAAAGTTTCCAACCCTCAGTCGAAAGCTCTCTTCTCCTGCTTACTTGAAACCACTCCATATCTTTGGTCTTACATCGTACAGAGCTCTATTAGGCACTGACCGCTTCCAAACTTCGCTAGAGGTTCTATTCCAGCAAAAAAAACGCTTTTTAAAACTCTTTTACAACACTAACTTATCAACTAAACCAATTAACTCTTGAATATCTGGCTTACTTACTTGAGCATTTGCTCCTACAGCTTCACCTTTATGGAATAATTCATTTGTAATTAATGAAGAGAAAATAATGACCGGTAAACTATTCATTATTTCACCATCCTTAACCACTTTCGTTAAATGATGTCCATCCATTTTTGGCATTTCAATATCAGTAATTAGCAAGTGAATGTGTTCAAACATTTTTTCCCCTTGCTCTTTCGCTAATTTTTCAATTTGTGCTAATGCTTCCGCACCATTGCTGAAGAAGTTCATTTTCGTATATCCAGCTGATGATAAAGTTTCTTCTAGTATTTGGCGAAGCATTGCTGAATCTTCTGCAATATAAATAACTTTTTCAGCACGATCTGTTTTTTGTTCTAAGCCTGAAAGTGATTTATTGTCATAACCAGTACCGCTAATTTCACATACAATTTTTTCATAGTCTAATAGTAAAATAATTTTCCCATCTAGTTTTACAATGCCAGATGTCGTTTCTTCTAGTCCCATTGATAAGGAAGCTGGTTCATCAATTTGTTCCCATGAAATACGTTGAATACGATGTACTTCGTCAACGCGGAAAATAACTTTCATTTGGTTTAATTCTGAGATGATGAATTTCGTTTGATCAAGTGGCTTTGTTGATTTTAAATTAAGAGCCGTTGCTAAGTTAATAACAGGTAAAATTTCACCACGTACTTGAACAACACCTTCAACTGCATGATGAGATTCTGGCACAGTTGTAACAGGGAATGGATTAATGATTTCACGTACTTTCATTACATTGATACTAAATAGATTTTCACCAACAGTATATGTGACAATCTCTAATTCATTTGTTCCACTTTCTAATAAAATACTTTGTGCTTGTGACATAAAGGTGTCGCTCCCCTTCCATTAATTCCGTATATTTAATTATTAAGCTTTATAAAAGAGAAAAAGTCAACTACCTATATGAAAAATATAGATAGTCGAACAATTTATTTACGCTTAATCTTGTATAAATGAAGCAAGTGCCTCTAATAACACTTCTTGTGCCCCTACAATTTCTGTCGGCATTGCTTCCCATTTTTTTGAAAGTTCCGTTTCTACTCTCATTCTTAACTCTTGATTCATTTCTTCGAGTACATATTGTTTCGTCGCTATATCAACATCAAGTAACGCGAGTGCATATAGTTCTGGATCGTTTATTTTTTTAAATAATTGTTTTAATATAGCCGGCGCTATATGTTTTAATTTTTCAATATGAATTTCCTTATCCGAAAATAGTAGCTCGTATTGAATAAACGCAACATTTTCTTTAATTACTTTAAAATAGCAATTATTTTTTTTATCATTCACAAAATAACCGTTCGGATCTGCGATAATACTCTCTACTTTACGAATTAGATCTGGCAAACTACTCGCCGCCATTACAGTCCGCTGCTCAACCTCACTTGGCGAAATGAATGTAACGCGATACTTATTCTGCGCCATCCTCCTCACCTCTCCTTTTATAAAAATGTATCCCCACAAACTATCCAAAAGGCACTGGTTTGCTATGAGACAATTATCTTATCTCCAACCAACCATCACAGTACCTCTCCATAGCACTACTCTTACAACTACAAGCCCCTCAGAACCATAGTTGTTATCCATACTATACTACAATTCGCTTATCTCTTATTAAACTACCTTGGTAACACTTCATACCGCTGTTTCCACAACGTTCGAGCACCCTTATAAGCACTTAAACCCTACCACATCTCTCAAACCATTAAAAGGGCTTTTAAGAGCTTTTAAGTAACTCGATATTATTGAACCAAAACGCAATTTGCTGATCCGTTATCCCTGATAACGTAACAAAAAACTCACGGCACTTCATCTCGTCCTTAAACAGTTGATACTTCCAAACTCCATCACTACCAACACTTACGAAATAAAACTCATGAATACGGCCAATGATGGCTTCCTTTTCACCAAATGAATACGGAGGCACTTGCTTAATTTCAAATTGATCCGGTAAATATACATGCTCTTCTCGTTCCACTTTTAGCACTTGCTCGGCAAGTTCACGTTTATTTTCGAAAAAAGGCAATTGTAAAACTCGCTCTTGTCTTGTCATACGAATAAAAAACCCTTTCTACTACATTACAAGTTTTCTTTATAATATATTATCGAATTAAGTTTACAACTTCATTTAATACTTCATCTGACACTTTAATTACTTTCGCATTTCCTTGGAATCCACGTTGATACAGCATTAAGTCAACGAACTCAACAGATAAATCTACGTTGGCCCCTTCTTGCGCGCCACCACGTACTTTACCTGCACCGTTTTGACCAGATGCACCAAGTGCTAAAATACCTGTTGTATTCGTCGCTGTATAGTTACCATTACCTGTTTTCATTAGACCGCCTTCGTTCGGGAACATCGCAACAGCTAATTGGCCAGCAGATTTCATACTTCCATCAGAATATTTTACCATTACATATCCACCGTCAGCAATGAAGCAATCTTTAACCGTCGCTGCTGCTCTACCATCTACGTCTGTTACTGATAATGTTTTATCTGTTGGATGGTTTGTTAAATGACTTAAGTCTAAATTTATAGAGCCGCCATCAAATGGAATATTGGCTCTTTGCTCTTTCGGATTAGGATTTCCAACAGCATCAAATGTCATATTACCACCTGCACCTTGAACATCCTTAAACTCTGTTTCTTTTTTCGAGTCATTACGCATCTGTACTTTATATGTATAATTATGTTCGCTCGTTTGTTTAAACTCTACACGCATTGTCCATGTATTCCCCGCATTATCATATACAGGTAAATCTTGTGTAATTTGTTTTTCACCAGTTGGAATATTCCCTTTAATTGTCCCTTTCGATGTTCGAATACCACCAATTGCTGTTCCCATTGGAATTTGCAACGGTCCTGGGATTCCAGATAAATCAACTTCACCAGTTGCTTCATTTGCAGGATATGCAAATACATATTGACCTTCAGTATTCGTAATATAGTAATCTGAGGATATCCCAAACGTACCTTTACGAGTAAATTCCATATTTCCGCCTTTTGAATCACCTACAACGAAGAAACCATTACCTTCCATTGCTGCTTGTGTTTTACCACCAGTTAACGTAATTGTACCATCACTATAATCTGTAACCGTACCACTCATTTTCACACCGTTACCAATACTTTTCGGATTCGTTCCTGCGTATTTACCGTCACCTTTTGCACCAATCGAATTGTTATATAGTAAATCATCAAACATTGCTTTTTGTTTTTTATAACCAACTGTTTGTGCATTAGCAATATTATTTGAAGTTACACTTAATGCATTTTGTGTTGCATTCATTCCTGTAATACTTGTATATAACGCTTTAATCATAACGTATGGACACTCCTCATGAATTTGTAGTTTTTACTTCTTCAGTTGTTTTTTGCTCTTCTTTCTTGACATCCTCTGGATTCGTTTCTCCAATCGGTTTATCAGACACTCTCTCAACGAAACGAAGAGATACGACTTTATTATTAATAATGAGCTGTACATCATTATTCTCTGCAAGGCGAACCGTCTCTACTTGACCAGTTACTTTGTTTCCGTCGCCGTCAACACCTCTTACGTACTTCCCTAAAAACTTCATACCGCCATCAAGCGCTGTCGAATACATCGTCGTTCTTAAAGAGTCAACTGCTTTTGTCATATTTTGCACTTGCTCCATAAGAGATAACTGCGCTGTCTGGTTCATCATTTGATTCATATCCATTGCATTAAATGGATCTTGATGTTGGAAACTTGATAAAAACAATTTTAGGAAGTCATCTTTCCCCATTACCCCAGGAGTCTTTTGTGCTCCTGCTGAAACTCCGTTTGTTTGTTGAACTGGCGATTGTACACCATTCACAGATGCGTTTTTTGCTTGCGCTCCTGCTTGTAACGGAATATGATTTGTACTCGTTGTATTTAACCCAACTGTTGGCACGCTTTATTCCTCCAATAATCCCGCAAATTCTTTTGATTGTTGTTTCTCATGTTGCGTACTTGCTAATTTCTGCTTTTGTCTTTGTTCTTGTTCTCGCTGTTCTTTACGGTTTTCATCTTTATCCGAATAGCTAATTTGAATATTAATTTCTTTTTCTTTTAGCTTTAGCCTCAATTCATCAAAAATGATTTCAACACGTTTTTTTGCATCGTGTTTTTCCATTTCTACATGCACATCAATTTGGTCGCCATGCTTTTTCATAAATACAGTTAACGTTCCAAATTTTTCTGGATTTAGCTGGAATAAAACACGTTCTTGTTTCACTACAAATTTTTGCAATGCTTCTACTTGCGCTTCCATTTTCTTTCCTAAGTCAGGTAATGTAACCTTCTCAGCGCCACTATTTGATTTTCCGATTTGATCAGTACTCGTCGCTTTATTTAATAACTCCGCACCCGTGGAACTCGAATCACTTAACGAATCGACTTCTGGCAACTCTACCTTCACATCATCGCTCTCTGATTTCAGAAGATCTACATCTTTAGACTCTTCTTGTTTTTTTGCAATATTACAAGTTTCTGTCTCTACAACTTTCAAAGCCTGCATCATTTGCTCTGGCATCTTCACTTTGTCTAACACCATTTGCATTGTATCTTCTAAACATATAGCATTTTTAATATTCATATTTGAAAGGAGCTCTTGTAATTGTTGTAATTCACCTGCGGGTAATTCGTTAAGTTTTATATTTCCATATTCTTTATACAGCTCTTGTATTTTTTGTATGTATTGATATAACAATTCTGGTTGCACACGTAATTGCTCAATTGCAACCATTTGCTCAGATACAGCTAATAACAACTGTTCTGTCTCTTTTTTTTCTTCTTTCTTTACACTTGGTTCTTCTTTCGTTACCGATGGTTTAGAAAGATTATATTCTTTTTTCTCTTCTTTTGGTGCTTCTTCTCGTTTCGTTTTCTCCGTTTTCGGCTGCTGTTTATTTTCCATTCTCAACGTACGATCAAATGAAGAATTTTCATTTTTCGATTGTATTTCTAGCCCTTTTTCTTTTTGCGGAGGTAAACTTTGTTGCACCGGTAATACAGACTGTATCACTACATTCACCTCATCCATTCATACACATTTTTAAATCAAGAAGCATTTTTTCTTCTAGCTTTTCTTGCACTTTTGCAAGCTTCTTACAATCTTCTTGATACATTTCATCAATGACACGTTCTTTTTCTTTTACTTGCTCTAAAAGGCTTTCATTTTTTTGAATAAAACCTTCTGTTTTTTTAATTTTTCGATTCCATTCTTCTATTCTTTCAGGTGAAAACGTATGTGAAGAAAGCATGCCAGCCATAATACGTTGACCAGTTTGTACGACTTTGCTACGTGATTTCACAACGTATAAATCATATTCTTTTTTTTGTTCTATTTTTCTTTTTTCAGCTGTTAGTTCGTACACTTCTTTTAAAATATGTTCTTTTTCTTGATTTATTTGCAATTTTATCGTGTCGTACTGCTGTTTATCCACCTGTTTTCATAGCCCCTTCCTATTATAACGCTCTCTTTTTCTATTATATAGTTTTTTTCCAAAAAAATCTGTGAAATATTAAAAAACAAAAAAATAAGACCCCTTTAGTAGAGGCCTTATACTATATGGTGTATCGCTTGAACGATATCATCAAATTGGAAACTATCCGATCGACCTTGCTTTAAAAACGTATTTATATCTTCTACTTTATTTTTACATTCAAAAATATAAGCATTTTCTTCATTTTCTTGAATCGTCCCTAATTTAAAGTACAATTCATTTTCTTTATAAATAGATAAGATTTTTCTCATTTCATTTGCAAGTTGCCAATGGTTAGGCGACACAATTTCTTCCATAATCCTACTTACTGAATCTAACACTGAAATGGCAGGATAATGACTAAGCGTAGCAAGCTCACGCTTTAATACAATATGTCCATCTAAAATACCACGTGCTAAATCTGGTACAGGACCGTTTAAATCGTCTCCATCAACGAGTACGGTATAAATACCTGTTATAGATCCTTTTTGTGTTTTACCAGATCGCTCTAACAACTTCTTCATATAACTTTCCATTAACAGTGTTTTACCACCAATCGGTAACTCTTTCACTGCAATATCAACACTTCGGCGCGCATCAGCAAAACGAGTAACTGAATCCATCATGAGTAGTACGTTATTGCCTTGATCACGGAAATATTCAGCAATGGATGTGGCAAGCTTTGCCGCGCGAAGTTGCATCAGATGGCTTTCATCTGACGTCGCTACAACAACAACGCTTTTCCTCATACCTTCCTCACCTAATTCTTTTCGAATAAAGTCTTTTACTTCTCGGCCACGTTCTCCTACTAAACTAATAACGTTAATATCAGCTTTTGCATTTTTTGCAATCATTCCAAGTAAAGTAGATTTACCAACACCTGATCCAGCGAAAATACCAATCTTTTGACCGATACCAATTGTTAGCATAGAATCAATTGATTTTATTCCCGTTTCAAATACATCAGTAATCTCTTCACGCTCAAATGCATGAATAGGGGGGGCATCTAATTTTATTTTCTGTAGTGGAATGTTTTCAGCGTTCTCATTTAACACTTCACCATTCGCACTTAACACCTTTCCAAGTAAATGATCACCACGAGGTACAACAACATCTTCTGCAATTAATGTAACTGAATCCCCGTAACATACTTTTTCTGTCTGTCCAAATGGGAGTAACATATTATTCTCTTTTTCAATCGCAATTACTTCACATAAAACATTATGTTCTCCAACGAAACAAACATCACCAATTTTTGCTTTCGGTCCTTTCGCTACGAAAAACTGTTCTTGTACACTATGAACTTTACCAATTTTCGTATAAAACGGTGTGTCGATAAACGTATTCCACTTATTCTGTTCATTTATGAGCTTGTTGTTCATACATTTTGCTCCTCAAACAACTTCTCTTCTTCCCATTTCTGACGAAGCTTCGCAAATATAGGTGCAAATTTAAATTCAAAAAACTCTTTCTCTTCCTCCAAAACAAATTCACCGAACTGCAGGGAGAAATCATATTTCCATTCTACTAATTGTAGTAACCAATACTCTTTCGTATTTTCCTTCTCTTCTTGAATACGTTCAAACGTTTCTGGATGTACTGTTATTATTAATTTTTCAAATGAAGTAGGCAACGTTTGAACGATGCCAGTTAAAATTGGTAACACATCAAGTAATCGCGAATCTACCGCTTGGTTTACGATTTTTTCTGCTAGATGAAAAGATTGATCCCACAATAACTCTGTCCATTCGTATGCTGTTTCCTGTTGTTCTTTTTGAAACTGCATACGTGCTACTTCCATCTGTTCCATTTGTTCATGAATATGCATTTGAAATTGTTCTTTATCTTGTACTAGCTGCTGACGCTCTCGTTCTAGCATTTGCTGCCCTTGTCTTAACTGATTCATTTCCATATGTAATGATTCTTGCTGGGCGCGAAGCTCTGCATGATCAGCTTGTAATTCTTCCTCTTCTATTTGGACTGAAGCTGGTTTTGGAAATTGTAATTCATACGTTTCTTCAGAAAAAGAAACAGAATTCTTCGGAATTCTGTTTTTAAATAAGGACATCCCCTTCACCTCTTTGAACGATAATTCTTCCTTCTTTTTCTAGCTTTTTAACTGTACCTGTAATCGTTTGCTGCGCTTTTTCAGCATCCGTCATCTTAAGCGGTCCTAAGCCATCTAATTCTTCTAGAATCATCTCTTTACGGTTTGAAGACATACATGTAAATAATTTCTCTTTAATTTCTTCTTTTGCAATTTTAAGTGCTTTCGCAAGAACACCGTTATCTGAAATTTCTTCCAATACACGGCGAAGCGCAAGATCTTCAAGACCAAGTAAATCTTCAAAGACAAACATATTTTCTTTAATTTTCTCAGATAACTCATAATCGACTTCATCCAGCTTTTGAAAGACTGTTTTTTCAACACCTCGTGAAACATTATTTAAAATGTTCACGATCGTTTTCAAGCCATCTGTTTTATTAATTGCACTAAATGCCATATTATTTAATTTCGCTTTTAACAACTCACCAATTTGATTAATTAATTCACCATCAACTTGTTCTAGTTTTGCAATACCCATTACAGTCTCTACTCGTTTATGATCTGGCAATCTCTCAATTAATTGAGAAGCAAGTTGCGGTTTAATGTAAGAAGCAATTATCGCAATCGTCTGTGGTGATTCATCATTGAGCACTGTAAGAAGTGGTTCTAAATCTGTAAGTGAATTTAAGAACTCAAACGGATTATCTTTGTTATACCAAAGATCTTCCAATAATTTTTCCAGCTCGTCTTCGGGCATGTTTTTAAATATGCGACGAATGTACTCTTTATCTGGAGTGACTAAGTTTAATTCTTTTACATTTAATTCATATAAGAACTCCCCTAGCACATTTTCTAACGTTTCTGGTTTATATACACGAAACTTCGCAATTTCACGAAGTAATACTTCTTTTTCCTCAGCTGTCATATATTCAATGACTTTTGCTGCCACCCCTTCGTCTAATGTACGAATGAGGATGGCAGCTTTTTCTTTGGAGGAGATTTCATCTAACATCGTTGTTCCTCCCTTACTGTCCGTTTAACCATTTTTTAATTACTTTTGCAGTACCTTCTACATGTTCTTTCGTAGCTTCCTGCACTTGATCATCTAACGTTGGTTCTTTCGGTCCTTCTGGTTCCGGTGTTGGCTCTGGCACTATTTTTTCTTCAGGAATTTCCAGAATACTTTCATTACTTGCGGCAATTTCCTCTTCGGCTAAGTATTCTTCATATTCCTCTTCTTCTCTCTTTTTCTTACGTCTTGCTAAGAAGAACCATACTAGACCAATTAGTGCTAACAAGCCAGCTGTAATTCCACCGAATAACCACCAGTTCATACCACTTTTTTCCGGCTCTTTCTCTTTTTCAACTTTCGGCTGGTCGAACTGAACAGTTACAACGTTAACTTGACCGTTTGTAAAGTTTCCATTCGGATCAACTTGAAGCCCAGCTGCTGTGCCAATCGCTTCTTTGAAAGTCGTCATATCAATTTTTCGTTTTACTAACGTATCATTATCTACCCATACAACAACATTTGTTTTCGTTAATTCTGGATGTTTCTTAATTGTTTCAACTGTTTTATCTATTTCATAGTTTTCAATTTTGTTACCATTTTTATTATCATAGACAACTTTACCGTTTTGATTATTGTTCGTACCGTAGTTTGGCACGTCACCGTTCGCTGTAATACCAGCACCTTGCTTCGTATCTGCTCCTTCTTGTGCAGTAGAGCTTTCCTCTTGCTCTTGTTTACTACGAAGCACACCTTTATCACCATATTTTTCTGATTGACGTGTAACCTCATCGTAGTTTACAGAAACTTTCGTATTCACTTTATATTCATTTGACTTAAACATCGTCATTAACGTTGCGTCAATATCTTGCTTTAATTTACCTTCAATTTGATGCTGCATCTCTACTTCTTTTTCATAAGAAGAGGAACTGTTAGAGTGCGCTTCATCTGCTCCTTTTGAGATGATACCTTTTTTACTATCAATAACACTTACTTCTTCTGCTTTCACGCCAGGAACTGCCGCACTAATCATTTGCTGTATACCAGCAACTTGATCAGCTGTTAATAATTGTCCACGCTTCACACCAACAGTAATCGCCGCTGTTCCCTTTGCTTTTTCTTCATCAAAAATTGTTTCTTTTTCAGGTAATGTAATTTGAACATTTGCCGTTTCAACCGTCGCAAAATTTCGTACAATATCTTGCTCCAATTGTTTTTTCGTACCGACAATTTGCTTCATTTTTTTATCTTGCTCACTTGACCCGAGCGAGCTTTCTAATAATATTTCCTCGCCGCTCTTAGAATTAAACGGTAAGCCCATTCCATTCATTTCTTTTCGAACCCATGGAGCATCATTCTTTTGCACACGAATTGAACCATCGGCCGCTAATTGGTAATCGACACCTAACTTCGATAATTCTGCTGTAATCTCTTGCTTATCTGCATCATTTAAATTTTGATATACAACAACATATTTATCTGGCAAGGTGAAGTATAAAAGTGCTCCTGTTACAACCGCTAAAAGCGCAGCACCGATTACTAACTTATGCCACGTTTTTAACGATTGGATAACATTTTTTATCTTTTCCATTTAAACACACCCGTCCACTTTCCTAAATTTGCATATTAATTAGTGACTTATAATTTTCAATAAGATTATCACGTACGAGAGCAGCCGTTTTCATTTGAGATTCAGCTTTTTTTTGCTGAATTAAAACGTCATGTGTTTCTCCTACCCCTTTTGTTAATAAATCATATACTGCTGTTTGCGCATTATTTTGCGTTTGATTCATATCTTCCAATAAATCAATAAACTTTTTTCCCGGAGCTACAGAAGTTTCCGAAGTTTTCGGTGCACCAATTGACTGAATTGCTCCAAATGGCTGTGTATGTAACATTGGTTGAATTTTCATATCCCTATCTTCCCCCTTATCCTCGTCCAATTTCTAAATCTTTATCGAGCATTTTTTTGTTCGCATTTAATACACTTGTATTTGCTTCATACATTTTTTGAGCAACCATAACATTCGTCATTTCAGCAGTTACATCAATATTTGGATAACGTACATATCCTTCTTCATTTGCATGCGGATGCGTCGGATCATACACTAAGTTTTCCGTTTTGTCTGCTTCAATACTTTTTATTTTCACTCCGTTAGTAGGAGCCCCGTCTAACATACTTGCAAAACTATTATTTGATTCTAGCACCACACTACGACGCTCATATAAATCTGCCCCCGGAGCGGCTGTCGTATTCGCATTTACAATATTGTTTGAAGTAACTTCCATCCACTTTCTCGCTGTCGTTAGTCCTGAGCCACTTGCATTCATTGCCTGAAACATCGTTGTCTCTCCTTCTACCTTTAACGTCCACGTGCCGCTTGGTTAATTGCGTATTGTGTATTAATTGCATTAATTGAAATACCGTATAACTGATTTGCTTTCATTAAATCTAGCATTTCTGTCGTTACATCCACACTATTTCCATCTTGATTCTTTTGCATTGATTTCGTTTGAATCTTTGCATACGTATTTTTCATATTTACTGTCGGTAAGTGCATTTCATTCGTTTGATATAAATCTGGATTGCTCTTTAAATCAGCCGCATTGTTCTTATATAACGCACTGCTCTTACTCATCTGCTCAGCAAATGTTACATCTTGTGCTTTATAGCCAGGTGTATTCGCATTTGCAATATTACTAGAAACAGTATTTCGTTTCGTTACTAAATAGTTCATATAATGGCTTACATCACTCACTAAATCTGGCATATTCCACACCCTTCCTTTTCTACCTTAATGATCCACTGATGGAAGTTTCACTTCATTATTTATTTTATTATATGTATTTATTAAAATATTAACTATTATGTACCCTTACATATTTTATTCCATTTTTCCATTGTTGTCTTTAGAAAAATACAAAAATATAAAAAAGAATACAAAAAACTGTATACAGACAGTGATCCGTGAACTATTTTCATATATGAACTACACATTAAAGTTCATTTTTATATTATTTAGATTACTACTATTTTTTCATTACAGTCATAAAATGAAACCTCAATCAGCGGAACTATTTACTTAAACAAAGGAATGGATCCCCTTTAAAAAGGGGAAATCCATTTGTAAACTGTATTATTAATATTTACCGTAAAATGAATTAGCTTTCATTCGTCCATCATTTGTCATAATCATTTCTTCCAAAATCTTTTGCTTATCTCGAATATGCTGCGCTGCCTTAATAATGAATGGACTTACTTCTGCTGCAACTTGCGCACGCGTTTCTTCATCCAATGTCATCATCCAGCGATTTAACATCTCACTCTTCTCAGCAAACTCTCCATCTGACACTTGCAATTCACCGATTTCATTAAAACAGCCGACAAACGTCCGATAAATATCATTGTTCATTTTCAAGTGCTCCGCGGTAACCGTCTATTAAATCTTGTAACACTTTCACAATCGCATCCATGTCTTTTGCTTCACGCGTTACTTTCATCGTCTGAATTTGAATACTAATCCAATCGTATAAACCATAAAGACTATCATATAAGTCTTTCGTAATTTCAGGGTTCAATTGAAGCTTTAATTCTTCAAAAATACGTTCTAACTTTTCAAGAAGCGCGTCTCCTTCTTGTAGTTTAAAAGTATGTAAAAGCTCTTCTAAATTACGAAACTCTACAATACATCTTTCATAGATAAAAATTGTATTTTTAATCGGATTACTCGTCATAATATCATTTTGCATATAACGTTGCCATGCTTGCATACCATCACTTCCTTAACTTTCATTAATCATCACTTTTTTGTTTTGTCATTGCTTTAATTGTTTTGAGCTGGCTATCAAGCGCCGCTAATGTACTTTCTAATTTTTGATACTTCTTCACAATTTCATCTTGCTTTTGCAAGTTTTGCGTCTCGATATCTTTAATCTTTTTATCTAAATCACTTACACGTGAGTCAATATTTTTTACTCTCTCACCGACTACACCTTTATCACCAAATAGTTTATCAAGTGGCTCTTCCATCATTTTTCCTAAACCGTTAGAACTAAAGAAAAATTGCTTCGCTGCATCAGGTTTTTCTTTTAATGCTTGTGTTAATTTTTCATCATTAACTTCCATCGTTCCATCTTGCTTTAATTGAATACCAAATGTGAATAAATAATTACCATCTTGAGAAAATGTTACGACATTGTTCATCGCTTGACGTACACTTTGCATAATGGCTTGACCTTGGAAAGCCCCACCTTTTCCTGCAAAGATATCTACCGTACTAACAGCTTTATTATAATCCGCAACCATCTTCTTAATAACATTCGATGCATCTGTTACGTTTGAGTCATTTACTGTAAATTTTAGGTCTATACCTTTTGTTTTTGGATCTGGTGTTGTGCCAGCATCTGGTGTCCCTTCCACTTTTGGCTCAGTTACCTTTAATAATTCAATTTTCACGCCTGGAAGAGCCTCAATTGTATTGGTAAAGCTTTCAGCTGTGATACCATTAATACTATATTTAGCATTTTGCGCTTCATTGATTACATTAAGCGCTACTCCATCCGCATTAGCTAAACCAATATCTTGAAATAGTGTAGATGTGTTCCCCTCAAACTTAATTACTCCATCTGTTCCTTCTTTTTTCGAGGTCATGAAAATTTTATTTCCAAGTGTATAAGCTGATACGCCATAATCTCCATCATTAATCTTATTAATTAAATCTTTATATGTCATATCAGTTGTTACTTTTAATTCTTTACCGCCTAGTTTTAATGTTTCATCTTTAGGAAGCTTTGCATTTATATCTGTAATGTCATTTGAAGCTATTTGATGACGCTGCGCTAGCTGTGTAATTGTCATATTAAAAGTTCCTGCAATCGCACCACCATCAGCTTTTACATTTATATAACCGTCTTGTGTTGTCGTTACTTTTTTTTCATTCCCTTTAAAAGCCGCTAAGTTTTTAAATGTTTGTGTGAAAGAACTAAATTCTGATTTTAAACTTGTATATAATAATTTATCATTTGTAAGGTCGTTCTTTTCTTTCGTATACGGTGTTTTCCTCATATCTAACGCATTCATTTCTAATTCGACGAAGTTTGAAGTATCGATCATATTATTTCCGAGATTCCAAATTTGTTGTCTACCACCAATACCTGTCATCGTTGTTCCTGCCATTTTTCTCACTCCTTATAGATTACATGTAGTCTAAAATACTCGTTTTACTCATCGTGCTAACTGCTTTAAGCGTCGCTTCATACGTCGCATTTATATACGCTAAGTCAGAAATTGCTACCGCTAAATCGACATCCTCAATTTCTTTACGATTTTCTTGAAGCGCTAAATTTTGCTCGCTTAAAATTGTTTTAAATGTTTCCATTGTGTTCATTGTTGAACCAACTTCAGTTGTACGGTTAATGATGCCATCTAAGTTTTTCTTATTTTCTCCTAATAACGGTTGTAACGCTTTTTGGTCACCTTTTTGCATCGCTTCGCTCATCTGTTTTAACGTTTTTATAACCGGAGATAATAATGCTTCTCCGTTACGAAACGCTTTTAATTCATAACCGTCATTTAGTTGCCAATTTACATCATTTTTTCCACCTTGGTATGTACCATCTTCTGTAAATGGTTGCTTCTCCGCACTATCACCACCGAAAATATAACGACCTTGCTCTTTCGTATTCGCTAAATATACAACTTGTTTTAAAATTTGATCAATCTCTGCACCGATGGCTTTCAATTCTTTTTCACCATTTGGCTCATTTAATGCCTGCACCGTTAATTGATCTGCTCTCGTTAAAGATTTAAAAATACCTTGTAAAGTATTCTCAGTTTGTGTTAATACATTTTTCGAATCGGCTAAATCTTTTTGCATTTGTTCCATATTTGCCAATGAATGTTGAATTGCAAATGATTTACTTGCTGCAAGTGGGTCTTCACTCATAAGAAGGTTTTTCTTCCCCGAAGTTACTTGATTTCGATGATATTGCTGTTGCACGTTCAAATCCATTAACTGATTCTTTGCCCAGCTTGCATTTTGAAATGTAGATACTCTCATCTCTCTCTTCTCCTTTATCTATATTTGAATTGGTGTTAAGAAGAATCCACAGCTTCCTATCGCTATCCTCTTAACTCACTTAACCTACAACCATTTTATATTTCTAGTCTTACATCGATTGGGCCAATGATAGGCATTGAACGCCTCTACCATCCGTAGGTCCTCTTTCTAACCATAAAAAAGAGGGGATTTCTTTTCTAATTCACATTATCTAATAATCGAAAATAGACTATCAAACACTTCATTCATCGTAGTAATCGCTTTAGAGTTCGCCACGAAATATTTTTGGAAGGCCATTAAATTTACCATTTCCTCTTCCATATTTACCCCTTCGACGCTCATCTTCTCTTGCTGAATACCTTCTAATAAGTCTCCATGAATTTTTTGATAAGCATTCACTGCACTTTTATCAGAAGCTACACCTACTATGAATTGGTCTAATGCTTGTTTATTAGAAAGGCCTTCTTTATAATCGCCATCTGTAATTGCTGCTAGTTTATTTGCTGTTTCAGCAGATATTTTCATTTTCGAAATGTCTTTTGCAAATTCTGGATTTAATTTCATATCTTTCGCATAATCGCCAACGAAGAAATCTTTTCCCATCACTGTATTCACTTGATTTTTCACTGAACTCATTAAACCTTCAAGGTTTTTTTTATATTCAACAATCTTCGCTTTCGTATCAATCGCTGATTTTATTGCTCCGCTAGTTACAGAGATTTCTGAACCGTAAATCTCAACTGACATTGGGTCTTTTTCTTTATTTAATTGAAGGGGATATGTATCTTGTCCACTTACTGTTAAAACACCATTCATTCTAACGCTTGCAATATTAGGATTCATAGATTCATAAGATACTTCTATATTGGCATACTTAGACATCTCTGTAACGATGCGATCTCGTTCGTCTAACAGTTGATTCGGTACTTGTGTGCCTGCTTGTCCAATTTTTTTATTCGCTTCTGCTAAACTTGCGGCAAGACGATTAAATTCATTAACATGTGCTTCAATATCTTCTGTCGTCTGTGCTTCCACTGTATCTAAGTTTTTCGCAAGACGATTTACTTGGCTTGTGAACTTCCCAGTTTCAGAAATTAATGTATCGTAGTAATTTGGTTGTTCTGGATTTTTTGCCACTTCACGAAAAGCATTAAAGAAGCCGTCCATTAAACTAGATAATGAATTTTTTCCTGTCGTCCCTACCATAGACTCTACTCGTGATAACGTTGAATTCATGTAATTATAGTAAGAGAGTTGTGATAATTGATCATTAAACTGTTTCGTCTTCACTTCATCAGTAATACGATCGACACCTAACGTTTGTACACCGTATCCAATTCTCTGTTCTGGCGTATGACCATTGCTTGCTCCAACAGATCCGTAATTCACCATTTGACGCACATAACCCGGTGTATGAATGTTAGACAAGTTTTGTTTCGTTGTTTGTAACCCCATTTGAGCCGCTAACATACCTGATAGCGGTGTATTATAATCAGATAATCTCATAAAGCTTCACTTCTCCTTTACAATAGTTCATTCATAAAGATTTGCGAATTATTGTTTCGCTCCAAATTATATTCAGAAACGGAATCCACAATACTTTCTGTAGTTTTTAATAGTACGTTTAAGTAATATTGATTTTTTAAAAGAATCATTTTTACATTCTCTTCTAATTCAACTAAGTTTTTTTGTATTTTTTCCATTTTTTCAATTTCTTCATGGGAAAAATACGAAAATAATGCACTCACGCGAGATGGCTCAACGCCCTTTTCTTTACAAAACTGAACAACCATTTCTTCAAATGCGCTCGATAATCCTTTTAAACCATCAATGTACTGCAATTGCTCTACTTGCAACTTTTGAACTGCATTTACATTTTTATGTTTTAAATTCTCATATATTTGTTCTCCAAGCGTTTGAATGTTTTCATATGCTTTTTGAATAATAACGAGCTTCTCATATAATTGTATGTACATATAGCTTCCTTCCTTTTACAAGACTAAATTTACAATTAAACCGTGGATTTCTCCAATTTGATTTAACATTTCTAAATGTCCAGTTTTTGTATTAATTAAGTTCATCACATCTTCTAATTCATTTAATCCCATTTCTGCTTGTTTCACAATCGTCATTTTCTGTGAATATCCGTAACGCGGATGACGAGACATAACGTCTTTATATTGCAATACATTATCTACGTAAAAATTCAAAAATGATTTCACTGTATTTTTGTATTCCATGACATTATCAAGCGTTAATTCCATTTCAATTTTCTCTTTTATTTCTCCAATATTATCGACAAACGCTTCCATTTGTTCTAGCAATTTATCTTTTTTCGGATCTGCATGCAAATTATCCGAAAATGCAAGTCCTGTCCTGACATTTGCTTCTTTCGGCATTTGAGTAGCAGGCGGTATATGCGATAAAATTGGATTATGCGAGATAGAACGTAGCATATATATCACCTATTTATTTTTTTATTTCTTCCTAAACTTAATCGTAAAATCCAGTTATTTATAATTATACTCTGAACAGTAATATTTTGCAGTTATTTTTTATAAAAGATATGTTACAATTTAGCATGAGGTGGCACAATTCTATGAATATTTTTCTTTGTGGTTCAAATCAATTAACAGCATTAGATCAAGATGAAATTAAAAAATTTCTAACTGACTATGCTCACAAACATAAAATTTACATATTATGTTATAAATCTATCGAAAATGAAGTTCTTCGTTTTTTCATTGAAAACGAAAGACTCGCTCAAAATTTATGCCTTTACACGCTACAACCGTTACAAGCATTAACAGATGAATTTCAAGAAGTCGTTCATTACTTAAAAAAACACGGAGCCGAGTATGTTGCTTTTGATCATCCTTCCGACTCCATTTATCGATCAGATTTTATGTTTTTTGTAAAACAAATTATTGAAGATACCGATTTAGTTCTCTGTTTTTATAACGGGGACAAACATACATCTGTCATTCCCATTGACGTTGCAAAAGAAGCGGGTATTGATGCTGTTATTTATGATTTACCAGGTTTACATGAAAAACAGATGAAAAAAAGCTTTGAACAAAAAATTCGTATGATGTAAAGGGGGAGGCACAATATCGTTATTGTGCCCATTGTAAATATGATACTTGAACAAGATTATGATCATTTTATCGCGAGTTTTAAACAACAATACAATATGGATATCGCTTCGTATAAACAAGATAGAATGCGCCGTAGAATCGATGCTTTCATTTCAAGAAAAGGATTTGACAACTACGTAAATTTCTTAAATCATTTACATACCGATCAAAATTTATTTTTAAGTTTTATAGACTATATTACAATTAACGTTTCAGAATTTTTCAGAAATAAAGAACGCTGGCAAACGTTAGAGACGAAAGCACTGCCAAAATTACTTGAACAAAATAATGGGAAATTAAAAATATGGAGTGCTGCTTGCGCTGCCGGTGAAGAACCATATACACTCTCTTTAATTTTATCAAAACATCTATCTCCATTTCGCTATGAAATTCAAGCAACGGATCTTGATTTTCATATTTTAGAAACTGCGAAACGCGGTCAATATACAGAACGTTCTTTAAAAGAATTACCTATCGATTTGAAAGAGCGTCATTTCACAAAAGAGAATGATACATATTCATTGCATCAAAACATTAAGCAAAACGTTTCGTTCAAACAACATGACCTCTTAATGCAGTCATTCGATACAAATTACGATTTAATTATATGTCGTAATGTAATGATATACTTTACAGAAGAAGCAAGAGTAAAGCTTTATGAAAAGTTTAGTCGTTCTTTACGAAAAGGCGGTGTACTATTTGTTGGTAGTACAGAACAAATTTTAACACCCGAACGTTACAACCTTCAGCGGTTCGATACATTCTTCTATGAAAAAATATAAAGTGAAACTTTAATCAGCCCATACCAATCGGGCTTTTACGGGATTTAAAAAGGTCGTCACAATGAAGTGACGACCTTTTTATATAACTCGAATTAAAATGATACCAACAATCCATATAAAGAGAAAAAGAAACGTCATAGACCATTTATGTTCTTGCATTGCATGTTTCAACGCCTGTGACAATTGTGTCATATTCATTTCTGCGAGCGCTCTCCATACACTGACATCCCGATCTTTTGCCGTGCGGTCTGTAACGCTAATTAAAATGGTTTCGTTAGACAACTTCGTTATATAAGCAGTAATAACCGTTACCATTAAATTTATATTTCCTTCTGAAGAATCACTCTCCACTCTAGAGATAAGTGCACTTACATCTAATAACGGAATATGTACCTTTCTACCAAATGATAGTTGTACTTCAGCGAAATCATATGTTCCATCTAATAAAGGAAGATCTTTTATATGCGCCTGCTTAACAAGTCCTTGTAAACTTCTAATTACTTGTTCAAATATTTTTTCTGTTTGCTTACCTTCTCCAGATAACGTATGTAACTTTTTAAAGAGTTGTAACACTGTATCCATCTCTTTAGAAAGTATTTCCTTCATAATCTTTCCATCGCCTAAACTTGCAAGTAAAATGCCTATTTCATTATTTTTCGAAATGATTTTAGACTGCCCACTAAACACTAAATTACTATGCTTTCGTTCTTTCTGAATTTCATGTTCCGAAATAGCTGCAGGCTGTTTTAATGGTTGTAGCGTCTTATTTTCAACTGTCGTACGGTTAATTTCCATTTAAATGCCTCCACTACTACGAAATGATTAGCCCCATTCTTTATTACTCTTTAAAACTAAAAATAGTACAAATAAACCTGACATAATAGTAAACACATTAGAAGCTTGTACTCCTTGTTCACTTCTTTCTTCTTTCTTATCTTCTGGCTCTGTTTTCTTTTTCGAAACGTCTTGCTTGTCATTTTTACCTGTTTTCTCTTTTTGAGCCTTTACATTACTTACTTCCTTATTATCTGCCAATGGGTCTTTTATAACGTGAGGGAATTCCTCTTTCTCTTTCAATGTTTCTTGTATAAACTCATTTACTTTCTCGTCTTGCTTCGGAATTTGAACAACTGGAAGTTTTTCTTCTGGAAGCACGATCTCTACTTTCGAATCTTCTTGCTTACTAATTTCTTTCTTATCTTCTACTTTATTTTCATTCTCTTGCTCTTCTGTTTTTTTATCATCTTCCATTTTTTGTCCCAAAACAGAAACGATATATTCACTTTCCGCAACAAGTTTATTGCCTGCAGCATCCACTATTTCTACAAATAGTTTATACTGTCCATTTGGCAAGGCATCAGTTAGTTCAAATACTTTTTGCCAATCCATGTCACGCTTGTTGTAGTCTAATAAAAAGGGAATTTCTTTATCATCTTTCCCTTTTAATGTAACGCGCACTTCTTTCACAGCAGATTCTACATCGGCAGCTTTCACTCGTATATGTATAGAATCTCCCTGTTTCCGTTCAATTAAGTTCTCTTTTGCTTCATCAATAGTAACTTTATGTAACTTCGGCAATTCTTTATCTATAGTTGGTGTTTCATTTCCAATACGAACGAGCGGGACTTTCACTTCATTTTCCATGAGCTCTTCCTTCTCATTTTCTTTGTAACTTTGAACGAGATGAAGATTCCAATCACCTTGTAAATCAAAACTCTCGACTTTATAGTTAGCAATCCATCGCTTCGTTTCTTCATCATACTCAAAAGATAGCATTCTTTCTTGTGCATACTGCTCGCCATTTCTTTGTAACTGCAATATACCTTTCATACTTTGAATGTCTTTCTCGTTTGGCTCTACAGTAATCCGCATTTCTTCGCCAACTTTTAGCTCTGGCTTATTTACTGTAATAACACCTTGATCCGTTTCTATCTTTCTTTCGCTCTTTTGTTCATTCGTCACTTCTTTTTGTTCATCTTCACCTTGATTTATTTCTACTTGCTCTGGCTGTTCTTGAAGTTTCTTATTTTCTTCTATTACTTCCAATTTATTTATTTTTTGCTCTGGCTCAATTTGTTCTTCCGCCTGACTTTGCAGGGGGAAGAACAAGCACACATGTATACATAGCCAACTCATTAGAAAAAACTTTACGTTTTTCATCTACTCGTTCAAACTCCTATTTCAACGCCTTATAGCGATTTCGTCACTTTTACTCCGAAAAACCCATCTACATTTACAAGTTCACCATATGCCACTAATACATCATTCACATAAATTCGAATCGGTTCATCAATATCTTCATCTAGTACAACCGCTTCATTTTCTTGTAAACTTAATATATCTTGAATGGTTTTCACAGTACTTCCAAATACAAATTTCACATTCATTTCTACATTTTGTAGAATGGATGTATCCATATATACTGGTTCAATCTGTTTTACTTCTTTAAATTCAATAGGTTGTACAACTGGTGCCGCAATTTCTTCCTCTTCAATTTCTTCCGGGACAATCTCTTCTTGCTCCTCCACCATTGGATACAGAAGTCTTCTTACCATTTCTTTCGCTTCGGAAATGGGTAAAATTTGATACATTTTCGATTGAAGAAGATCGCCAATTTCAAGATTGAACGTAATTTGAACGAGTTCGTCCACTTCCATTGACTCTCCCAAGTATTCCATTTCTTCTTTTAACGTTACAAATTTGACATTTGGCGGCGTCATGTCCATTTTTTCTTGAAACATTTCCGACATCGCTGTTGCAGCATGCCCCATCATTTGGTTCATGATCTCTTTAATACCGCTTAGTTCTAATTCACTAAGCTCTTTTTCCGGATCAACTTCCCCTGTTCCCATCATCATTAAATCTACCATTGTTAAGGCAACATCTTTCGTAAATACGAATACGTTCTCATTCTTTAGCCCTTCAACAAAGTCGACATTTAAAATGACAAATGGCACTGGTACTCCATCATAATGACGAACATTAATCGCCTCTACATTTGGTGTACTAATCGTGACTGGCTGATTTAAAAGCGTTGATAATACCGTTGAAGCTGAACCGATTGAAATGTTCGCAATTTCACCGAGTACATCTTTCTCTTCTTGTGTTAAATGCTCTTTTTCAACATGTTCCTCTACAATCTCAGTTTCAACCAGTTCCGCCGGTTCATCTCTTTCTTCTACTTCACCAGATAATTGCAGTAATTTATTTATCATTCGTTTCGCATGTTCCACCGAAACAATTTGTACAAGTTTAGAGTTTACAAGATTATCTATTTTTAGATCGAACGATACTTTAACTATTGTGTTATTTCCAGTTATTTCAGAGATTTTCTCCATCTCTTCTGATAGCTTTACGACTTTAATTGTCGGCGGAGACATATCTACTGTATCTTGGAAGAATTCCGACATAGATGTAGCTGCGAATCCCATCATTTGATTCATCGCTTCTTGTACAGCACTTAGCTCTAATTCACCAAGTTCTTTTCCTTCTTCCACTTCACCTGTCCCCATCATCATTAAATCAGCAATTGATAGTGCAACATCTTGCTTAAGAACAAGAAGGTTTTCCATATCTAATCCTTTTGTAAAATGAATATTTAACACAACATGTGGAACTTCAACATCACTTGTATCATATAAATCTACCAATTCTACACGAGGAGCAGTAATGTTTACTTGCCTATTTAAAATTGTTGATAATACAGTCGAAGCTGAACCAAATGATATATTTGCGATTTCGCCAAGAATATCGCATTCTTGAGGTGTTAAATGCTCATTTTCTTTTTCTAGCACAATTGTGCTCGTTTCCCCGTTTGTGTGTTGCTCAGGCATTTTCCCTGCCTCCTCATTTCTGTTTTTCTATCAAATGATATAAAGTGACACTTTAATCAATGGGACTTCTATCCATTCCTCACTGATTATTAACCCGCAACTAGCAGGATAAACTCTCAACTTATTACACTCATTATATTTTAACAAACTGATTATACAAATCGTTACTCTGTATTTATTTCCAGTTATATAATTATTTTTATACATTCATAATAATTAACCAAAAAGCTCCCCAATTGTATACAAGTGGGGAGCTTTCCTTCATTCCTATTATAAACCTTCTGGGTTTAAAATGAGGACCACTCGTCCATCACCGAGAATCGTCGCACCAGAGAAATAGTTAGAACTCTCTGCAAAGAAGTCACCTAATGACTTTAAGACGATTTCTCTTTGACCGATAATTGTGTTTACAATAAGCCCATAGCTACGATGTGTATTACGAACAATTAACACAGGAACCATTTGACCATCATATGACGCAAACGCCTCATCTACTGTTTTTTCACCAAATACTGTACTTAAATGTTTCACTTCAATAATTTGGTTACGATAATTTAACACATCTTTTCCTTGTAAGGATTGGATGTCTTCTCTCTTAATTCGAATTGCTTCCACAATATTTCCAAGAGGTAAAGCATAACGCTTATCGTTCGTTTGAACAAGCATAGATTGAATAATAGACAAAGTTAACGGAAGTTCAATTCTGAATGTACTTCCCTTTCCTTCCTCAGAATCAATAATTAAATGTCCACCTAAACTATGAATCGTATGTTTTACAACATCTAATCCAACACCACGCCCAGAAAGATCCGATACAACTTCAGCTGTACTAAATCCTGGTTGAAATATAAGATCAAACACTTCACGATCTGTTAATCTATTCGCATCTGCTTCTGTTACAACACCATTTTTAATCGCTTTTTCTAATACTTTCCCTTTATTAATACCGTTTCCATCATCCGTAATTTGAATAACGACATGATTTCCACTATGAAACGCCTCTAATTTAATCGTTCCTGTCTCATTTTTACCTGCATCACGTCGTTTTTCAACAGTCTCAACACCGTGATCAATTGCATTTCGAATTAAATGAACAAGCGGATCACCGATTTCATCAATTACAATTTTATCAACTTCAGTAGTTTCTCCTGTAATTTGTAAATCGATTTTTTTACCTAAATCTTTCGCTAACATTCGTACCATACGTGGGAAACGATTGAAGACCGTTTCAATTGGAACCATGCGCATGTTTAAAAGTACATTTTGAATATCTTTTGAAATATCTCCTAATCGATTTAAATGCTCAATTAATTCCTTGTTTTGAATCGTTTGTGCCAATTCATCAATGCGCCCACGCTCAATTACACTTTCTTCAAACATATTCATTAATGTTTCGATTTTCTCTAATTGAACACGAATGGAGCGATTCTCCACTTTAGCATTTTTCGTTTTTACTGTGCTTTTAGCTGGTGTAGTATTAGCTGGTTGTTTCGGTGCTTCTACAGGTGATACAACCTGCGCAACTGCAGAAGATTGTATCATTTTCTCTATTTGCACAGCTTCTTGTGATGTATGTCCTTGCTTCACTTCTACTTTCTCAATTTCAGAAATATGAAGCACTACTTGTTTCAATTCTTCTACATTATAATCACTATCCATAAATACGGTGAACTCAAATCCGAAAGCATCCGCTTCAATTTCTTCAATACTCGGAACAGTTTTTTGTATATTACCTACATTTTGCAATGCTTCTATACACATAATGGCACGTACTGCTTTTAAAATAGCTTGCTGTTCTACCGTTATATGTACTTCATGCGAAACTCCACCATCGTTACCTATATGATCTTGCTCTATATGTTCTGTAGGCGTTACTACATTACCGTGCAATAATGCTTCTAATTTCTGTTTAGTAGAAACTACATCAATATTACCCATTCCGCCTTGTTGTACATCTGCAACCATCTTCTCTAAATTATCAATGCACTCAAAAATCACATCAATAATATCCGCATTGACCACGATATTCCCATGACGGATTTCATCTAACACATTTTCCATCTTATGCGTTAAATCTGCCATTTCCGCAAATTCCATACTTGCAGACATACCTTTAAATGTATGGGCTGAGCGGAATATTTCTCCTACAACATCCATATCGGCTGGATTTTGTTCTAAAGTTAGCACATTTTCATTTAGCGATTGTAAATGTTCTTCTGATTCCTCAAAAAATATATTCAATAGATCTGTTTGCATTTTAATCCCCTACCTGTCTAACAAACATTTCATTTATGTATAACAATTTAGTGTTTTAAAACGAGAAAAAAGGGGGCCACACGTGTATCCTCTATCACTGTTTTGATTCCTTGTGGCACCCCTTTTATATTAGCTATTTGCTACTTTTGTTAAAGCTTCGATTACACGATCCGCTTGGAATGGCTTTACAATAAAGTCTTTCGCCCCACCCTTAATTGCATCTAATACCATACCTTGTTGTCCCATTGCCGAACAAATAACAACCTTTGCACTTGAATCAATTTTAATGATTTCTTTTAATGCTTCAAGTCCGTCCATTTCTGGCATAGTAATATCTAATGTTACAATATCAGGTTGAAGTTCTTTATACTTTTGAATTGCTTCTACTCCATTCTCCGCCTCACCGATAATTTCAAATTCAGAATTACTTTTTAATAAGTTTTTAATCATCGTTCGCATGAACATCGCATCGTCTACAACTAAAATTTTATGTGCCATTCTTTTTGATTCTCTCCTTCTATGTATAAATATATCTTAATATTTCACCTTATCATTCTCACTCATTATACAAAATAAAATGATAAAATTTAATATTTTTTTAAAAGAATTTTCGTATTTTTATTATTTTATTATTAAAATAACAATATACTATTCTTTTATATAAATAACAACGCGACGATTTTTCTCCCAGTTTTGCGGTGAATCATTTGGTACAACTGGCTTTGTGTCTGCATATCCTACCGCAGCTAACCTCTTATCGTCCACATTATACACTTCGATTAAGTGGTGAATCATATTAGCTGCTCGTGCTGAAGATAATTCCCAGTTAGAAGGGAATTTCTCATTATGAATAGGTCTACTATCTGTATGTCCTTCCACAACGATTGGATTTGGTACTGATTGGAAAAATCCGACTAATTGACTCATTATCTCTTTTGCTTCTGGTTTAACGTTCGCATCACCCGTATCAAATATTAAATTATCTACGATAACGACACTTACCCCTGTATCTTCTCGATATACATTCACTTGACTAATACCGTTATTATCTACATATGCTTTTAACTTTTTATATAATTCATCCATTCTCTTTTTTGAGATCATTTTTTCATCATTTTTTTCATGTGTTATATCTGGTATTGTATTTTCCATTACTTTTGCATCTACTTGCTCCGCATCGCTAAACTTTTCAAGCATCTTTGACAATTTTACTGCATCCTGCTTTGATGTAGCAACTAGTAATACAAAGAAAGTTAATAATAACATCGTTAAATCTGTAAAAGTCGTCATCCAACGAGGCGATCCCTTTTGCGGTCGTTTTATCATCATACCACTCCTTGCAATATTAGGCTGCTCGTTTTTCTTTTTTTATCTTTGTTTCGTACACATACGTATCAAGTTTCAACTTTAATTTAGAAGGAATTTGCCCACGATACAATTCTGAAATTGCTTCAATTACAAACTTCTTCTCTGTATATAAATCCTCAATACCACGATACACCTTTTCCGCAAGAGGTATTGCAATCATATTCGCAAGTACTGATCCATATAATGTCGTTAGCATCGCCACTGCCATTCCTGTACCAATTTGTGATGTATCTTGCAAATTTTGAAGCATAATGATAAGACCAATTAAAGTCCCTATCATACCCCAAGCTGGAGCGAAATCACCAATTTTATCTAATAATGTTGCCCCTTTTCTTAGCTCATACACTTCTGTTTCTATATCTTTCATTAACACTTCTTTTAATTCATCTTCATCGTAGCCACTTAACATTAAACGAATCCCCTTTTGAATAAAAGGGTTGTCTACTTGTTCTCCATCAACTTCTAAAGAAAGTAAACCGTTCTTTTTAGACTTTTTCGAAAAATCAACGAACAAATCCGTTAACTGTTCTAAATCTTCTTCTCTTCTATGTAAAACAGTAAAAATACTTTTCGTATATTTTTTTATTTCTCCAAATCGATACGCCACAACAATTGTCGCTGCCGTTCCCCCTATGACAATTAAAATAGATGGAATATCTAAGAAATTTTTAAAAGCTTTTATTCCACCGCCACTAAGTACGATCGCCGCTATTACAATAGCGAAGCCTACTATAATGCCCATTGGACTAGAAATATCAAACTTCCTTTTTTTTCTTTCTGGTCTAGCAAATACTTGTTTTTCGTCTCCCATATTCCTGCCCTTTCCTTTTCATTTTTATAAAACATTTTTTTATTTTAATAATGCGTTTTCACATATAACGTTCATTATACGCTTATCATCTATTTATCGCAATATACTCATAAAATTGACACATTTCATTTCCATATTAGAATTATGGTATGGAAATAAGAGGAGGATCACGATGGAACATAACATTTTACAAGTCATTGCATTAGCAGAAAAACTAAAATACGAAATGCGACATAGCTGGCTTTCTAACGGACGCCAAGAAAGTGTTGCCGAACATACATGGCGCATGTCTCTAATGGCCATTTTAGTTGAGCCTTATTTAGATCAAAAAGTAAATATTGAAAAGTTACTTAAAATGGTTATTATTCACGACCTAGTCGAAGCTGAAGCTGGCGATATCCCTGCTTTTGATACAATGAATAGTCACGAATTACAATTACAAAAACAAAAAAATGAACTTGAAGCAATTTTAAATATTAAACAAACATTAAAAGGTTCTCTCGGTGAGGAATTATATAATTTATGGATGGAGTTTGAAGCGAAAGAAACGTACGAAGCAAAAGTTGCTAATGCGCTTGATAAATTGGAAGTAAAAATTCAGCATAACGAGGCTGACATTAATACGTGGCTACCAATTGAACATAAAATGACATTCCAAGTCGCAAAACATACAAACTTTGACTCTTTCCTATCTAAATTACAAAAAATTATTGAACAAGATGGAGAAAAGAAATTATTAGCTGCTGGCATTGACGTTGAAGCTTGTAAGAAATAATGAAATAAGACACTCTACTAGAGTGTCTTATTTCATTATTGTTGATACTGCCTGCTTGTAAATCAGCTGTTGCTTTCCATCTACTAACATTAAAACTGTAAATTTGTCTACGCCAGCAACTTCTCCGACTATTCTCACACCACTCTTTAAGAAAACTGTAACAGTACCTTTTTCTTCTTTTATTTGCTTATAAAGCTCATCTTGTAAATGTTCCAATAACGTTTCTCCCCTTTCTTCCGTTGAATATCTTAATATAAAAAACTATAAATTATTCATTTATGGATCTTATCTTTTACATTCATAAACTTATTAATTAGTATATCTAAATCTCGGCTAAATAACAAAACTTTATCATGATCCAATCCGTGTCTCGCAACAAGTTGAATTAACTCTTTCTTTTTGTTTTCTATTTTATTTTGTAATCGTCCCATCTCCATCTCTAAACTAAAACTCCCTTTTCCCATAATATTACTTGTAAAATTATAGTACATATTCCCTCATAAAAAAATATAAAAATGGTTTTTTTTACAATTTTTACGTTTTTAACATACTCTTAATCCGTAAACGCTTTATTTAGTAAGATTTCCCGCACATGTAATATAGAAAAACCTGAATCACACAGACATTTGTCTAATTCAAATACAGACTGGCTCCTTTTCCACATGAAAAACATATTGTATATAGTAGTCCATGAATTATATAGATTAATTTACAAAAAGGAGGAAAACACATGAGCTATGGTGGTAGTTGTGCTGGTTTCGGCGGTGGATTTGCTTTGCTTATCGTACTATTCATCCTTCTAATCATTATCGGATGTAGCTGCTGGGGTGGCGGCGGATACGGATATTAATCATCCTATCCTTACCAAATGAATTAAAAACTATACGAAAACAGCTCATATTTGAGCTGTTTTTTCATACTTTCGTATGAATTTATATCCCTCTTATTTCTGATTTGATCTAACAAAATATCGTTTACTATGAAATAAGAAACATTTTTACTAAGGGGGATTACAATGATTAAAGGTCTTTATGAGGCACATTTACCCGTCCGTAACTTAGAAGTATCAATACCTTTTTATGAATCACTAGGGCTAAAATTATATAAAAGAGGTGACGATATTGCTTTCTTTTGGATTAAAGAAAATGAGAGTTGGCTCGGACTTTGGGAAGGAACAGAATACAAAGTTACTTATCACCCATCTTTGCGACATATTGCCTTCCAAGTAAGCTTGCTTGATTTAGAAAATGCAATACATTGGCTAAGTCAAAAAGGAATTTCAGCAAGAAAAGACTTTGGAATGGAGCCAATTGAACCGATCGTTTTTCCAGAATTGGCACACGCCTCCGTATACTTTAACGATCCTGATGGAAATAGTTTAGAATTGATTGCACAATTACCTGTTGAACTTTCTGCAGCAGAGAACATGTATTTAAGTGAATGGAAAAGACAAGTTCAAGCATCATTAATACATGAGGATTAATCTTTTATGTCAGTTTCTTATTCCACACTGCTTAAAACAAATACAAACTTTAGAAAGCTGTTTTATGGTCAAACATTAAGTGTACTGGGAGATTGGTTTCATACGGTAGCTTTATTCACATTCGTTTATAGCGTAACAGAATCTCCGTTTATGATCGCACTAACTTTTATGAGTAAAGGGTTACCTCAACTTCTTCTTAGTCCTTTTATTGGAGGGTTTGTGGATCGATTTCCAACAAAGAAGATTATGATTTCCACCGATGTTTTAAGAGGAGTTATTGTACTCACTTACTTATTAGCAACCTATAAGATTGAAATTATTTTCGTAGCTAATATATGTTTGTCGGTCCTCTCTTGCTTATTTGAGCCTGCTAAACAATCAACTTTAAAAATGATTATTAGGCAAAAACATTTAGTAACTGCAAATACACTTTCTAGTACAGTTAATGGCTTTATGTCAATTATGGGCGCCTCATTAGGTGGGATTATCGCCCAGGCTTTAAGTATAGAAATTGCTTTTATCATTAATAGCCTATCATACTTTGTTTCCGCTTTAATCATTTATAAGTTGAATATCCCTTCTCACAAAAAATTTAACATAAAAAAGTCATTTTTTGTGGATATAAAAGATGGATACACGTACATATTACAGAAAAAAATTATATTAGCATTAATTCTTGTCGGAATTTCATGGGGGATTATTGGTGGTGCTTATCAACTTCTTTTAACAATTTATGCCGAAAGGATCTTCCATGCTAATATTGGAATTTTATATAGTGCTCAAGGATTAGGTCTTATTATTGGTAGTCTATTCGTTAATCTATATGTATGTAAAAATAAGGAGACAATGAAAAAAGCATTTGGCTTGGCGTACTTACTACAAGGATTTTTCTTTCTCGGATTCGTTCTATCCAATCAGCTTATTATCGGTATTATTACTTTACTCTGCATGCGTATCGCAGGGGGCATTATCGTCCCTTTAGACACAACCTTATTACAAATGTATACCGAAGAAAACATGATTGGTAAAGTTTTTTCATTTCATTATTCCATATATGGTTCTCTCATTCAGCTATCTATGTTTATTACAGGCTGGCTTTTAGAAACCCTTTCTCCGCAAGTAATTGGTTGCCTGTTAGCTATATGTTGTATTTTTGTTAGTTTTATATGGCTTTTCTTATTTTATCGCGGGAAGCTTAGTGAAGATCCTACCGATACTATATAGCTCACTGCTAATTTTTATTTACTCTCATTTGTTATCGTTATATAACAATCAAATTAAATAAAATACAAGTCATTTCATTTCATTAAAAGGCCCTTTACTTGAACACCATTTGAGAGGAAATCAAATATTTATGTTAAAATAAAAGTAAGATTGTGAAAGATTGCACTTATTCTATAGGCTCAAAACAGCTACATTCGATTTTCGTAGTAATAAAATATGTATTGAATTTGATTAAATAGGAGGGCTATTTTGGAGATTACATTAATTTTCATATGTATAATATTGGTGGCTTCTGTTTTGCAAGCCAGTACAGGTTTTGGCTTTTCTATAATGGCAACACCTTTCTTACTCATGTTATTTCTACCGCAAGAAGCTATACAAATAAACATTATTTTATCATTAATTATTTCCATATCACTCATTTGGAAAATAAGAATGGACATTGACTTTATTTTGCTGAAAAGATTTATTTTTGGAAGTATAGTTGGTGTACCTTTTGGTATTTTACTCTTCATTTCCATTAACATAAACACTTTTAAATTAGCAATTAGCATCCTACTCTTACTATTAACATTGTTGCTACTATGTAACTTTAAGGTTAGATCAACACCATTTAGAGATTTCGTAGTTGGTGGATTATCAGGTCTTTTAACGACAAGTATCGGTATGCCAGGACCTCCCTTGTTACTTTACTTTACAGGAACTGATACTGAAAAAGAGAAGTTAAGAGCAACTACTTTGGCTTTTTATCTGTTTATATATTTCATTAGTCTACTAACTCAAATACTCTTTACTGGAACGGACATAACAATTTGGAAATCAAGTTTTTATGCAATTCCAATTGTATTTTTAGGTTTGTTTATAGGTCAAATTATTTTCAAATGGCTTAATCAACAAGTTTTTAAAATATTTACATATATCCTTTTGAGCTGTACAGGTATTTATCTTCTTATTGATAGTTTGCATTTGTTATAGAAAATGCTTTAGATTGCGCAATAACAGCTTGGTTCAAATGAAATTATTGTTGTATTTTTAAGCTACAAAATCATCCGATAAAAAGCGGCTATTATGCCGCCTTTTACATTAAATATTTTATAAAGCAAAGACCTGAACTTACTATCACGAGTATATTAAAGAATAAGAAAAAACCTTTTTCGAAATCTGTATACTTTTCTACTTTTACTCCGCGTTTTTTCAACTCCATAATAATCATCGCAACTTCATGTGCATACGCAATACTTCCAAACTGTATATAATTGTTATTATATTTAATCTCAAAAACGTTTTTCATTTTTTTATGTTGCGAAATAGATTGTATATCTCCTATTGGCATGCTATGTTCATTTGTTTTTTTGAAATAACAATCTAACCCTTTCATTATCACTCTTTTATTCGTTAAAACGATATAATAATAAAAAGTAGCTCCTACGTAATATATATTCGGTATAACTTTGTTATTTGCCATATATCCTTCATCTACTAATAGTTCCTTCTGAATTTCTTCACCAGCTTGTAATTCGTTGCGAATTGATTCTTCTAACATTTGTAAAGTTAATTTTTTTAATAACTCTCCATTTCTCACATAATACTTATCTATATTTATAGACTCATTCGCTTCTTTCTCTAAACGTGTAATTTCTTCTTCTGAATATTGGAGCTCATTTAACATCGATAATAATCTTTTATCCATATTACACACTCCCTTTCCACAGTTTTTGAAGTTTTTTCTTTCCACGAGAGATTCGATTGTATATATAGTCAGCCGTTACTTTTAATTCTTTTGCAATATCGTCAATGGAATATCCATCAATATACCTCTTTAAAAAGATATATCGATCCTTTGTATTTAAATCTTGGACTATTTCCATAATCTCTTCTTCTTGTTCTATTTCATACTTATCATGGGTACCTGCATCTATTTCTACGTCTTTATCAATTTTATTCTCTTTATATACTTTCTTTTTATATTCCAATGCCTTTAATTTAGTAATACCAATCATCCAAGATTTTAAGTTGCCCTTTTCTATATCAAATTGTTCGATTTGAAACCAAATGATAGTAAATACATCATTATAACAATCATCCACATATTGTTTTTCAATAGGGGTACTTAATGATTTATGAATAATGTACAAAATTAATTTTCCATATTGATCAATCACTTCTTTCAAAGCATCTTGATCACGTTTTTTCATTGCTATAATTAAATCCTCTTCAGAATCGAAAATCATAAACATCATCCTTCCTCAGTTCCCCTTTAGCAGCTGCTTTTACTTACTATCGGCATTTCATTCTCATTTTCTATCACTTTTGTAAAAATTTATTAATTTTTATTTTCACTTTATATAATAACAAATAAAAAACCGAAGTAAAAAAGTGAATCCCACTTTCTCAGCTTCGGTTTTACAAGTAATGTTATAACTTAAACTAACGTCTCAGGTTTGTCTTTTCACTCATTTTTTATTTAACCCTTTCTCACTTAAAAACTCTTTCATATGCATTCTTTTCTCTTTGGACATAAATGAGCTCATTGATTCCGTCCATGTTATGTTTTTTTGATTTGATGATCTTTCTTTGTAATATGCGCTCATCGTTTCATCATATTCGTTTAATAATTCATCATATTTCTTTTCATCATATCCATTTTCATGAAGAATTGCTGCTACCGGTAAACGTGGTTTCACTCCATGTTCTTCATCTGGCACACCGACTGTCATTCCAAACACAGGATATACTTTATCCGGTAAATGAAGCAATTCACTCACTTCTTTCGGGTTATTACGAATACCACCAATATAACAAATACCGTATCCTAATGATTCCGCTGCTAGTGCTAAGTTTTGCGCAAAAAGTGAAGCATCTACCGTCGCAACGATAAAATCTTCCACCCCTTCATGCTTTATCTCTGTACCATGCTTTTCACACGCCATTTCAAGTCGCTTTAAGTCTGCACAACAAACAAAGAATGCTGCACACTCTTTCACGTGACGATTTCCGGATAGTTCTGCTAGTTTAGCCTTTAGGTCTTGATCGGTTACATATACAACAGAATAGGCCTGTACAAAATGCGAGGAAGCGGCATGCTGCGCAGCTTGAACCATTCTTTCTACTACATCTTTCGGAATGGATTCTTCTTTATATTTACGAACTGAAACGTGTTGCTCCATTTTATGTATGATCTCATTCATGAAAAACACTCCTTTTTTCTCTTCATAATGAAAAATTAACATATCTTTTTCAATATTCACAACTTATAAGCACAAAAAGAGCAATTCTTTTTGAATTGCTCTTTTTAAAATGTCTATCAATACGGTAAATGAAATTATATCAACGATAATTTAAATATATCAACGATTCCTTGCACTATATCAACGATTTTTCGAATATATCCACGATTCGACAAGAGATATCGATTTACCTACAAATAAAGACAAAATTACCCCAATTTATTTCTTGTCTTATTACGCTGCTTTCAAAACTTTAATACCTTTTACGATATTCCAAATGAAGTAGTAAATTCCTACAAGAATGAATACTGCATATGTGATAGCCATCCCAATTCCCACGCCATCAGATTGATCGAAGCCTAAACCGTATACGCCTGATACTGCTAATCCAGCAAATAAGATTGCGTACGGAAAAACATGTGACCAAAATGCTTTTTTCGCGTGATATTTCACTTCATCTTCCGCAACGAAGTACACGATAATTGGCAGTAAAAATGGTGCAAAAAAGATACTAAAGTAACATAGTGAAGATAGAATATTATTTCCTTTCATCCGATTCACCTCTAAATAGTTTTTGTTATCTTTATTATGTCAGGAATCCATTCTAGAAACTATCGCTTTACCTTTCATTAAGATGACAGTTTTGTAAGATTTTCCTCAAAATAAATCCCGCCTCGAATTTCGGGCGGGATCACTTTCACTATATTCGATTCATAAACCAATATTGCGTAATGGCTAAATATTCTCGGACATTCGATGGGATGATAATTGGCTTCGGTGTTTTGGCAGGAAGCCCTTCTAATTGCAAACCTTGTTTTGCTGCTATTTTTTTCGCTCTAAACATATGGAAATCGTTTGTTACGATCATACCTTTTTTCATATTGGCTGGAATTAACGGTTTTGAGAATGTAATATTCTCATCTGTACTCGTTGATTTATCCTCCATTATAATACGGTCTTCTGCAATATTTTGTTTCATTAATCCTTGTTTCATCGCTAATGCTTCTGAAATATCTTCACCTTTTCCTTGTCCGCCAGATACGATAGCGATTGTTTTCTCATGTGATTTTAAATATTCAGCTGCTTTATCAATACGATATTGTAATGAGTACGATGGTTTCGTACCATTTACTTTCGAGCCTAATACAATGATATAATCAACATCGTCGGTAGCTTTCATATGCCCATGCTTATAAATGTTATATTGTAAAAAAACCGCGTACACGGCGCAAACCGTTATAATTGCTATAATATACTTAACTATTTTCTTCTTTCTCATATCCATATACTCCTATGTTCTTTGCTTCTTTCATCATAATATCCATTTATTCGTTTGTATACAGACAAATTCCAAATAACCCTTATTTATCCTCTAAAAGGTAATATTTCTATTGTTTTTGGGAATAGTAAGTACAACTTCGCACGAAGGAGTGTCCCTATTGCTTCTCTTTTTATGTAACGTATCATTCTTTTTTATTTTATTTTTACTATCGCTTAAGTTACTCGGTAAATCCGCATTAGCACAACTAACTCCTCATGATTTTGGGGCTATTATTTTTTTATCTTATTTAGCTTTCCAAGCCATACCAGTCGCTGGTGCTTTACAAGCATTTCTCGGTATGGTCGTTATTACATGTTTGCACTTACTTCTTACAAAATTAAGCTTACTCAACAAACTAAATCGTTTCATTCTCGGACACCCCATTATTTTAATTAAACATGGTAATATTATTTTTGAGAACTTACAAAAAAGTAGATATCCCATACCCGAATTGCTTTCTAACCTTCGCGTCGCCGGATATCCAAGTGTTCATGAAATTGAATACGCTATTTTAGAAGCGAATGGAGCCATTAGCATTTTACCAAAGCGAGAACTTGTACCATTGACTCCAAAGGATATGAATATACATGTTAAGTATGCTGGATTACCAATCGCCCTTATTGTCGATTCTCAAATTCAATACGATAACTTAAAGTTGATCCATAAAGACGAAAAGTGGTTATATAAAGAGTTAAAAGAAAAAGGCATCACCCATATTAAAAATGTGGCTTTTGCGTCTGTTCAAGAAACGGATGGGTCTTTTGCGATTAGTTTAAAAGAATGAAAAATCCCCTTACTTGCTCAAGGGGATTTTCTTCATTATATTGCTTCTTTCTTTCCTGCCATATGTAACGGAACAGGATGTTTCATACGATTCATCGTAAATACGATAATTGCTGTCAATACTTCCGCAACCGGCATAACGAGCCAAATTCCGTTTATTCCAAATAACTTTGGCATAATCCATAACAACGGAATAATAAATAGTAACCCTCGGCTCATTATAATAAGTACTGATTTCTTCGTTTGTCGCACTGATTGGAAGTACTCTCCATACACAATGTTGTAGCCTAAAAATACGTATTGGATAAAGAACAAGCTAATACCTGTTAACGTTAACTCCAATAGTTCTGGCGATTGGACATCAAATAGACCAATGATATATTTCCCGAAGAATAATCCGACAATTATCGCAATGCCTCCGAGTACAACCGCAATCTTCACAGCAAACTGTAATCCTTCACGCAATCTTTCTGATAAATTTGCACCGTAATGAAAACTTGCGATTGGTTGTAATGCTGCTCCAACACCAAAGAATAATAGTAATGCCATCGCATGAATGCTATTCACCATTGCATAGGAAGCGACTCCTACTTCTCCTGCATATTGAACGAATGCGATGTTAAAACCAATCGTTACGATTGCTACTGTACTTTCTGCTGTAAAACTTGGGAAACCAATCACCATTATTTGTTTAACCGTATCCCATTCAAAATGGAATTTCGTCCACTTTAAAATACTACTCTTTCTAAAGAAGTGAGTTAATAATACAAGGAAACCAATTGCTGCCGAAAGAATAGTCGCTGAAGCAGCACCTGTTACACCCCATCCAAAGATGAAAATAAAGATATAGTCAAACACTATGTTTAATACAGCCGTTACAACAAGACCTGCCATTGCTAAATTAGGATTTCCATCATTTCGTATAAATGTACTTAAAATATTTTCTAACACGTATATCATTCCAAATGTTAATAACACGTGTAAATAGTCTAACGCATACGGTAAAATCACTTCATTTGCACCGAATAAGTATGCTAAATCTTCTATTCTCCATACGCAAATAGCCGCTAAAACGCCTACGATAATAACTGCTACAGTCATAGATTGCGTAAAAATAGACCTTGCTCTTTCAAGTTTATTTTCGCCTAGTGCAATCGAATATAATGTTGCTCCGCCCATTCCAATCCATAATGAAATGGAGAAGAAAATCGAAAATGCTGGAATAGCGACGTTTACTCCCGCTAAACCGTTCGCTCCAACTCCCCTACTAATCATGACCGCGTCAATCACAATATTAACTGACATTAATACCATTCCGAGAACTGCTGGTATTAAATATGAAATAAATAAACTTTTTATCGGTTTTTCTCTTAATTTTTCTGTTGCTTCCATACTAATATGCTCCTTTTTTCAACGCTCTGTTCACAGTTTAAACCTTCAAGTAACTTGAATGTCAAGAGAGAATTTAAAAATAGGTAACTTAATTATCGTCATTGATGCCGATTTGTAATTAGTACGAGTCTTACACCTTATTTCATTGTTTTTTCATTATAGGGATTTGAATTTCCGTTACTTGCTCCTCTGGATTTTCTGTTACAGACCAATCAATTAATGCAATCTCAATCGAATCTCCGCTCACTTCATATCCCTCTTGAGAGATGTATTTCATTAACTCCTTGTATGTTTCATCTGTTTCTTCATATGGTCCATGATGATAAGCACACGCAAATATACCTGCTTTAATTTCATCTGAACTATGTACTTGAAAAGGCATATAATCCAAAAGAATAAAAACACTATTGTATGATTGAAATTCATTTTGAATTAATGCTTTTTTGGCAACCGTTACACCGATATCTCCAGAGAATAAGCTATTATCTATTTGTTTCATATTTTTCTGCAACGAATGGATATAATACTCAAACATATCATCTGTTGTATTTGGTGCAACCGCAATCGCTGTAATCTTTCGCTGCGGGATTTCTTTAACTATGATTTTTTCAGCTTTTACTTTCGTCGCTTCCTTAATTACATAAATTCTATGTTCCATTTTTGCTAAAGCATACTCAATTTCTCTTTGCTTCTTTAACATCATTTCTTGTTGCTTTTCAAGTAAATTAAGCGCATAAGATGGGTTCCGCTCATCAATATATTTCTTAATTTCCTTTAACGGAATATTTAACTGTCGTAAAAATTTAATCGTATCTAACAGTGAAAACTGATCAATTGTGTAATAACGATAATTCGTTTGCGGATCGACAATAGACGGGTGAAAAATTCCTTTTTCATCATAATACCTTAATGTAGATTCTGCGATATTATGCATTTTTGCCATTTCTCCAATTGTAAAGCGTTTATTTATTAACATATTCCATTCTCCAATTCATTAAAAATGTTTCCTTATTTCTTCTTATTATATATTGATTCCCTCCATACCTAAATCGAATCTCATCATGAAAATCTGCTATTTTTTCATTGATTTTTTATAAATTTTATTATATATTGATTACAGGTTCAAATTACAAGTTCAAAAGAACTTGTAATCAGACCCTTTGTTTAATGGTTTTTACATATTTTCATTAGGCAAATTCCGAGAAATCGTTTAATAAAAATACAAAGTGATAAGGAGAGGATCAAATGGAATTCGAATTTTTCTTTCAAATTGCACTTATTTTATTAAGTACAAAGCTTGCTGGTGACCTTAGTGTTAGATTAGGTCAACCTTCTGTACTCGGTAAATTAATTGTCGGTATCGTTATCGGTCCAGCCGTATTTGGTTGGATTGAAAACTCAGAACTTCTAACACAATTAAGTAATGTTGGTGTTATTCTTTTAATGTTTATGGCTGGACTTGAAACAGACTTAGAAGAATTAAATGCAAATCGTAACTCTTCTTTAGCAGTTGCACTCGGAGGTATCATTCTTCCATTCGTAGGTGGTTATGTTTCCGGTCTTGTTATGGGAATGGAACAAGGGAACGCTGTATTTTTAGGATTACTTCTATGTGCGACAAGTGTTAGTATTTCCGTTCAAACACTTCGCGATTTAGGTAAGATGAAAACACGTGAAAGTACAACGATGCTTGGAGCAGCTGTATTTGATGACATTCTTGTTGTTATTTTATTAGCATTCGCAATGAGCTTCTTAGGTACAGACGATGTTAACTTAACAATGGTTATCTTGAAGAAGGTCGTATTCTTCGCTTCTATTATTTTAATCGGATGGAAAGGTGTTCCAGCGATTATGCGTTGGTTATCACCACTACGCGTATCTGAGTCTATCGTGAGCGCGGCTCTTATTATCTGTTTCTCATTCGCATATTTCGGCGAATTATTAGGAATTGCTGGTATTATCGGTGCTTTCGCAGCTGGTATCGCAATTTCTCAAACGAACTACAAACATGAAGTAGAAAAGAAAGTAGAACCGATTGCTTACGCAATGTTCGTTCCAGTATTCTTTGTTAGTATCGGTATGAATATTACATTTGATGGTATTGGTAATCAAATTTGGTTCATCTTAGCATTAACAGTTATCGCTGTCTTCACAAAACTAATCGGTTGTGGATTTGGTGCACGCATGACTGGATTTGATGCAAAGTCTTCTGCAATTATCGGTGCTGGAATGGTTTCACGTGGTGAAGTTGCACTTATCATCGCAGGAACAGGTCTTTCTTCTGGACTATTAGCACAAGATTACTTTACAGCTATCGTTATTGTCGTTATTTTAACTACAATGATTACACCACCAATGTTAAAATACACTTTTGGTGCCAAAGATAAAGCAATGAAAGCAAGTAAATAAGTTTACTATAATAAAAGGAGATTACTATTTTATAAAATAGTAATCTCCTTTTTCATTTTCTCTTTAAACAATCTCATTCGTCTTTAACCATTTTTCAAAAATAGTCCTTGCTTCTTCATCATCAATATTATCACGAAATGAATATACTTTAATGCCATAGTCATCGATATATTCACCTAGCTTCATTTCCTCCACTTTCTTATAAAAATCTTCTACCTCATAGTGCGGAATATAAGCATCCCAAACTGGTTCCTTTATTCTTTTGTACGCTGTCACTTCTAAATCATATCCATCTTCATAATATCCGATGTGATAATGTTGACTAGGATCATATTTCTCCATTCATATCCCCTCCCTTTAAAAAACTACCATATTTCACGTAATAAACAAAAGCGAGCCTTATATTACAGCTCACTTTTGTTCTTTTATTTGATTAAATACGCTCCATCGCTGTCTTCAACGTACCAACAACGAAAGCAATTTCTTCACTTGAAATAACAAGAGGCGGCGCTAATGTTAAAACATTATTATACCCTGCTGTTGTCATACCGTTTCGTCCTATAATTAAACCTTTTTCTTTACAAGCATTTACAACAGTCGCGATTTTGTCGTTATCAATCGGTTCTTTCGTCTCTTTATCATTTACTAGTTCAATTCCTACTAATAGACCTTTCCCTCTAATATTTCCAACTAGCGGATGTTCCCCGATTTCTTCTTTTAATTGCTCTAATAAAAGTGAGCCCATTTGTGCAGAGCGTCCAATTAAATCTTCATTTTCCATAATCTCTAAGTTTTTAAGTGCTAATGCACAAGCCGCCGGGTTTCCACCAAATGTATTAATATGGCGGAAAAATTCATATTCCCCAGTTCCTTTAAATGCTTCATAAATTTCTTTTTTCACAGCTGTTGCTGATAATGGTAAGTATGCACTCGTAATACCTTTCGCCATCGTAATGATATCAGGCTTAACATCATAGTTCATAAATCCAAATGCTTTTCCTGTACGCCCGAAACCACAAATCACTTCATCACTAATGAGTAGCGCACCGTGTTTTTGACATGTTTCATGAACAGCTTTCATATAGTCTTGTGGTGGCATTAAAATACCTCCGCCTGTAATGATCGGCTCCATAATAAATGCGGCTATCGTTTCACTTAATTCCCATGTCATAACACGATCTACTTCTTTCACACACTCTACATCATAAATATTTTGTGATTCCATTTCTGGCATACGATAACAATCTGGCGGTGTTACGTGTAAAAATCCTGAGGCAAAAGGCTCATATTGATATCTACGCTGCGCTTGTCCCGTCGCTGCCATTGTCGCCATTGTATTTCCATGATATCCTCGGTAACGTGACATAAATTTATAACGATGTGGTTCACCTTTATGTGCATAGTATTGCCTTGCTATTTTAAAAGCTGTTTCATTCGCTTCTGACCCACTATTTGAGAAGAAAATAACATATTCTCCTCCAAGCCACTCATTTAACTTTTCAGCAAGCTTTATTGCTGGCTCATGTGATTGCGACATCGGAAAGTACGATAATGTTTGTAATTGTTCATAAGCCGCTTCTGCGAGTTCTTTTCTTCCGTACCCACTATTCACACACCAAAGACCACTCATACCATCTAAATATCTTTTTCCATGTATATCTTCAACCCAGCACCCTTCTGCTTTTGCCCCTACCATTGTACTACTTGGACTAAAGGGACGCATGCCGTGCCAAACATATTGCTCATCTTTTGCTAATAATTCGTCAGTTTGTTTCGTTTTCATCATTTCTTCCACCTTCCATAACAACTTATTTTTCACAAAAGCTGCGCTGGTGCCATGATGATTTAAATTTCTCCTTGCTTATTTTCATTCCACAAAATTATGACAAATCCTACTTACAACACAGTAATATTTATCCCGCATTAATGGGTAGTAAAACTCCCACCCAAAAATTCAGCTGGAGCAAAGAAGTTAGGTGGGAGATTAACTGCCCGTAAAAGCCCGATTGGTGCGGGCTAATAATCAGTGAGCATGCCCCCCCTACTGATTAAAGTTTCACTTTATAAGAAAATGACAAAAGAAAAAGAGCTTTTCTTTTAATACGAAAAGCTCCTCTTTTTTAATGTGAAGATGCGTCGCTAATACCATGACCAGTATTCGATTTCACAAGAATTTCATCAAACTTCGCTACATCTTCTTTCTTACTAGAGAAAATAGTTCCTAAATATGCTGCTAGGAAACCAAGCGGAATCGAAATAATGCCAGGTGTCGTATATGGGAATAAGGCTTCTCCAACAAAAATAGCTTTTCCAGCTACAGGGTTCCAGACGTTTGGACTTAACGCTACAAGAACAATTGCTGATACGAGTCCAACGACCATACCAGAAATGGCACCCGTTGTATTAAAACGCTTCCAATAGATTGTAAATAATATAACTGGTAAGTTTGCACTAGCCGCGACTGCAAATGCTAATGAAACTAAAAATGCTACGTTTAAGGTTTGCGCAAATAACGCAAGTATAATAGATACTACAGCTACTCCAATCGAAGCATAACGAGCCATTGACACTTGCTCTTTTTCCGTAGACTTGCCTTTACGGATAATCTCGTTATAAAAATCATGCGCAAATGCTGATGCTGCTGTTAATACAAGTCCTGCTACTACAGCTAAAATGGTTGCAAAGGCAATGGCTGATACGAATGCAAATAAGAAGTCCCCGCCTAATGCTTTAGCTAATAAAGGTGCTGCCATATTACCAGCTGGATTTGCTTTAATAATTGCCTCATTTCCTACAAACGCTGCTGCTCCAAACCCTAAGAAAATTGTCATAATATAAAATGCGCCAATTAACCATGTCGCATACACAACAGATTGACGTGCCGTTTTTGCATCTCGCACTGTAAAAAAGCGCACAAGAATATGTGGTAATCCAGCTGTACCAAGGACTAGTCCTAAATTTAAAGACAGTGTATCAAGACCATCTTTATACTTTACTCCTGGATTTAAAAACGAATCTTTTAATGGTGTAGCTGTTTTCATTTGAGCAAACATTTCAGTCACACTAAAATTAAATTTTGCAAAAACGATAACAGAAATAATAAATGTACCAGCCATTAGTAATACAGCCTTAACAATTTGTACCCAACTCGTAGCAGTCATACCACCAAAAATAACGTACACTGTCATTAATGTGCCAACGATTAAAACTGCTGTCGTATATTCTATTCCTAATAATAATTTAATAAGTGCACCCGCACCGACTAATTGGGCAATCATATAAAAAATTGAAATTGTCATCGTATTCAGGGCAGCAATACCGCGAACTTTTTTCGCATCAAAACGCGCTGCAATCATATCCGCCAATGTGTACTTCCCTAAATTTCTAAGCGGTTCTGCAACTAGGTATAATACAACTAAATACGCAACTAAAAATCCAATACTATAAAAAAATCCATCAAATCCAGTTAACGCTATCGCTCCAGCAATACCGAGGAATGACGCAGCAGACATATAATCCCCAGCGATGGCCAGACCATTTTGCCAACCCGTTAATCCCCCTCCAGCCGTATAAAACTCACTCGCATTTTTCGTTTTTTTCGATGCAAAATAGGTTATGACGAGCGTACCAAGAACAATAATTAAAAATAGTGCAAACGCAGTAGTATTCAAATTCAACTCCTCCCTTTTTGCATATCTTGTAGAATTTTCCGCGAAATTTCATCAAAGGATTGAGCTTTCTTACTATAAATCATACATAATGACCATGTCATAATAAATTGCGCAAAAGCAAATACCCATGCCCATGTCACATCACCGAATGCTGGTGTATTAAGCACTTTCCAATACGATGTTAAAATAGGTAGCGCAATAAAAAAACTGAAAAAGAAAATACTCATTGGAACGATAAACTTCTTCTTCGTATTTAATAACAATTGAAATTCTTCTGACTGAACAACCTCTGTATAATTCACTTCATTTTGCAACTTACGTGCTGACGTATCATCTCGTTTCATCCCCTACTCCCCTCTCCAACTCGAAATACACTTCCCCTTCGTATACGCAAAGACTAAATTTTATAAATATTCAGAAACTTAATTTCATTTTAGACAATCCATACATTCCTGCAAAGATTTTTCGGTAGACATTTTTCGTCAATTTTCTCTAAATTTTTAATATACTTTTTCACAATAAAGTGCAACTTAAATCCGTATGGGTTTCGTACACCCCACACCGATTATTAGCCCGATTCTAACAAATACCCGTACACATTTTTTCCTCGTTAAGAAAGAAGTGGTGCTTAATTCAACGTCTTTTCCATCTTTAAGCGTTCCAAATATAAAATCGAATACTGGATTTGAAACACCAAACCAAAACTTTTCGTTTTTATAATGGTGTAATATATGCTGTTTTTTTAGCCACCTTCCAAACTTAGTGACGGGACGAATCGGCTTATGTGCAATATAACGTTTCCATTCATAAACAAGGAGCATGATAATCATTCCGATTCCAAATGAAAGTGTAACGGTAACACTTTTTGTAATACCATATGATATAAGTAAATATATAGTAAAGCTAGGTACACTAAACCATACAGGCAAAAATAAAAGTTTCAAATCATCTGGGTATACGTGATGATCATAATGTAATCTTCTTAACATTTTTAATAAAAATACGTTTTTAGGCGGCTTTAAATGGAATAAAAAACGATGGGTCATATATTCGTTAAGCGTATAAAAAACAATACCAAACAGACACGCTAACATACCGATCCATGTGAAAAATTGCATTTTTAAAATAATGATGAAAATAAATAAAATACTATACATAATAACAATATCATGCTGTAAAAAGAACTCTTTCCCTACTCTCTTCATCTTACTTCCCCTTTTTCAAAAAAAACAGCCGCAACGTATCGTTACGACTATTTCTTTTCTATTCACTTTACAAATTTGCCCGCTGTTCTATTGTCGAGAAAAAATTGTTTGTTCCAAATATATTTTGCTTCGGAATAATGTGTTCTACTGCAAACACTGTTACTTCTCCCCTTTGTACCTCTCCAATAATGAGTCCAAATACTTCATGATTTACTGCAAACGTTGGTTGTTTCGTTTGTAGCAATCTGGCTGCAGTATTAAATACCGCTTCATATAATGGATCCCTATCAGTAATTTCTTTTCGGATTTTTGGTGCTAACGTAATAATAATTTCTTTTCCGTCAATAGTGGTTCGATACATAAAAATCTCCCCTTCAATCTTATGTGAACAACTGTAAAGCTTTGTATGCAAAATGGATAGAATATCCTACTAAAATAATACCTGCTCCGGCTGTTATGTAGCCAAGTGCTTTCTGTTTTAATAAAGTCCTTCCAAAATGTACAGAAAAAGCAATATTTAAATTCCATAAAATAATACCAACAATAATGCATAGACTGTACAAGAAAGCTTCTTGTTTCGTTACCTTCGTAAGCAATGAGCTAAGTGTGCTTCCATATATACCAAACCAAAAAACAAGATTTAATGGATTGGATATAGCAATTAAAAATCCTGCCATAAACGATTGTTTAAGGCCACCTACCTCTTCTTTTTTATATTCCATATTCGAGTGGGAAATTCCTTGTTTTACACTTTGAAATCCTAAATAAAATAATAAGAAAAACCCCGTGCAGTACATAAAAGCTTGTACATATGTATACATAAACACAGAAGATAAACCGAAATAAATGAGAAGCATAAACAAAATATCTGCAGTCATTCCACCAATTCCAACAACCCACGCATGCCAAAACCCGCGTTCAATTCCTCGTTTTAACATTTCAATATTAATTGGACCTACTGGTGCCGCTAATGAAATACCTAATACAATTTGCTGTATAATTGCTCCAAACATCGCTCTATCCTTTCTACTTCCTTTACTATTAAGTAATGATGTAACCTTTAAAAATAGACTAGCTTTCATAATAAAATACCCTTTTTTATCCAAAATATACAAAAGAGCCATCTAGATGATGGCTCTTATTTCTCTACCTTATGATGAAAAGGACATTTCCCTTTTATTGGCTCAATATCGTCTCCAATAAAATATTGTTTCCATTCTCGATGGTCAGGATCACCGTAATGACTAACGTTAGGATGTTTCGGCAGCTGATCCCACTTTTCAACTCGTTCACGAACCATTTGTCTTGAATACGCCCCTTTAGGACGATCACCTTCTAATCCATCGAAAATGGTACGTGGCTGAAATCCAATAACGAGTGAATTTCCTAAATGCCTAGTCTTTCTCTGTTTATAAGCCGGTGCATTCCCAAATGCAAATATCGGTTCACCACCGAATGAAAATTCCCATAAATAATGATTTGGATCTTCAGGAACTTGCTGCGGCCATGTTTGATTATCGTGTTCATGTAAATACTGTAGTACTTTCCAAAAGTAATCACGATAATATTCAAGTGATTGTTCTTCACATTCCGGTTCCACAAAAAGAAAAAAGCCTCTTCTTACAATCGGTCGCTCTTTCATTAACTCTAAAAAAGATAACATTGTATGTGGCAAATGACTCCAATCATTATGAGAAAGAAATGAATAACGAAGTTCATTCTTTTTCAACGCTGTTAAACCGAAATAACATGGGAAAGTTGCATCTAACACGACGCTTGAAAAATTTTGAAATTCTTTTGCAACCCAATTCGGTATATCCGTTCTCATTCTCATTCCTTCATTATCTAATAAGTACGACTCGTTCATTCTTTCACCTCATTATGTATAGCATTCAATAAAGAATATTACATAACCAGCCTGTCCTATACCTTTTTGAACATTTGACCAGAAAATTATTTAAAAATACAAAAAATAAAATCGCTTACTTGACTAATTTCTACCAATTCGTGTATATTTAAATTAATCATTTAGCAGAATATTCAAGATTATAGCATTTTTAGTTTATATTATCTTTTCAAATGAATTTCACTAAATGAAAAAAGCAAATGTTTTTAGGAGGAATTGTAACATGCAAGGAAAAGTAAAATGGTTTAACAACGAAAAAGGTTTTGGATTTATCGAAATGGACGGCGCTGACGATGTATTCGTACATTTCTCTGCTATTCAAGGTGACGGCTACAAAGCTTTAGAAGAAGGTCAAGAAGTATCTTTCGATATCACTGAAGGAAACCGTGGACCTCAAGCTGCTAACGTAGTAAAACTTTAATCCAACATATGACAGGAGGTTACCTTACTTGGTAACCTCCTTTGTTATTCCTTTGTATATTTCCGTTTTACAGAGCGAAAACTATGTGAAATGCGCAATTCACAAAGGAGGCAATTACAATGGGTTCAGAAGTAAATGATTTTGAAGAAGTGAAATTTCGTGTAGAAACAGCACAAAAAATGGTAGGTTCTGCAACAATTTCAATGGATCCAGACACACTGGAGCATGCCACTACTGCAGTAGAAGCAGCTCGCTCTCAACTTGAGATTATGAAATCTGTTGCAACAGATTTAGATGAGCCATTTTTAATGAATGAGGAAAAGAAATTAAGTAAGTGCGAGCATCAATTACATGAAGCGAAGCACTAAAAAAACATCCAGAGAGTTTTCTCTGGATGTTTTTTATGACAACTGTTCTCCATATTTTTTCAACGTTTCTCCAACTGTACATTGCCTAATACAAAATGAATGGGCATAATATTTACTATTCGTTTTCCGATTATGTTCTCGCAAAAAACATCCTTCACAATACGTTTCTAATAAGTCATTTACCTCTGTAATGAGTTGCTTTTTATCCACCTTTGCACCTCTCTATTCGGTTATTTCTTTATGACTATCAATGACTGTCCCTTCTAATGCTTGCGTTGCTAATTGATGTGCTTCTTTATTTTGTTTTCTAGATATTGGCTCACATACAAGCTTTAATTTCATTTGCTTCGCCTTTCGTTCAATTTGATCTAAGTAATGATTTAAATGCTCATCATAGCAAGGCCATTCTCCAGCCAATTGCTGCAGTACAACTTGAGAGTCTCCACGAAGCGTAACTGCTTCATACTTAATCCCTAATTCTTCGAGTATATTTATACCGTATAATAATGATGCATATTCGGCTTCATTATTATCATATATACCTTCTATATATGCGTTGCGGCGAATTCGGTAGTTTGTATTTCCTTTTTTATAATACACACATATACCTACTCCAGCTTCTTTCGTCTGAAGATCATACCCACCATCAAAATAAACATATATTTCTTGAATCTCTTCCTCCACTTGTTTACTCAGCTTCTTCATTTCTTTTAATGACCATTCTGCATCCATTTCATCGTAAAATAAAAGTTCTTTCGCTCTTCCTGTTTTCTCAAAATCCTCCGCAAATTGAAGTACTTCTTCTATGTTCATATAATCTGTCGTTAATTCCGTCTGCAATCCGCGTTTTGTTTTATATAACCAATGAATTTTATATTTCATGCTAAATTCCCCTTATATAAGAATTCTTATTTATATTTTATTATATTTTATCAAGAGTCACAGTATTATATTCAATATAATCACATACAAAAAGAGCTATCCCTATAGGAATAGCTTTTTCATCTATTACATAAATCTTTCAAATTGTACTCGCTTATTAATCCAGTACATTACAGGCATCCCAATCGCCATTACTACGAATTCACCTGCTGCACATGTTAACCAAGTCCACATAAATGGTAAATCAAATGCAAGATGAAGTTCAATTGCAATCATAAACATTGTAATCGTAAAGATAACTGTATTAAAAATCATACGAGCCCAAACACCTTTAATGAATCGCATAGAAATAATCGTTGCAATTAATGCAAGAATAGATTGCCCTACTCCAAATACTAAATCATAAGCGACCATAGGTGAGAAAAAGAGATTCGTTAAAAATACACCTAATACAATTCCGTAACTTGCTTTCTTATTAAATACAACGAGATGATTAAACATCTCTGAAATACGAAACTGTACACCTGTAAAGCCAAATGGCTGAATAAGCATAGAAACAGCAATATATAATGCCGCTATAATACCATTACCGACTATTGTTCTTATATTCATGACAAAATCTCCTTAGTTTTTTTACGTGGGATGGTTTCGAACCACGTTATTCGTTTTTTAAGCAACAAGATTATATTTTACGCATTAGACACTCTTTCGTCAATAGATTCCTATCATCAACTACCTTTTTTCTTTTAGACAACGTATAATGAAACATATGAAAGATTTAGGAGGTTTCACTTCATGACAGCAACAATACAAAATGAAAAAGTAATCGTTTCCATTTCTGACAAAGGTGCAGAATTGCAAAGCGTTCGCTTAAAAGAAGATAACACAGAATATTTATGGCAAGGTGATTCTACTTATTGGGGACGTCGCGCACCAATTTTATTCCCAATTGTCGGCCGATTAGTAGATAATACATACTACGTAGATGGTAAACCATATTCTTTAACTCAACACGGTTTCGCTCGTGATCTTACGTTCTCTGTAAAAGAACAAAGTGAAACAAAAATCACTTATATCGTTACTAGTAATGAAGAAACATTTAAAAAATATCCTTACGAATTTGAACTACTCATTTCTTATGAGGTAGAAGAACAAAATATACATGTTACATATGAAGTAAACAATCCTGCTTCAAAAGAGATGTTCTTCTCAATCGGAGCGCACCCTGGATTCAACTTCCCTCTATTAGACGGCGAATCATTTACAGATTATCATCTATCATTTAACGGTTCTGAACGCTTAGAAACAAGTGTATTAGAAGGACCTTATCTTTCAAGTAAAAAACAATTAATCGCTGAAAATACGAATGAATTGCCACTTACATACGATTTATTCAAAAATGATGCACTTATTTTTGAAAATATGAATACGAATGAAATTTCTATTCGTTCTCATAAACATAATAAATTTGTAAAAGTAGAATTTGCAGGATTTCCATTTGTCGGCGTATGGACACCAGGAGATAACTCACCTTTCTTATGTATTGAACCTTGGTATGGAATCGCTGATGAAATAAATCCAGCAAAAGATTTCAAGGAAAAAAAAGGAATTCAATCTTTACAAGCGAATGAAACATTTACATGCCGTTACAGCATCACAATCGGATAAAGTGAAGGCTAATAATCAGTGGGGGATATTCATCCCCACTGATTATTAGCCTTCACCAATCGGGCATTTACGGGCAGTTGATCACCCACCTAACTTCATTGTTTCAGCCGAGTTTTGAGGTGGGTGTCTTACTGCCCGTTAACGCGGGATAAGTACTCTATCCCCTACTTCAAAGAAACATTTAAGTAGGGGATAATCTTATAATTTGGAGGTTTCTCATTTTGATTGAAGTGTATATTGATGGTGCATCAAAAGGAAATCCTGGTCCTTCTGGTGCGGGAGTATTTATTAAAGGCATACAGCCACCTGTACAATTATCATTACCACTTGGAACAATGTCCAATCATGAAGCGGAATATCATGCTTTACTTGCAGCATTAAAGTATTGCACGGAGCATAATTATAACATTGTCTCTTTTCGTACAGATTCGCAACTTGTCGAGCGAGCTGTTGAAAAAGAATACGCAAAAAATAAAATGTTTGCACCACTATTAGAGGAAGCACTACAGTACATAAAAAGTTTCGATCTCTTTTTTATTAAATGGATTCCAAGTAGTCAAAATAAAGTCGCTGATGAATTAGCTAGAAAAGCTATCTTACAAAATTAACGGGGGTATGAGTGTGAAAAAAGAGTGGCTTGCTCCTCTCGCTTTATTATTTGTCTCTTTTATTTGGGGAGCTACGTTTGTTGTCGTTCAAAATGCTATGTCTTTCGTTGGTCCATTTACTTTTAATGGCCTTCGCTTTTTATTCGCCGGAATTATTTTATTATTTGTTCAAATGATTTTCTCACAAAAAACTTCGAAACAAGATATAAAGCAGAGTAGTTTTGCCGGATTAATTGTTGGATTCTTTTTATGCGTTGGCTATTTATTACAAACATTCGGCTTACTCTATACAACTTCTTCAAAAGCAGGTTTCTTAACAGGACTAAGCATTGTTATGGTTCCAATCTTATCTTTTATCTTTTTAAAACAAAAGGCTACCATTTTCGTCGTACTCGGTATCACTGTGGCAACAGCCGGTTTATATTTATTAACAGCTGCTGATTCTTTTCAATTAAATATAGGAGATATACTTGTTCTCGGTTGCGCAATCGCATTCGCTGCCCATATTCTCATTAACGGTTTCTATTCTAAGAAAATATCACCTTTATTACTAAGCACATCCCAAGTATTAACTGTTGGTATATTTTCTTCTATTTGCGCTTTTTTATTTGAAGATTGGGAAAATTTATTTTCAATATCGCTATGGACGAATCATTCCTTTTTATTCGCCCTATTTCTAACTTCCTTATTTGCGACATCCATTGCTTTTTTCATTCAAACATCGGCTCAGAAACATACTTCTCCAACGAGAGTAGCAATTATTTTCGCAATGGAGCCCGTTTTTGCTGCATTAACAGGTGTTCTCGTTGCTAACGAACAACTTTCTATGTCTGTTATTTTCGGATGTCTATGTATTTTTCTAGGCATGATTTTTGTTGAACTACCTTCCAAAACAAAAAAAGAAGCGCAGGCCGCGTGAAGTTACGCTTGTAACTTCCGCATAAAAGCCTTAGCGCTTTTTTTATCTGTAATTTCTTCTTCTTTCAATCGTTCTAATAACGCAACAAAATAACTGCCATCAAACTGTAATTGATGTTTAATTGTCGCTTCTATTGCTGCGTTCACAATTCCATCAGATGCACCAGTATATCCTTGCCCGAACATAATAAACCCTTGTGCTTCCTCTGATAATTTAAATCCTTTCGTATGTAAGAATGAAAGATAATCTTCTACTGTTTGCATGATATTCCCACCTACTCAAAAATTCTCCACTTCCTATCATACATGTTTTTACACACTATGAGAATGAAATTTCTTTGACAACTTTGTAAATCAATCGTTTACTTCGCTTGCAATGGAGGATTTCCTAACAATCTGAAGGAATATGTACAGTGGAACTTATTTCATATTAAAGGGGAGACACGATGAAACAAGCACTATTAATTATCGATGCTCAACAAGAATTAATTGATGGAAATGAGCAAGAAAATGAAGTTTTTCGTAAAACTGAGTTATTAGCTACACTAAATACAGCTGTACAGAAAGCAATTGATTCAAATGCCCTTATTGTTTTCGTAAGAGATATCGATGTTGCTTCTGGTAGCGGCGTGGGATTTGAAGTACATAATCAAATTCAAGTACCTCAGTCTGCAATCCTTATTAATAAAGCAGCAACGAATTCATTCTATGGCACTTCTTTACTTGAACTTTTAAAAGAAGAAAAAATTAATCATATTGTGATAGGTGGATGTAAAACTGAACATTGTATTGACACAGCTGTTAGGACAGCAACTGTACAAGGATTTGACGTTACATTAATTAAAAACGGTCATTCCACAACTGATTCTAACGTATTGTCTGCAGAGCAAATTATTGGTCATCACAATAAAATTTTACACGGTCATTATAACGTTGATCATTTTTCTATGGTGAAAGATATCGAGGAAGACCTCTTCCAACCAACTCACGACCAATATCGTGATTAATAAACAAAGAATCCTTCATTCAGAAGGATTCTTTGTTACCCAAAAATTTGTGCTGCAATACTATATAGTTCTCCATTTCTTTTCAAAAATTGATCACTATTTTTCATCATAATTGGTGGTGTATTCACCTTTTTAAAACCAGTAACCTCTAATTCTTTCACAAAATCTTTCTTTACTTCTGGTACATCTATTCTTAATTTCCCATTATGCCCTTTTGCTAAATAATGAACAATATTTATTGCCATCTCATCATTTTTAGCAACTACCGGTCCTAATATTTTATTTTCCGGCGTTTGTATACTCAAACCATATCCTATTATATTTTGTTCCTTATCCTTCACAACAGTGCACTGTTCACTTTGCATCATTCTTTTCTTTAAAAACTCTTTTCTATTTGTTCCAAACGCATATTCATCTATTTTTATTATTTCTTCTAAATCACCTTCCTCATAATCCATCATATATTCTTCATTTCTTGCACATTTATGATTCGGATTGTACGAGTTACATATGTATTTAGAAACATAGCTTGCCACCCTAAATCCTAGCTTTTCGTATAAATGCTTCCCCTCATCCGTTGCAATAAGCATAATTGGTGTTCGAGCTGATACGCTATTCATGCATGAATGCGTTATCGCCTTTCCAATTCCTCTTCCCTTATAATCTGGATGTACAATTACCATTCCGATAGACGCTACTTTCTCCCCATATAATATTATTGCCGCGCTAGCAATAAGTTTCTTTCTCTCATTCCACACACCGTATACAATGCCTGCGTTAAAAATCGTCTCAATTTCTTCTCTGCTATAATCCCAACCAATATAAGAAGATAACGCAACAATATCGTCTATTTTTTCTTTTCTAATACGCTCCACTCTCATTTCCAATTCAATCATTCTCCATCTCCTTATCTAGACATTTAAATCATTATTACTAAATCAACTTGTACATGTTTCCCTTTATTTGTCACACACATATCCTATTTTGACCAAGACTATATTGTAAATGAGGTGACAACATGCCCATTACGAATCGATTTTCTACCACCACTAACGGCGCACTCGCTATTACAGGAAACACTTTAGGCTTAAGTAAAATTAGTAACCAAAACCGTGCTGGTACAATCGGGGCAATTGGTGCATTCGCAACTACGAATACTGCTTTACAAGTAACTACTTTTCCTGCTGGTACAACATTAAACTATACACAAAATAGTTCTACCGCTATTTTAAATATCCCTGCTGGTAGTACTATTCTTTACGCAGAACTCGTTTGGGGTGGAAACTATTTATCTCGTGATCAAAACATTACGAGTGTATTAGGAAACCCAGTTTCCTTTACAACACCTGTTTCAACATACTCGATTACTCCTTCAGCTGTTACGGCTTCAAACCAAACATTCGTTTCAAACTCTATTACATTTGGCTTTTACACTCGTTCAGCAGACGTAACAACCCTTATTCAAGTGGGAGGTTCTGGTTCCTATACTACAGGCGCGGTTCCTGGACTTGTAGATCCTATAGATGCTTCTAATGGAACAATTAATTCGGCTGGATGGACGCTTATCGTCGCTTATCAAAACGGGACATTGCCAGCAAGAAACTTAACCATTTATGTAGCGGGTAACCGTGTTTCTGCTGATACTGGTAGTGCAGATGTAGCTGTTTCTGGATTTTTAACACCTTCAGGAGGACCTGTAAGCGGGAGATTATTTTTAAGTTCTATTGAAGGAGATGCAGATTTAATAGGGGATCAAGCATTATTTGGACCAAATTTCAGTTCATTAAATGCATTATCTGGGCCAAATAATGCTGTAAATAATTTCTTCGGTTCTCAAGTTAATAATGCTGCAGGAAACTTAGATACAACTGGGACATTTGGAACGCGAAATCAAAGTGCTTCTACAGGTACAAACATCTCCGCTGGAAGACAGGGCTGGGACATTACTTCCATTGACATTTCCTCTTATTTAACAAACTCACAAGTATCCGCCGCAATCCGTTTAACTACTAACGGAGATGCATATATGTTAAATACAGTCGGCTTACAAATTAATATAAACTCCCCAAATATACAAGCAACGAAAAGCGTAAATAAAAGTGTTGCTGCAATTGGAGATATTCTCACTTATACAGTTACTATCCCTAACACCGGACTTCTCCCTGCCAATAACGCTATTTTTATAGATAGTCTCCCTAATGGTACTTCTTTTATACCCGGCACTGTAACAGTAGATAACGTACCACAAACAAATGCAAATCCTGCAGCTGGTATATCTCTTGGAACAATTAATAATGGTACTTCTCGCACAGTAACTTTCCAAGCTACTGTCGTTTCTCTTCCAAGTCAAAATCCTATCTCTAACACTGCTAATATTACATTTCAATATACACCCATCGCCGGAGGAACAACCTTTAATGGTCTTGCAACAAGCAACTCTGCTGGAACACAAATTAACCTCGCAGATATTAATGGAACAAAATCAGTTAACAAACTTTTTACCGATATTGGTGAAACATTAACTTACAGTATTGCCTTAGCTAATATAGGAAATATCGCTGCAACGAATATTATATATACGGATCCAATTCCTAGCGGGACTACTTTCATTCCAGGGAGTGTAACTGTGAACGGAGTTACTCAAGCAGGAGCAAATCCCGCTAATGGTATATCAATTGGATCAATTGCCGCAAATTCTACTACTACTATTTCATTTCAAGTATTCGTTCCTTCTATCCCCCAAACAAATCCAATATTAAATAGTGGTACAACAACATATCAATACATTCCTGTACCAAATCAATCTGCAGTAAGCGGAACTGATACGACCAATATCGTATCTACTCAAGTGAATAACGCTACTGTAACTATGGCAAAAGCAGTAGATAAAAATTTTGCAGATATTGGTGATACACTAACGTACACCGTTTCCTTTACAGGTACAGGTAATACAAATGCGAACAATGTTATTTTTACAGGTATCATTCCTACTGGAACAACTTTTGTTCTAAACAGTTTAACAATAGATGGCACGACACAAGTGGGCGCAAATCCCGCTACCGGCGTGAACATTGGATCCATCCCAAGCGGCACAACAAAAAATGTTGCATTTCAAGTAGTTGTAAATACAATACCCGCGTCAAATGTCGTATCTAACGGATCAAGCGCTTCTTACCAATATACCGTCAACCCTAGCCAATCACCCGTTACAAAAAACATTTCTTCTAATCTCGTTTCCACTCAAATTAACAATGCGAATGTAACATTAACAAAATCAACTAACAAACAATTTGCCACAATTGGCGAAACGATAAGTTATACAATCCTTATTACAAACAGTGGAAATGCGGCCGCTAATAACGTTCAACTAACAGATCCACTTCCAAATGGAACGATTTTAACATTAGGTTCTGTAACGCTCAATGGCGTTTTACAAAATGTAGATTCTCTCGTTGCTTTACCTATCGGCACAATTCCCGGCGGTGCTACTTTCACCTTATCCTTCCAAGTAACAGTCATTAACATTACTGCACAAAACCCTATCATTAATAACGCTTTCGCCTCTTATATTTACACTGTAAATCCAAGTTTGCCACCGACTTCAAAAACAGCAAATTCTAATTCTGTTACATCAATAATTAGACTAGCAAATCTCCATGCTAATAAATCTGTAGATAAAACGTTTGCGGAAGTTGGCGATGTATTAACTTACACCTTCGCTCTTACTAACGATGGGAATGTTGCAGCGAACAATGTATTACTATCCGATTCAATTGCGAATGGAACCGCCTTTGTACCAAATAGCGTTATAGTTAACGGTGTTACTCAACCAGGCGTTACACCAACTAGCATCAATATTGGTATCATCAATGCTAATACTACAATTACAGCTTCATTCCAAGTAGTAATAACTAGCATTCCAAATCCAAACCCTATTTCAAATAGCGCTTCCATCTCCTATAACTTTATCGTTGATCCAAACACTTCACCTGTAAGTAAGAACACTACTTCAACCACTACATTTACTCAAGTAAACGATGCAAATGTCATTTCAGCCAAAACAGTGGATCGAGAGTTCGCTACCGTAGGGGATATATTAACTTATACTGTTACTTTGACGAATGCAGGAAGTGTTTCTGCTGATAGCCCTACTTTCGTAGATACGAATCCAGACGGTACTACCTTTATTCCAAACACTTTTCTTATTAATGGTGTACTTCAAAATAACGCAGATCCAAATATAGGTGTTCCGCTACCTTCCATTGCTGCTAACGGTTCACTTACTGTCTCTTATCAAGTAACCGTCACCTCTTTACCAACACAAAATCCAACATTAAATTCATCTAGTACACAGTATAGCTTTATTTTAAATCCGGGCGATCCACCAACAATAGAAACATCTGTAAGTAACACTGTAAGTACACAAATTAATTTAGCAAATGTCGTTATTGTCAAAGAAGTAGATTTAACTATCGCCGATGTCGGGCAACCAATCACATATACAATTTCTTTAGCTAATCTTGGCAATACTATAGCAAATAATGTTATTGTTACCGATATAATTCCTAATGGCACCACTATCGTACCAAATAGTATTTTTATAGGTGGTGCTTTACAACTAGGTGCAGACCCTAGTACCGGTCTTCAAGTCGGCTCCATTCCTTCGGGTGGTTTTACAACGATTGTTTTTCAAATAAGTGCAAATGGGCTAACTTCACCAAACCCAATTCAAAACAGCGCTTCACTTCAATATAGCTTTATTGCTGATCCAAACTTACCTGCTCTCGTTAGAAACGCCGCTAGCAATATAGTAACTACACAAATTAATACTGCTAATATCGTTGCTACAAAACTAACGAGTACAAACTTCGCTGATGTTGGTGATGTCATATTATATGCGACTATTTTAACGAATAACGGGAATATCCCTGCTTCTAATGTAACATTTACAGATATCATTCCAGCGGGTACCCTCTTTATTCCTAATACTGTAACGATTAACAATATCCCTATAGCCAATGCAAATCCTGCTAACGGCATTTTTATCGGTACGATAGGAGCGAATGCATCACGTATCGTTTCATTTCAGATTTTCGTACCAAGTATCCCTGCTGTAAATCCGATTACAAATCAATCAGGCACTACATTCCAATACACGTACGATCCATCCAAACCAGTTGTAATGCAGATGATTGCTTCTAACACTGTACAGACAACTATTAATAATGCAACGATTACCGCTGCAAAATCTGCAGATAAACAGTTTGCGAACGTAAATGATATTATTACGTACACGACTACTTTAACGAATAACGGGAACACACTTGCATCAAATGTAATATTTACAGATGTAATTCCAAACGGAACATCGTTTATTCCTAATAGTGTTACTGTAAATGGGAATACACTGCCTAATGTCAATCCAGCAAGCGGAATTGCAATCGATCCAATAAATCCGAATGCGCATACGATCATCTCGTTCCAAGTACAAGTAAATTCTATCCCGAATCCAAATCCAATCCCGAACCAAAGCAATACAACGTACCAGTATGTCGTAGATCCTAACTTACCTCCAGCATCCGCTAATGCGCTGAGTAATGTAATAACAACCCAAATTAATAACGCTACTATTGTCGCTACGAAGTCTGTGAATACACCGACAGCTGCAATTGGTGATATCGTTACCTATACGATTGCAGTAACAAATACAGGTAATATCCCTGCTAGTGCAACTGTTTTAACGGATGGGCTTGGCGCAGGAGCTTCATTTATCCAAAACTCCGTAACGATCAATAATGTTCCACAACCAGGATTAGATCCATCACTTGGTGTTCACTTGGCAGATATTTCGCCAGGAGATACTGTATTCATTACTTTTCAAGCACAAATTTTAGCGATACCGCCTAGTGGCACATTAACAAATAATGCTCTTGTAAATTATGAATATACCGTGAATCCAAACCAATCTCCTGCTGTTGGTAGCACCGTAACAAATACAACAGTTACACCAATTATTGACGCTACTTTAGTAATAAATAAAAGCGCTAGTACAACTTTCGCTACAATTGGTGATACAATTACATTCACTTCATCTGTTACAAACACCGGAAATACTACTGCGAACAACATTATTTTTACTAATACAATTCCAAACGGTACTAACTTTATCCCAAATAGCTTTAAGATAAATGGTGTAACCGTTCCGAATGCAAATCCACAAAACGGTATCAATATTGGTAACTTGAATTCAAATGTATCTGTTACACTCAGTTTTCAAGTGAACATTACAACACTTCCAAACCCGAATCCAATCCCGAACAAATCATCGCTTCAATATAGCTTTATTGTAGATATAAATGAACCGCCAGTTTCACGAACAGTTCAATCTAATAAAACTTTTACACAAGTAAATACTGCTTCTGTTATCGCAACAAAAACTGCAAGCAGTGCTTTTGCTGCTGTTGGAGATACAATTACGTATACAACTACCCTCACCAATAGCGGAAATACTACCGCAAACACACCTGTTTTTATCGATATATTACCACCTGAACTTTCATTCGTTCCTGATAGCGTACAAATTAATACCATCCCACAACTTGGATTTAGACCAGATAGCGGGATTTCTTTAGACTCAATTCCAGTTGGAGGAACGATAATAATTAGCTTTCAAGCTATCGTTGGCTCAATACCAGCTACAAATCCAACTTTGAACCAATCTAGCACGACATACTCTATCATTGTGGATCCTACCCAGCCGCCGGTGACAGAAACAGCTACAAGTAATCCAACTTTAGTTCAAATTAACGAAGCGATTATTCAAGCAACGAAAAGTGTGGATCGAATATTTTCTGACGTAGCACCTGGAAATTCATTTTTAACGTACACTGTTTTATTGGAAAATATAGGTAACTCAACTGCTACGAATATCATTTTTACAGATCCAATTCCGAATAATACAGTCTTTATAGAAGATAGCGTTCGAGTAGGTGGCGTTTTATTACCTGGGGTAAATCCAGCGAATGGGATACCAATTGGGGATATTATTGCAGGAGATTTTACAAATGTCACCTTCCGCGTGCAAATAGTTAGCATTCCAAATCCAATTTTCACAATTGGACCTGGTGGACCAAACTCACCGGTTGTAAATGGTGCCTCCATTGACTATCAGTTTATTACAGGACCTAATTTACCACTCGTTTCAAGAAGTACGACATCCAATCCGGTTTCGACACAAATAAATTCCGGAGAAATTGTGGCAATCAAATCTGTAGATAAAACTTTCGCAACGATTGGCGATACAATTTCTTATACAATTACATTAAGTAACCCTGGAAATGTCACTTCACAAAATATAATTTTCACAGATATTTTACCTGACGGAACGACATTCATATCTGGCACTCTTACAAACGATTCTGGTACACAGCAAATCGGAAATCCAGCTAACGGGATTCAGATTGGAAATATAAACCCAAATGGAACGGCCGTTATTACTCTCAACGTACTTGTTACAAACATTCCAAGTATAAATCCAATTTCTAATTTTAGTTCGGTACAATTTGCACATGTGATTGATCCTAGCCAACCTGCCGTATCACAAACGAATGTGTCTAATACTGTTTCGACAACTATTAATAGTGCAATTTTAACAACCCAAAAAAGTGCTGATAAATCTATAGTTTCAGTTGGAGATACAATTACGTATACCACTACTATTACAAATACAGGGAATACAGCAGCAACGAATATAACATTCACAAGCGCTATTCCAGCTAGCACTACATTCATATCAAATTCAGTCACAATAAATGGCGTTCAGCAGTCTGGCGCACAACCGGCACTTGGAGTAAATATACCAAATATCGCTCCTGGTGAGACAGTAACTGTTACTTTCCAAGTAAATGTTATTTCTTTTCCACCTTCAGGTTCAATTATGGGTAATGACACAATTTTATATTCTTATACTGTTGATCCAAACAGCACTCCTGCTACTACTTCTACTTCAACGAATATCGTTACAACCCCAGTACTAGATGCTATGATAACGATGATTAAATCAGTCGATCAAACACTTGTAACGCTAGGTGATACCATTACCTATACGACCATTTTAACGAATAACGGAAATACAAATGCAACGAATATTACTTTCACTGACCTTATACCAGATGGTACAACGTTTATTACTGATAGCGTTACAATAGATGGCATCACGCAAATTGGTCTTAATCCTAATACAGGTATTACGATTGGAGCAATTGCTCCTAGCAGCTCAATATCTATAGCAGTTCAAGTGACCGCTACTTCTACACCAGTTCAAAATCCTATTGCAAATTCCGCTACTGCTTCGTACACATTCATCGCTGATCCAAATGCACCGATTGTTTCAAGAAATGTTACTTCAAATACAACGTTGACTACAATTAATACAGCTACCATTCTTTCACTAAAACAAGTCGATAAGTCCTTTAGTCGTATTGGAGACACACTCACCTATACTGTCACTTTAACAAACAACGGAAACTCATCCGCACAAAATGTTATTTTCACAGATACAATACCGAGCGGAACTACATTTATTGCAAACACATTTTCTATTAATGGAATTCCTCAAAGTGGTGCGGATCCATCGAACGGTGTAAATATTGGTCCTATAACAGCCGGGACTACAGTAAATGTTTCCTTCCAAGTAAACGTAATCTCATTACCAACCGAAAACCCAATTGTAAATTTCTCATCGACATCGTATCAATTAGTCTCACCACCTGATGCGGAAACTTCAATTAGTAATCCTGTTTCAACGCAAATTAAAGAAGCCATATTATCCATGACGAAAAATGAAAGTGTATCCTTTGCAGATATCGGGCAAACTGCTTTTTATACCACTTCTATTTCGAATGTAGGCAATACGGATGCAACGAATATTGTATTCACAGATGTATTACCAAGTGGACTCACGTTTGTTCCTAACACATTAACTGTCGATGGTATTTTACAACCTGATGCAAACCCAAATACAGGTGTATTACTTGCAACACTTCCACCAAATGAAATATATAGTATTGTTTTTCAAGTTACAGTGAACAGTATTCCACCTAGTAATCCGACACCCAATACAGCATCTACTAATTATGAGTTTACTGTTGATCCAAATAATCCTCCTGTTTCAAGTACAGCTAATTCTAACACTACGCTTCTTCAAATAAACAACGCGACTATTATTAGTACAAAAACAGCGAATCTTACTTTTGCGGATATTGGTAACATAATAACGTTTACACTTAACCTTCCCAATACAGGGAATGTGGCTGCAACTGATGTAACGATTATCGATATTCTTGATAGCAATTTAAGCTTCGTTCCAAACAGTTTCACAGTTAATGGGCAAACCATTCCAAACGCTGATTTATCCACTGGTGTAAATATAGGCTCCATTAATGGTAGTAATGCGGCAATCGTCACATTCCAAGCAACTGTTATTACACTTCCAACACTTAATCCCATTTCTAATTCTGCTTCTACCACATATCATTACGTCGTTGACCCTAGCCAGCCATCTATTACAACTTCCAATCAATCTAATACAACGACAACACAAATTAATAGTGCTATCCTTACTGCACAAAAAAATTCAAATGTATCTACGGTAGATATCGGGCAGGATATTACCTACACCGTTACAATTATAAATAGCGGAAATGTTAGTGCAACGAATGTTATTTTTACCGACCTTATTCCAGACGGAACTTCCTTTGAACCGAATAGTTTTACACTTAACGGAACTAGCATCCCAAATTCGGATATCGTTACAGGCGTTCCAATTGGTGATATCGCGCCAAACGAATCTGCCGTTGTAGCATTTCATATTAATGCCAATGAAATTCCGCCTATAAATCCTATTACCAATCAAGCTAGCGTTAGCTTTCAACATATCGTTAATCCAGCCAATCCTCCAGTTTCAAAAAACATTACTTCCAATAGTGTTACAACAAAAATTGAAAGTGCTATTTTAAACACTATGAAAATAGGAGATAAAGCATTTGCAACGATTGGTGATACGATTACGTATACAACGACTATTACGAACACAGGAAATATTCCAGCTAACAACGTTGTTTTCTCAGACCCTTTACCGACATGGACACAATTTGTTGCAGGATCCGTTGTTGTTGATGGCACTCCATTACCATCTGCTTCCATTATTGACGGTGTTGGTATAAATACAATCAATCCAAATCAAACTGTAACAATCATATTCCAAGTGCAAATCGTAAGCAATCCAACAACGTTCACACCTGAACTCCAAAACTTAGGGTTTGTTAACTTCCAATATAACGTAGGCAATGCATTACAGGCTCAGCCTGGCAACGTGGAAACGAACGTCTTCGTTACTTCTATTAACTCAGCAATACTTTCAGCTGTAAAAACTGCTAGTACAGCCTTTGCGAATATCGGAGAAACGATCACTTATACGGTTTTGATTCAAAATAGCGGCAATACAAACGCTACGAATCTAAACTTCTCAGACCTGATTCCAGCAGGAACGATCTTTGTTGAAAATAGTTTTGCTGTAAATGGCAGTATCATTCCAGGGGCAAATCCAAATAATGGAGTTAATATCGGAACCGTTAGCGCGAGTAGTTCCTTAACTGTTACTTTCCAAGTCATAGTTACATCTACTCCACCTTCAAACCCAATTACAAACGTAGCATCTATTCAATACGCATTTATTGTTGACCCGGCAGCCCCTCCTGTTACAGGCACAATAAATTCTAATAGCGCTTCAACACAAATTAATAACGCTACTGTTACAACGGTTTTAGAAGCAAATCGAACAATCGTATCTATCGGAGATGTAATTACGTATACAGCAACATTAACAAACACTGGAAACTTTCCTGCAAATTCTGTATTACTCATTAATGGGATTCCTGAAGGGGCATTATTTGTTCCAAATAGTGTTACGCTTAACGGGATTTCACTCCCAGATGCAAGTCCAACACTCGGTATTCCAGTTGGTATTATCGCACCAGGTAATTCTGCTACTATTACGTTCCAATTTCTTGCAACTTCTATTCCACCTCAAGGGGCAATCATAAATCAAGCCATTACAAGTTACACGTATATCGTCGATCCGAGTCAACCTCCAGTTACAGCAACATCCTCATCTAATACGGTGACTACAGCTGTCGTTGATGCATCGTTATCTGCAATTAAAAATACAGATTCTCTCGTACAATCTACTGACGGTACAATCACTTACACAGTAGTCGTTCAAAATAACGGAAATACAACTGCAAATACAGTTACTTTAACAGATTTATTCCCAGAAGGAACTGCATTTATCCAGAATAGCGTGACCATTAATAACATCTCAGTTCCAGGTGCCGATCCAAACGTAGGAATACCATTAAACTCCATCGCGCCGTCAGAAATCGTCACCGTCACATTCCAAGTTATCGTCCAATCCATTCCAAGCGTGAATCCAATTTCTAATACAGCCCGTATTGACTATACTTTTATCTCTGATCCGACCGCTCCTATCATCTCTCGAACAATTACGTCTAATCCAGCTTTCACACAAATTTCGGACGCGACTGTTCTTTCTTTAAAAGCAGTCAATGCACAACAAGCAACAACAGGTGATATTTTGACTTACACAATAACACTAGAAAATACCGGAAATATTCCAGCTACGAATCTCATATTTTCAGATACGATCCCCCAAGATACTACATTCGTAGAAAATAGTTTTACACTTAACGGAACAACTATACTTGATGCCAATCCAAATGTAGGTGTTACTTTACCTACCTTAGCAGCAAACGCTACTCACTTTATTTCGTTCCAAATTCTTATTAACGATTCATTCTCGCAAGAATCAATTACAAATCAATCCAATACAACGTATACAATTCAACCAGATCCAGGGCAACCGCCTATTACTGAAACATCTACAAGTAATATCGTCATTACAAATTTCGTGCAAGCACAATTGACAATTACAAAAACATCCAATCCAACAACTGTAGATATTGGTGGAACTATACTTTATATTTCTGAAGTGAAAAACATCGGTAATGTTGATGCAATAAATATTATTTTCACAGATTCTATTCCAGCTGGGACTACATTCGTTCCCGATAGTGTCACAATTAACGGTGTCCTGCAGCCAGGTGTAAATCCAGAAAACGGAATACCGATTGGAACAATTCCAGCAAGCAGTTCCAAAACGATACTATTTCAAGTGCAAACAAATAATCCACCTACTGAAACTGAAATTGTAAATCAATCTTCAGCAACTTACCAATATGTAAGTATTCCTACAGCTCCACCGGTGAATCGCTCTGCAAATTCTAACGTTGTTACAACATCACTTCAAAATGCAAATATTATTTCTGTCAAAAGCGCGGATGTAACTTTCGTAGCAATTGGGCAAACTATTACCTACACAAATACACTACAAAACATAGGAACCGTTCCAGCTAACAATACCGTGTTCATTGATAACATTCCAGAAGGTACTATATTCGTCGAAGATAGCTTATCAATAAATAATGTGATTCAGCCTGGAGCAAATCCTGAAAACGGAGTAATTCTTGGCACGATACAACCAAATGAAACAGTCACTATTTCATTCCAAGTACAACTTACAAATATACCAGAGAACAATACAGTCATTAACATTTCAGACACTTCATATGAATACCAAATTGACCCTAGTTCTCCAATTATTCAGCGTAGATCGTTATCAAATGCAGTAAACACGGAAGTGCGGACGGCTAATGTTCGTGCAATTAAATCCGCCAATAGATCCATTACACGCATCGGTCAAATCATCACATATACAGTCGCAGTTACAAACGCTGGTACAGTACCTATTACAAATACTCTCCTAATTGACGCGATTGCAGCTGGCACCACATTCGTTCCAAATAGCATCCTTGTAGATGGCATATCAAGGCCTAATGAAAATCCAATTACTGGAATCACCCTTAATATTATCCTTCCAAATAATACGATTATGGTTACATTCCAGGTAAATGTAGTCTCTACACCTTCTCAAAATAACATTAATAATATCGCCGTCATCCACTATGAGTATCAACCAGACCCAAGCTTACCACCAATTTCAGAAACGACCTCCTCCAATACTACAAATATACAATTTATTGATGCTATTCTTATCGCTACAAAATCCGCTAATACAGTATTAGCTAATATTGATGAAACCATTGAATATACAGTACTCATTCAAAATAACGGATCCACTACAACTAACTCCATCTTTTTTACAGATACTATAGAGGATGGAACAGTATTTATTCCAGAAAGTGTCATAGTTAACAATACTGTACTTCCTGCAGCAGACCCGAATATCGGCTTTTCCATTCCTAATATCGCATCAGGTCAAATGGCTACAATAACATTCCAAGTTTCCGTTACGAATTTACCAGCTGTAAATCCAACACCTAATACTGCAAACATCGTCTACGACTTTATTTTCAACCCTGACTTTGCACCAATTCAAAAATCTACTATTTCCAACACTACTTTCGTTCAAATTAATGATGCTGATATCGTTTCACTTAAAACTGTTGATTTGACTTCTGTAACGATTGGTGGCATTTTAACTTATACAACAACTTTAACGAATACAGGAAATACGGATGCTACTGCTGTTGTATTTACAGACAACATTCCTGATGGAACAACCTTTATAGACGGTAGCGTTTTAGTAAATAACATTCCACAGCTTAACGCCAATCCAAGTACCGGTATACTCGTAGGAACGATTGCTCCTAACATTTCTATCCCAGTCACATTTTCTGTTACAGTCGTAGCTCTTCCAGCTAGCGGCCATGTTCAAAATCAATCAACTTCTCGTTATACGATAAACGGGGAAGAACAAATATCGAATAGTAACATTACCTTCACTGAAGTTATTTCTGCTAATGTAATTGCGACAAAAACAACACCTATCCAATATGCTGACCTACAAACTATCATTCCTTATACAATTTCCATCATAAATAACGGAAATATACAAGTGGAAAACATTATCGTTACAGATATCATTCCAGCAAATACGAGCTTTATAGAGAATAGTGTTATTGTGAATGGCAACGCTCGTCCAAATGACAACCCACTTAACGGTATACAAATTGATAGCATTCCGCCTAATACGACAGCAACTATTCTATTCCAAGTACGGGTTACTTCCATTCCGCAAACAAACCCAATCTCTAACACGAGTACAATTCAATATGAATACACAGTACCAGATCAACCACCTATTACCGAAACTATTATTTCATCAGCTGCCGTAACAGAAATTCATCACGCGAATTTAAATAGTAATAAAGCTGTTGACCTTGCATTTGCAACGGTCGGTGATACGTTAACGTATACGATTACCCTAAATCAAACTGGTAATGTTGCAGCAAATGATGTAGTTATTCAAGATATTATTCCTCAAGGTACTACGTTTATTGAAAATAGCGTCATTGTAAACGGAGAAACTCTTCCAGGAGTGAATCCAGTAAGCGGCATACCAATTGGCACTATAATGGTAGGTGGAAATGCTATCGCTTCCTTCCAAGTAACTGTAACTTCTATTCCAACACCAAATGAACTCAACAACGAAGCAATTACTACTTTTAACTATATAGTCAACCCAAATAACGTACCTGTTACAAATACGACTACAACAAATACTGTCACAACAACTGTCCAAAATGATAATGTTATTGCTATAAAATCTGCTGATGTCACGAATGCCTTACCTGATCAAACTTTAACGTATACTATTACGATTACGAATAGCGGTAATGTAACGATTGAAGACCTTCTTGCCAGAGACACCTTACCAATAGATACGACTTTTGTTGCTGGTAGTGTTACGATTAACGGAATCAATCAGCCTAATGAGAATCCTGAAAATGGTATTACATTAGGTAATCTTGCTCCTAATGAATCTGTTATTATTACGTTCCAAGTGACAATATCTTCTTCTACTCTTCAATCTACAATTAATAATAATGCTTCTGTTTCCTATACCGTTATCATCGATCCAACAAAACCACCTATTACAATTACAAAACAAACAAATACCGTTACAACGACAGTCATTGATCCGATGGTTCGCATTGAAAAAACAGCAGACAAATCTATCGCCGTTATAGGAGATATCATTACATTCACATTAGCGGTATTTAATCACTCCCCAATCCCGACAATCAGTACTTCTGTTATAGACAGTATTCCAGCTGGTACAACATTTATAGAAAACAGCGTAACAATTAACGGTGCTCCGGTTCAAAATGTTCGTCCAGACACTGGTATTAATATTGGTTCTTTATCTGCAGATACAGTAGCAACTATAACATTTCAAGTTCTCGTAACTTCTATTCCTTCAAACAGTACAATTATAAATTCTGCAATAGTTACCGCTGCTTTTCAATTAACACCACAGGATCCGATTATTACTTTCATTGTTAATTCGAATATTGTTCGTATACCTGTTCAATTTATTACTGCGACAGTCACGAAAAACGCTTCCGTCAGCTCAGCTTATTTAAATCAATATTTTGATTACACGGTGCGTATTACGAATACTTCCGAGATTTCACTTTCAAATATCTCGTTACAAGACACCATTCCAGCAGGTTTACAATTTATAAACGGCACTGTCTTCATTAATGGGGAACGCTCGCCATTAGCGAACCCGAATATCGGTTTCCTAGTCGCTACTAATTTGGAACCGAACGAAACAATTATCGTGTTATTCACAGTACAAGTGATAAGTCCACCTATTCATAATGAATTTAAAAACACAGCAAACGTTTCTTTACAACTTCAAATCTCGCCTACCGATCCACCAATTACAGTAACCGTTACAAGTAACGAAAACATCGTCACCTTTATTCCAGAAAATCCAGATGAAACACTACCAAATTTTAATTGTTTCTTTGACGGTGAACGTTTCATACGCATTACTCCTCGAAATATACGAAATTACTTTTGGACTTGGATTTGGTGGCGTTAATCAAAAAGAAAAAGCTTGTAGTTCGGATAATATCCAACCTACAAGCTTTTTTCATAAACAAAATTATCAATTGCTAGCAGCACTATATGCTACATGTCGTTTCTCAATCCGTTCTTCAATTTCTTTCATATTCTCTTTATTAGTTAGTAGGGATTGTTTATTTTCTATTAATAATTGTTTAAAGGATTTTCTCACTTTTTTTCGCATGTTTATTTTCCTCCTTGGGGGATGGTTTATATAAAAGATAACTTGAAACTTTAATCAATGAAAGGATGTACCCTCACTAATTATTAGCCTACATCAATCGGGCCTTTACAGGGAGTTACTCTTCCATCATCACTCTTTATTCAGCGATAATATTGATATAGAAGTCCCACCGCCCGTTAATGCGGGATAAGGATTTATCTGTGTAGACTTATAATAATTGATTGTTGTGAAATCCATTTGAACTTCACATGAAAATTCCGTTTATTTTCTGACAACTTTGTGAACAAAAAAAGAAAGACCGATTCATTCTAAATCGGTCTTTCTAGTATTTATAACATGTTTATTAATATTTCAGGTCTTCCCCAATTCATTTCGTTACATACAAAGCGTAGTTTTTCTTCGTCCATTGTGTGTAACCCTTCTTCTAACGAACATGAAATTGGAACTTCACAATGAATTTGCGCTAATTGTAAAGAGATATTTAAATTCTCTAAATCACTTTCAATTTTTGTACGCTGCGCTTTCGTTAATGATGCTATATTTTCTAGTACTGCCGATACTGTGCCGTATTCTTGAATAAGCTTATACGCTGTTTTTTCACCAATACCTTTTACGCCTGGATAGTTATCACTCGTATCTCCCATGAAAGCTTTCGCATGGACAATTTGCCAAGGTTCTACACCTTTCTCTTCCATGATTTTTTCCGGTGTGTAATACTCGTAATTTCCAATTCCTTTACGAAGAAGCATAACTGTAACATTCGTATCAACAAGTTGAAGTAAATCTGTATCACCTGTCAAAACATAAACTTCTGCTTCATTGCAATATTGTTTTGCAAGCGTACCAATACAATCATCCGCTTCATAACCTTTCATGCCTATTACAGGCATAGATAATTTCGCAGTCATTTCTTGCACTAAATCAAATTGCGGAATTAATTCTTCTGGCGGTGCTGCACGATTTGCTTTATAATTCGAGAAAGATTCCGTTCTAAATGTCGTACTTCCCATATCCCAGCACGTTACAATGTGCGTTGGTTCGATTGCTTGTGTTGCTGTTAATAAATGCTTCATATAACCATGAATCCCGTTCGTCGGGGTACCATCTTGTCGTTTCATAAATTGTCCGTAGACACTTGTTGCGTAAAAAGCACGAAATAATAGTGCCATACCATCAACTAATAATACTTTTTTCATAATTCCTCTCCTACTAACAAAAAATAATAACCTCACGTTATCACGTAAGGTTATATAAATAGATTACCATTCTACGTTTTTTCAACTTTGTCTATTATACATTGTTTTTATATATTTAGCATCATTAACACATTAAGACGTTCTACTGCAACAAGTATGAAGTATTCCTGAATACGTATTTTTACCTGTTGAAACAACTACAGCCTTTGCATTTCCACCAATAATATTAGTACCTTTAAAACATACATTTTCAAGTTCAAGTGGATTATAGTCTTTCATCCGTTTTAATGGAATAAATCTTTTACGTTCAAGGTGGTAGCAACTTTCAAATTTCTCAACATTTGCATCGTTCCCTGTCAACACAGATTCATTTACCAATAAATCATTTGCATAAATGATACGTACATCTGCCGGTACTATATCACCTTCTGAAAGAAAAATCATATCTCCTGGTACAAGTTCTTGTACTGGTAACTTCATCATTTTCAGTTCGTTATTTAGCCCTGTACTACTAGCACATTCTACTCTAGACACAGTAATTGTTTCACATTGCAATTGATCACGCACATGTTGTTTTGAAAAACCTGGAATCATTCCACTTAACTTCATTATTACTTCTGCAATACGCGCTCTTTTTGAAGTCAATTCATTTCGACCGTATACTTGAATACGTTTTTGCGCCTCTTTCATAGATAATCCGTCTCTTGTTGTTTTAAAATACGCAAATACAGATTTTACATCTCTTGTTGCAATTTCAATTAATAAATCTTTATTTTTTTGAAGCATTGTTTGTTCTTTCATTGATTTTTTACTTTGTTTATATGACGTGTTACCCACAGTTTTGTTTACATATAACATATTATCGTCTCCTCCTTTACAACATAGGAAGAAACGCTTTGTTTCTCAATTTATCCACTTTACCGTGAAAGTGTCTAGCGCTTAATTATGTATATAAACGCTACATTATGATAAATATAGAGGGAGGAACAAGTCGTTTCCTGCCTACATCATATATTTTTGATTTGAAGTATATGGGTAACGGAACCGAGTCAGAATTTGACATGCTCCTCACCTCCTCGTTTATTTTTATAGTTTATATTATGAAATGACTCATAGATTGGTAACAAAAAAGACCCTTACTCATAAGAGAGCAAAGGTCATTGCATACACAAATAAACGATTCCTAATATAATTAGAAATCTACGGACCTCTCCCTCGCCGAGTTTTAGCACTGTATAGCATAGGTTCATTACCAGCTACGTTAAGAAAAACCTTAATTCGATCATTCCTGTTGACCCATTGGCGTCTCTCGACATTTTTGGGCAGTAGCATTTCTCTATACAGGAGCCTCACCTAACAGAGACTTATTTTAATTACATAGAAAATGTTACTCTTATTTAAAATAGATGTCAACACTTTGTATGGAAACTTTTCCTTATTACAGAAAAGCCCTCTCTGTTGTTAGCCTATTTTCTCATATATAGTACAAGTTAGCGAACGAAAAAAACTTACGTATAAAACGTAAGTTTTTAGTAAGTTACACAACCAGCAATTACAATACCAATTGAAAGTGATAAAAACATAAGAAACAGGCCGACTGCTTGATTATCTTCTTCAAGGCTTTTATTTATATTAAAGCGTGGTGTAAGCCACTCAGCTAAATAATAAACAATAATTTGGGCCAAAATACCAACCGCTCCCCACGAAACCATATCCAAAAGTGAAATGGAATTAGCGGCCGTTGAATATAAAACGATAGCTAGCCCGAGTACCCTTCCTCCAAGTACATAACTGACCGCTTTGTTACCCTGAGCCATTAACTTAAATTCTTTCACTTTCGTTGTCACTTCCATAAGGAACAAACCTATACATAAAAGTGCGAGTGATACTGCTAAATATAGTAAAAAATTAATCATTTATTTTCCCCCTTCTTAATACCTACTGGTAAATAATAAGATTCATTTCCTGTAATCTTTTCCCCAGCACGTATACCGATACTGCTCGCTTTTCCAGTGATTAAAAACGCCCCAAACACATACGATAGTTTCTCCACTCCTTTTTCAGTTTCCAAACATACAACTGGAAGCTCTATATACTTTTGAAATATCGGCAATGACGTTTTATATGTTTCATGTGCATTTCGAATCATAATATTCGTGTCTTTATCGCGAATTGTAATTGTGTCACCTTCCCTACCAAACGAAGGTTTTTGAACGAAAGAACCTTTTCCTAAAAATAAATCTGGTTCTAAATATGTAGGTAGCATATATTCTTTAACCCACTGTTGTTCCTCATTTGTATAAAAAGCCCCTTCTTCTGCTAATCCCCAAATAAGACACTGAATTGATTTTGGCTGAAGTAAAAAGGCAGACAAAGGATTTATAATAAAGAGATTTCCGTCTTTTACAAGTTGCAGCAGTTCCACACCTACCAAATCTCCTGTTTCAGGATCTTGATCCTCAATTAAATCTTCTATCGGATACGTTTGGCGATATAAAACATCAATCTTCGCCCCATCTTTATCAACTAGAGCATCTTTCGTAATTCTAAGTTCTGACATTGACACTACTTTATTTTCAACATGGCATAACTGACTTAAATACATAGTCGTATTCCAATCCTCAATATGTTCATGATGTGCTGTAAAAACAACATTTGGATTGTCTAATCCCTTTGTCGCTTCCATTACAGCTTTCGTAACACCAGAAGATAGTAATCGTTCTTGATCCGAGTTTGGATCATCATAACCTAGGTTTTCACAAACTTTTCCATTCATTTGAAAGCATTCCATAATAAAAGTTGGTGTATCACTATTAAACTCAAGCATTTTAATTTGGTTATCAACCGTTATAACGAAATCAAATCGTGAAATAACAGATTCAGGATATAATCCTATCATTCTAATGAATGATAAGCTCGCAGGAGGAAAACCAAGCTCAAGAAGCTGTTCGTCACTTAAATTTCGCAAAAGTCTAGCAGTCTTAAAAAATATTTTACCCATTCGTTCAGTCGCTAAGTGTAATTGTTCCAAAGTCTGATTTGTTATAGAAAAAACATGAAACAAACTATATTCACATTCATATAAATCCGACCAAAAATCCGGATATTTTAAATAAAATTCTTTTCGATCCCTTATGTATTGCGACATATTTTAGCCTCCAAATCCTCCCTTTGAACCGCTTCCAATTCCACCTTTAAATTCAGCAGACGATTGATACGATTTAAACGCCGATGAATTTTTAAAAGTGGATTTATTTTGATAGTATCGCCCACCATAGAAATAATGCCCACGATAACCTGAACTACTATCATCACACTGCCATACCCCAAGTTCATCATCCCAATCCCAATCAGAACAACTATTATCATTCGGTTTTGGGGGAAGATCTTGTGCGCAACCAAATAAAGTGCCAGTCATTAAAGACGTTACGACACCACCTACTAGCCATTTCGTTTTTGTCACCTTCGCACTCCCCTTTTTAAATTCTATTCCTATTATATAGGATGGCATGATAAAGTAGAAGAAAAAGGAAGAAGAGGGTAACTAACTGTTACGATTTATTTAACCGATTATAACCAATGTTAATTAAATATATCAGTAAGCCCTGCTAGTCAAGTGATTGGCTAGTAGTGAGGGTTAACTGCGGGCAATCCCTAA
>NZ_JAAMNK010000158.1:0-204 GCF_011066025.1 Bacillus sp. EKM202B | reverse complement strand
ACCATCGGCGCTAGAGAGCTTAACTTCCGTGTTCGGTATGGGAACGGGTGTGACCTCTCTGCCATCATTACCAGACTTTTATCATTATACACATTCTTTTCAGAATGTCAAAAGGAATTTTAAATATATATTCCTTCAAAACTAGATAACATTTGCTACATATTATATGGTTAAGTCCTCGATCTATTAGTATTCGTCAGCTCC
>NZ_JAAMNK010000157.1:0-204 GCF_011066025.1 Bacillus sp. EKM202B | reverse complement strand
TATCCACAACAAGAACATAATTGGCTGGAAGCAAATGTTTTCGACACAACAATGATTTGTTTGCCGTACCATTTTGCTTTGTATTCCAACATGATTCGAAACTGTGACCATGATACCTCACTAATTACTTTTGCTAACCTATGATTCTTTAACATATTCGATACTTGCAAATCCTCTATACCGATAACATCGTGGTTTTTGATG
>NZ_JAAMNK010000156.1:0-205 GCF_011066025.1 Bacillus sp. EKM202B | reverse complement strand
TAATCAAGTCATGTACGATTTCTATGACACCTACTGGTAAATACTATGTGTCCATTTTGACTGAATACGAAAAAGAGATCGTACAAAAAGAAGTAGAAACAGTTGTTGGATTAGACTTTGCGATGGATCAATTATACGTCAGTTCTGAGGATGAGAGAGCCAATTATCCTAAGTTCTATCGTGAAATGTTAGACCGATTAGCAAA
>NZ_JAAMNK010000155.1:0-206 GCF_011066025.1 Bacillus sp. EKM202B | reverse complement strand
CGTAAAAGCCCGATTGGTGAAGGCTAATAATCAGTGGGGGATGAAGAAAACCCCCACTGATTAAAGTTTCACTTTATTTCATTATCCCATTGCACATACACTTCCTCAATAAAAAAAGACTATCCAAAAATGAACTGAACCCAAAAAATTAGACAAATATATTAAGCAGCTACTAAGGATTGAACTCTGTATTGCACAGGGGACAA
>NZ_JAAMNK010000154.1:0-207 GCF_011066025.1 Bacillus sp. EKM202B | reverse complement strand
AAAAACAACGTACAATCTTACACAACAAAACAAACAAATGAAAACATTGCCGTTGTAGGAAACAAAATAAAATTGCCAAAACTAGGTCTTGTTCGATTTGCTAAAAGTCGTGAAGTAAAGGGACGTATTGTAAATGCTACAGTTAGACGGAACCCTTCTGGCAGATACTTTGTGTCATTGTTAGTCGAAACAGAAGTGCAAGAACTT
>NZ_JAAMNK010000153.1:0-209 GCF_011066025.1 Bacillus sp. EKM202B | reverse complement strand
CCGACATATGGTAATGTGTCTGGAGCAGTAGATGATTTAGTATCTACTTGGAATGAGAAGTATGCATCAACACATTCGTTACCTGCAAGAATGCAGTATACAGAGTCCATGGTGTATAGTAAATCACAAATCGCAAGTGCTCTTAATGTCAACGCTAAATATCTTGATAACAGTCTAAACATTGACTTTAATGCAGTTGCAAATGGAGA
>NZ_JAAMNK010000152.1:0-210 GCF_011066025.1 Bacillus sp. EKM202B | reverse complement strand
TGAGTCCATATCAATATCGAACGCAGGTTGTTTAATTGTGTTTTTTAAGTCCTGTCTACTTGACAGGGATCACTGCAATATATTAGGTGTCGTTTACAATTGTACCATGTCTGACAATCAAGCGGCTTAATTCAAAAAATGAAACCCGTTAGGGTTTATTTCGTATGCAAATCTTTAAATTCCTTACACATAACCTTTAGAAAAAAGAAA
>NZ_JAAMNK010000151.1:0-211 GCF_011066025.1 Bacillus sp. EKM202B | reverse complement strand
ATCCAGGAGCAGTACAACTTGCAAATAAAGCTTTTGCCGATAATCAACCTAGTTTATTAGTGGCTAAGAGAAAACCTATAAATATTAGTATAGACTTACCTGGAATGAGAAAAGAAAATACGATATCTGTCCAAAATCCGACATATGGTAATGTGTCTGGAGCAGTAGATGATTTAGTATCTACTTGGAATGAGAAGTATGCATCAACACA
>NZ_JAAMNK010000150.1:0-214 GCF_011066025.1 Bacillus sp. EKM202B | reverse complement strand
GGCAATTTTATTTTGTTTCCTACAACGGCAATGTTTTCATTTGTTTGTTTTGTTGTGTAAGATTGTACGTTGTTTTTCTTAGATTTGAAACGCGGGGCATTGTTTTGTTTTTTGAAAAGGCGTGTATACGCATCCGTAAGGTTGCGAACAGACGACTGAATCGCAATACTATCCACTTCTTTTAGCCAAACAAACTCTTTCTTCATGGCAGGAA
>NZ_JAAMNK010000149.1:0-215 GCF_011066025.1 Bacillus sp. EKM202B | reverse complement strand
ATGGCTGGGCTAGCTGGATTCGAACCAGCGCATGACGGAGTCAAAGTCCGTTGCCTTACCGCTTGGCTATAGCCCATTAATATTTACTAGTATGCTTATCTTCTCAAAAAAATAAACCCTCTCAGGTTATTTTAAAGAAAATGGTGGAGGGGGGCAGATTCGAACTGCCGAACCCGAAGGAGCGGATTTACAGTCCGCCGCGTTTAGCCACTTCG
>NZ_JAAMNK010000015.1:0-129837 GCF_011066025.1 Bacillus sp. EKM202B | reverse complement strand
TCCCGTGGTGTAGTGGTTAACATGCCTGCCTGTCACGCAGGAGATCGCCGGTTCGACCCCGGTCGGGACCGCCATTTATGTTGGCTCGGTAGCTCAGTCGGTAGAGCAGAGGACTGAAAATCCTCGTGTCGGCGGTTCGATTCCGTCCCGAGCCACCATTTTTTTTTATGCCGGCTTAGCTCAATTGGTAGAGCAACTGACTTGTAATCAGTAGGTTGGGGGTTCAAGTCCTCTAGCCGGCATCATTTAGGGGCATAGTTTAAAGGTAGAACTGAGGTCTCCAAAACCTCCAGTGTGGGTTCGATTCCTACTGCCCCTGTAAAGTATATGGGCCTATAGCTCAGCTGGTTAGAGCGCACGCCTGATAAGCGTGAGGTCGATGGTTCGAGTCCATTTAGGCCCACCATATATTTATTCCGCAGTAGCTCAGTGGTAGAGCTATCGGCTGTTAACCGATCGGTCGTAGGTTCGAGTCCTACCTGCGGAGCCATGGCCCGTTGGTCAAGTGGTTAAGACACCGCCCTTTCACGGCGGTAACACGGGTTCGAATCCCGTACGGGTCATAAAGAAAGAGTCAGCAATATGCTGGCTCTTTTTTATTGTGTATAATCCTCTTTTTTATCATCTTATTTTCCTCAAATAAATAAAGGAATTTAGGAAAAACTATGGTATGTATTAAAAGGAGGAGATAAAAAATGACGCAAGTTAGAGACTTTATGAGTACTCATATTGTACATTGTACACCGTTAGATAATGTATATGAGGCTGCTGTAAAAATGAAGGAAGAATCAGTTGGATTGATTCCTGTTCTTGAAAATGAACAAGTCGTTGGGCTTGTTACTGATCGAGATTTAGTTGTTCGAGGGATTGCTGAAAAACATCCTGGGTCTAATAAAATTACAAATGTAATGACGACAAACATTGTTTCGGTTTCTCCAGATGATTCTATTGAAAAAGCTACAGAATTAATGGCACAGTATCAAATTAGACGATTGCCAGTAGTTGAGGGCGGTCAACTTGTCGGGATGCTAGCATTAGGTGATTTAGCTATAAGAGAAGCGGCAGATGATCAAGCTGGGTTCGCTTTAAGTGAAATCTCGGAACGTACGGAATAAAGTTAAACTTTAATTAGTGAAAGTGTTATTGTCCACAAATAGTGGGATAAATGATGGATAAAAATCAGATACATTATTCTAGTATATGTGGATTAAACTAATATATTAGCGTGATGTATCTGAGACATTATATAATAAGTACATAGTTAAGGTTTTCGACAGTTTATTTAAATTTTTCATTCCTAATTTTAAATAAGAGAAAAAGTGATATACTGATAGATATAAGTATTATGATAGGTTTTGAATATAACAATATTTATTTTTAGTGTTGTAATAATGAATTAATATTTCCTACGTAGATAAAGTGAAACTTTAATTATTGGGGGGGTTGTCCATCCTCCAATGATTATTCGTTGAACCAATCGGGCTTTTACGGGCAGTTTTATTTCCCACCTAACTTCCTCGCATTCACTGGATTTTGAGGTGGGCGTCTTACTGCCCGGCAAATAGCGGGATAAAAAGGGAAGGGGAATTATATGAGGGCTGTACAGGGCGATCCAAATTGGAATTTGGTTACAGATACATATATAGAACCAAATAATTTTGCTGAATTATTATCTTTACTTGTACCTTGTCACCCAAAAGGTGAAGGAAAAGAGCGAACTATATTAGCATGGAAAGAAAAAGAATTTTATAAAGAAGAAAATTTAGCAGCAGTTATCGTTTATGGAATGAATAGAGTAAAGAATTTACCACAGTTTCATAAAGATGAAATTCCAACCTTAGTACGTATTCTTCGTTTATGTCAAGAGATTGGTTGGTATGAAGAGGCAAATACTTTTATGGTAACACAAGGGCTAGCTGAATTTGTCCAAACTTCATTGGAATATGAAACATGGGATCTTTTGACACAAGCAGTTGCTTTAAACTATTTAGTTATTAAATATCGTGTCGGGGAATTAACAGATGGGGATGTAGAAATTTGGGATAGAGTTAAATTTAATGAGAAATGTATAACAAATTGTAAACATCTATTATCTCAAAAAGAAATATTAGAGTTTACATTCTTCTATATGTGTAAGAGGGCTAAAGCACAGTCAAAAGAGCAGCTGAATAGTGATATGATGAGTCTAGCGATGTATTGTAATACTTTTGTGTATGATTTATATACACATGACTTATTACGAAAGTATCGTAAGTGTACAGATTTTCTATCATATTATGGACCTAGTCAAGTAGTTTTAGCTTGTCAAAGAGCTGTACTTTCTCAAATTTCAGATCGATTAGACCCACTAAAGACAACTCATGTAGATGATTATTTATATGTGATGAAAGAAATGATGGAACATATGACAATAGGGATAATGGATCGATATAACCATTTTATCGGAAAGTTATTATCATACGTGCCATTTTTCGAAATGATTCAAGTTCCACAGCATGCATATTATTGTGAAGAATTACTGTATATTTGTAAGGGCATTGAATATAAAGAGGAAATACTACGCAATTATATATTTATACAATTACATGATTGTTTACCGTCATTCTTTAAACTATTTCTTAAAAATAAGCGTTATGCGACGATTCATGATATTCTTTTCTATTGGTGTGACGATGAACAAAGAATGGGTTTAGAGAAAAAATATAATCTTAGTTTTATTTATGAAAAATATGCTTGTGGCTAAACAGTATTTTACATATGAAAAATTAATATAAATTAAAAAGGATCTCAATGTTATGTGAGATCCTTTTTTGTTAGTAAAACAAGGAGAAAGTGATTAAGATGAGAAATAACATTCCATATAGGAGAAGTTGTGCAGTATAACTTCCTTGTATACCAAAAAAAGTATTTAGTTTTTGGTATAAATTTAATATATATTTCATTGTGTTATCTTTGAAAGATTGGTACACAGTGTCTCCTCTTTCTAAGCTTCTTGTTCATGTTTTTTATTATTAGGGACATTAATGTATCTAGCTATGAATAATAAAACAGCCATAAAGAATACGGGAATTATAGTAGATAAATAAAAGCCATTACTAATAACATTTGTTATAAGGGCACTTAATAGAAAAATAGCATTATAAACATGGGCAACTTTTTGCTTTAGTCGCACTTGAAATGACTCCATCATAATTTCTAGAGCAACAAAAGCAATGATAATAGATAAAAATACAGTGTTTGTATTGTAAATTATTAAACAACAGATTAAACCTAAAAAGGCTAAGTATTCAATGAAGAGAGGTATATTGCGTGGCATACAATTTACCTAACTAAATACGGCAGTGGATTTACTGCATTTGTTTTTTCAAAATTCCATTCTCCATTATGTAATTCAAAATGGAGGTGTTGTCCGTATGAATGACCTGTGTTACCCATATGACCTAGTAATTGTCCAGTTTGTATTTGATCACCAGCTTGTACAGTGCGATCTTTCATATGAGCATAAACTGTTGTATATAATTTCCCGTTTATTTGATGGGCGATGAACACTACATTGCCATAACTAGCTGAATAATATGATTTAATAACTTTACCTGCAGCGGCAGCTTGAATGGAGACGTTACCTTGTGCTGCAATATCTATTCCATAATGCATTTGTTCCCAGCGTATATCAAAGGTTGAGCTGATTTTTCCTTGAGTAGGGAATTTGAAAACTGCTGGAATAGCTGAAGATTGAGCTGTTTGAGCTTGTGATTGCTGTTGATTTTGTACCACATAGTGTTTGGCCACATACCCGTATCCTGTGCCAAAACGAATTTTATACCAAGTTCCTACTGTTTCTACTACTTGTACCTGTGTACCGTTTTGTAAAGAACCAAGTAGAGTGCCATTTGTGCTAGCATTGCTACGTACATTTAATTTAGGTGTTGCAACAGTATATTTCGTATCATTTTGAACTGTGATTCCTTTTACTAAGGGCTGCGAACCATTAGATACGAATGCTTTTTGTACATAACCTGTTTGACCGTTATGTGAAATTTTATACCATTCGCCTTGTTCTCCTTGAATAGTCACGAACTTACCATTTGGTAATACATCTAAAATGGAAGATTCTAAATTAGGTTCAGAGCGAACGTTCAATGCATTAGCATTGACGATGTATTGATTAGTAGATTGAAGTTTGTTTTTTTGCAGAATAGCATCTTTTTGTACATAGCCTACTTTATTATTAACAGATACTTTATACCAATCCTTCGTTGTTTTAAGTATGTTAACTTTCGTATTAAAGCGAATTGTATCAAGGGATGTGCTATTTGTATTATCTTCTTTATGTAAGGCTACTTGATCGACTTTGACATATCCAGTTTTGACATTAGATAATTGTTCAGCGTTTGCTTTTTGTACATTTGTTTCGCCCATAGAAGGAAGTAATGAGGCGATTGCGACAGTAGTTGCTGTTAGAGCTGTAGCTTTCATATTCATATAATAGAGACCTCCTCTAGTTGTATAGTTAGTTGTAATTTTATTATAGTATAAAGATATAATATAGTGGGTGTATTCACATAAATGTAATATGAAATCAATATAAAAATAAATTTTTTCAGGATAATGATTCCTTTTTATGAAATTAATTGGGATTTTATTTTACGAAATAGAATAATAATTATTATATAACTCTGTAATTTCGTTGACAATTGAGAAAATTAAAACAGTTGATGATGTCTTATTAGGGTGTTATACTGACAGTGATAATTTTATAGTTTGCTAGGAGAGCTGGTGTTGCCAGCTGAGAGTAAGACCTTAAGTCTTTGATCCTTTTCATTACCTGATCTAGATTATGCTAGCGTAGGGAAGCAATTCGGACACTAATGATGAGTCCCCGTTTCTTTGCGTATAGAAACGGGGCTTTTTTATTTGAAAATTTTATATTGAAACCACTAGGGGTGCTTTTCGTGCTGAGAGAGGAATAATCCTTAACCCTTACAACACCTGATCTAGGTAATACTAGCGAAGGGAAGTGGAACAACGAATAAACTATAATTTTATTTGTTGTAACCACTTCTGATTATAGAAGTGGTTTTTTATTTAGATACATATATTGAAGGGGGAAATAGAAATGAAATTTTGTAATAGATTGTTAGAAACTGTACAACCAGTTTGGGAGATGAGTCATAATCATCCATTTGTAGTAGGGATGGGGGATGGCACGTTAGAAAAAGATAAGTTTCAGTATTACATTATTCAAGATTATTTATATTTGTTAGATTATGCAAAGCTATATGCCATCGGTGTTGTAAAGGCAACGAATCCACAAGTAATGGGAAAATTTGCTGAACAAATTGATGGAATATTAAATGGAGAAATGACGATCCATAAACAGTATGCAAAAAGGCTTGGAATTTCTATAGAGGAGATAGAATCAGCAAAACCATCTGCTAAAAATTTAGCTTATACAAATTACATGATGTCTGTATCTCAAAATGGCACACTTGCGGAATTAATAGCAGCACTTCTTCCATGTATGTGGAGTTATTGGGAAATTGGAAAGCGTTTAAATGATATTCCTGGAGCGAGAGATCATGAGTTCTTTGGTGAGTGGATTCAAGGATATAGTTCTGAAGAATACGGTAACCTTTGTATTTGGTTAATAGATTTATTAGATGAAATGGCAATTGGAAAGTCAGAGCGAGAGCTAGAAAGATTAGAGGAGATTTTCTTATATTCCAGTCGATTTGAATATTTATTCTGGGATATGTCCTATCGTAAGGAGATGTGGGGATTTGAGGAGCAAGAACATACTACAGTTTCATAATGTTTCTTTTCATTATGATGAGAAGCCAATCATCGATGAATTAAATGCTTCTATACAAGAGAAAGAGTTTGTAAGCATTATTGGGCCAAGTGGCTGCGGGAAAAGTACTCTATTTCGTCTTATTACAGGCTTAGAAGAAGTTAGTACTGGACGGATAGAGCTGACAGAAACAAAAAGTCATCCTGTAGGGTATATGCCTCAAAAAGATATGCTCCTGCCGTGGAGAACAATTATTGAGAATGCTGCTTTGCCACTAGAATGTCAGGGTGTACAGAAGAAAGAAGCACAAGTAAAGGCAAAGGAACTGTTACATAAATTTGGTTTACAAGGATACGAGGGAAAATACCCGAAAGATTTATCTGGCGGTATGAGGCAGCGCGTATCTTTTATCCGAACATTATTAACAGGCGGAGAGATATTATTGCTAGATGAACCGTTTAGCGCATTGGACGCTTTAACGAAGGCATCTTTGCAAGAATGGTTGTTTGAACAATGGAAAGAGTGGGAAAAAACAATTTTATTTATCACTCATGATGTGGAAGAAGCGTTGTTTCTTTCGAATCGAATTTTAGTGGTGGAACAGCAGCCGATAACTACTTTGACTGAACGGATTGTGCCGCTTGATCATAACAGAACACGAAAAGATTTATATAAACCGGATGTGTTAGCGCTGAAAGATGAGCTTCTTAGTATGTTACAAAGGCAGGTACTCGTATGATGAACCGATTGAAAGAATTAGTTCCTGCCATTACACTTTCTAGCATTTTACTCGTTATGTGGGAAATAGGAGCAAGAATTGTAGATGAAATGTACATTTTACCGTCACCGTCAGCAATTGTAATGAAAATATGGAAACTAAAAGACATATTATTTACGGTTCATTTACCGGCAACGTTATACGTCGTTTTAATAGGTGTTGTTATTTCTATCGTATTAGGTGTAGGGCTAGCGATGTTAATGAATGCGAGTACATGGATGGAAAGGGCATTTTATCCATTATTAGTTGCCTCACAAACGATTCCCATTACAGCGCTTGCTCCGCTTTTCGTTTTATGGTTTGGATATACCATCTGGAGTAAGGTTGTTGTTACAGTTTTAATTACGTTTTTCCCTATTGCGGTCAATACGTATGACGGACTGCGTAGTACGAAAAAAGAATGGGAGGAGCTCTTAGTTACATATGGAGCAACGAAGAAAGATGTTTTTCTTAAGTTAAAGTTACCGTCTGCTCTTCCTTATTTTTTTTCAGCTTTAAAAATTGCAGTTCCGCTTAGTGTAATTGGGGCAGCAATCGGTGAATGGCTCGGTGCACAAGCTGGGCTTGGTTATTTCAGTAAGAGAATGATGACACAGTTAGATGGAGCTGGTGTATTTGCACCCATTGTATTGTTATCATTATTAGCTATTTTCTTCGTCATACTTATTTCCATATTAGAAAAGAAATTCATTAGTTGGAGGAAGCATTCATGAAATTTTTAAAACGCATCTTTGTGTTTACATTATTAGTTGCAATGATTGCAGGATGTTCGAGTAATTCAGCATCAGATAAAAGTAAAAAAGAGAAAGAAATAACGGTTATGCTCGATTGGTACCCAAATGCGGTACATAGCTTTATTTATGCAGCAATTGAAAAAGGCTACTTTAAAGAAGAAGGAATAAAGGTAAATATAAAATTCCCTTCTAATCCAACTGATCCATTAACTTTAGCTGCAGCAGGGAAAGTGACAGTTGGTTTGTATTATCAGCCAGATGTTGTTATGGCCAGAGCAAATGAACAAATTCCAGTGAAATCAATTGGAGCTGTCGTACGTTCACCGTTAAATCATGTCGTATCGCTGAAATCAGCAGGTATTCAATCACCGAAAGATTTAGAAGGAAAAACAGTAGGATATTCTGGAACTCCTTTAAGTGAAGCATATTTAAAAACGATGATAAAAGAAGCTGGTGGTAATCCTGATACGGTGAAAGTAGTTGATGTTGGCTTTGATTTAGTACCAGCGTTAATTACAAAGAAAGTGGATGCTGTAACAGGAGCATACATTAACCATGAAGTACCTGTTATGCGTCATGAAGGCCATGAACCAGCGTACTTTAATCCAGCAGAATATGGTGTGCCTAATTATCATGAACTTGTTTTCGTAACAGGTGATAAAACGTTGAAAAAAGATAAAGAAGCATTGCAAGCCTTTTTACGTGGGGCAAAAAAAGGGTATGACTTTATGAAGAAAAGCCCTGATGAAGCATTAAATATTTTATTAGATCATCAAGAAAAAGAAAACTTCCCGCTTGTACCAGAAGTTGAAAAAGAAAGCATGAAAATTTTATTAGAGAAGATGGAAACGAAAGATGAGCCATTTTTATCAGATTCAAAAGAGTCATGGGAGAAACAAAACAAATGGTTGAAAGACAAAGGAATGACGAAAGAAATTGTTCCTGCCGATGAATTATTCGAAAACATTTTAAAGTAGGCGAATGAATATGAAAAATGAGCTCCATGTAATCTCAAATGGCCATATGCCATTCGAAGAGTTAGTGAATGTAGCGATGCAAATTGAGAGTGAGATTGATTATTTGCATATTCGTGAGCGTGAGAAAAGTACGAAGGAATTATATGAAGGGGTGGAAAGTCTTTTGAAAAAAGGCTTTCCAGCATCTAAGCTTGTTATAAATGATCGAATTGATATTGCCATTTTATTAAACATTCCGCGTGTTCAACTAGGATACCGAAGCGCAGATGTAAGGTTAGTGAAAGAAAAGTTTTCTTATTTGCATGTCGGTTATTCAGTACACTCGTTAGAGGAAGCGATAGTAGCATTTAAAAATGGAGCGGATTCACTCGTTTATGGTCATGTATTTCCGACAGATTGTAAAAAAGGTGTGCCAGCGAGAAGACTTGAAGAAATTTCAGACATTGCAAGCTGTTTATCTATATCGATTACAGCGATTGGAGGAATTACCCCAGAAAACACAGTAGATGTTCTTACTAACGGTGTAAGCGGTATAGCAGTTATGTCCGGAATTGTAAGTAGTAGTAACCCATATAGCAAAGCGAAATCTTATAAGGAATCAATAAGAAAGTGGGCGGAAAAACATGTGTGAGAAGTATGATGTAGCGATTATTGGCGGTGGTGTAATTGGTAGCTCAGTTGCACATTTTCTAGCAGAAAGAGGACATAAAGTAGCAATTATAGAGAAGCAAAAAATTGCATCGGAAGCTTCTAAAGCAGCTGCTGGCCTGCTTGGTGTTCAAGCAGAATGGGATGCGTATGACCCGCTATTTGAACTTGCTAGAGAAAGCCGAGCTATATTTCCACAACTTGCAACAGTTTTACGTGAAAAGACGGGTATTGATATTGGATATGAGGAGAAAGGGATATATCGTATTGCACAAAACGAAGATGAGAAGGAAAGAATTCTTCACATTATGGATTGGCAACAGAAAACAGGTGAAGATTCATATTTTCTAACGGGAGACCATTTACGGGAAAAAGAGCCATTTCTATCCGAATCCATTATAGGAGCGGTATATTATCCGAAAGATGGTCACGTTATTGCACCAGAGCTTACGAAAGCATTCGCGCATTCTGCATCAATTTCCGGTGCGGATATATATGAACAGACAGAAGTGTTTGATATTCGTATTGAAAATAATAAAGTGACTGGTATTGTTACGAGCGAAGGTATAATCACATGCGAAAAAGTGGTGATTGCCGGTGGCTCATGGAGCACGAAGTTACTAGGTCATTTTCACCGCGAATGGGGTACATATCCAGTTAAAGGAGAAGTAGTAGCGGTAAGAAGTAGAAAACCACTTTTAAAGGCACCTATTTTCCAAGAAAGATTTTATATTGCTCCAAAGCGCGGCGGACGTTACGTAATTGGAGCAACGATGAAGCCGCATACGTTTAATAAAACTGTACAACCGGAAAGCATTACTTCTATATTAGAGCGTGCTTATACAATATTGCCAGCTTTAAAAGAAGCAGAGTGGGAAAGCGCATGGGCAGGATTAAGACCACAATCGAATCACGAAGCTCCTTATATGGGAGAACATGAAGAAATAAAAGGTTTATATGCTTGTACGGGCCATTATCGAAACGGCATTTTATTAAGCCCTGTTTCTGGTCAATATATGGCGGATTTAATAGAAGGAAAGCAGGAGAATCACTTGCTAGATTCATTGCTTTCTAAAACGGTTTAGAAAGGGGATGGAAGTTTGAATTTAAAAATTAATGGTAACCAAATTGAAGTACCAGAGAGTGTAAAAACAGTAGCTGAGTTACTTACACATTTAGAGTTAGATAACAGAATTGTTGTAGTAGAGCGTAATAAAGATATTTTACAAAAAGATGATCATACAGATACATCTGTTTTTGATGGAGACCAAATTGAGATTGTAACTTTCGTAGGAGGCGGTTGATTATGTTAAACATTGGACCATTGTCATTTCAGTCTAGACTTTTATTAGGAACAGGGAAATTCCCTGATTTTGACGTACAGCAAAAAGCAATTGACGCTTCTGAAGCTGAAATTTTAACGTTTGCAGTACGTCGTATGGATATATTTGATGCAAAGCAACCTAATTTATTAGAGAAGCTTGATGTGAAAAAATATACGTTATTACCAAATACAGCTGGAGCAAAAAATGCTGAAGAAGCTGTTCGTATTGCAAAATTAGCAAAAGCTTCAGGGCTTTGTGACATGATCAAAGTTGAAGTTATTGGTGATGATAGAACGTTGTTACCTGATCCAGTAGAAACGTTAAAGGCATCTGAAATGTTACTAGAAGAAGGGTTTATCGTACTTCCGTACACATCTGATGATGTTGTATTAGCACGTAAATTACAAGAACTAGGTGTGCATGCAATTATGCCAGGAGCATCACCAATCGGTTCAGGGCTTGGTATTGTAAATCCGTTAAATTTAAGCTTCATTATTGAACAAGCGACAGTACCGGTTATCGTTGATGCAGGTATTGGTAGCCCAGCTGATGCAGCGTTTGCGATGGAATTAGGAGCAGATGGTGTGTTATTAAATACGGCTATATCAGGAGCAAAAGATCCTATTAAGATGGCATACGCAATGAAGTTAGGTATTGAGGCAGGTCGCATAGGCTTTGAAGCGGGGCGTATTGCACGTAAACGTTGTGCAACTGCAAGCAGTCCTTTAGAAGGAATGAGTGTAGTTGAATAATCGATATTCTCGCCAAGAACTATTTTCTCCAATTGGGGAAGAAGGGCAGCAAAAGATAAGAGAAAAGCATGTGCTTATTATCGGCGCAGGCGCACTTGGTAGTGCAAATGCAGAAATGTTTGTAAGAGCTGGTGTTGGGAAGATAACAATTGTTGACCGTGATTATGTCGATTGGAGTAATTTACAAAGACAACAATTGTATGCAGAGAGCGACGTGAAAAATAATCTTCCGAAGGCTATAGCGGCTAAAAAGCGTTTAGAAGAGATTAATAGTGATGTAACAATAGAGGCCCTCGTTCAAGATGTAACAGCTGAGGAGCTAGAAGAACTTGTTACAAACGTTGATGTAATGATTGATGCGACTGATAATTTTGAAACACGTTTTATTGTGAATGATATAGCACAAAAATATTCTATTCCATGGATTTATGGTGCATGTGTAGGCAGTTACGGTCTTTCTTACACAATTCTTCCTAGTAAAACACCATGTTTATCATGTTTATTACAATCGATTCCGCTTGGCGGGGCGACATGTGATACAGCGGGTATTATATCACCTGCTGTATCTCTTGTCGTTTCTCATCAAGTAACAGAAGCTCTTAAACTGTTAGTAGAAGATTATAAATCACTTCGAGATGGACTTGTATCGTTTGATATGTGGAAGAATGAGTATTCATGTATGAATGTGCAAAAACTTCGCAAACATAATTGTCCTTCGTGCGGAGAGAATGCATTATATCCGTATTTAAATAAAGAGAACACATCGAAAACAGCAGTTTTATGCGGGAGAAATACAGTTCAAATTAGACCACCTCATAAAGAAGAAATGGATTTTGAACAATATAAACAGCTACTAGAAGGCCGTGTGAATAATTTAAATGTAAATCCATATTTACTATCTTTCTCTGTTGAAGAAAAGAGGTTAGTTGCCTTCAAAGATGGCCGTGTACTTGTACATGGAACGAAAGATATAAGCGAAGCAAAGACGATTTATCATCGCTATTTTGGATAGAAAAGGATGAGTGAGATGGAAGTGAATAAAGCTTTAACAATTGCAGGATCTGATAGCGGCGGTGGTGCTGGTATTCAAGCGGATTTAAAAACATTCCAAGAGCTTAGTGTGTATGGGATGACGGTTATTACGGCAATTACTGCTCAAAATACGCTTGGCGTTCAAGGGGTATATCCTGTTCCATTAGAAGGTATTACGGAACAGCTGAATTCAATTGGTACGGATTTAACACCAGATGCAGTGAAACTAGGAATGTTATTTAGTAGTGAAATTATTCAAATTGTGGCAGAACAGATTAAGAAATTTGGTTGGAATAATATTGTGCTAGATCCTGTTATGATTGCAAAGGGCGGAGCATCATTATTACAGCAAGAAGCAGTTCAAGCATTAAAGGAATATTTATTACCAGTAGCAACAGTTATTACACCGAATGTTCCAGAAGCTGAAGTGTTAACTGGGATGGAGATTCATAATATAGAAGATAGTAAGAAAGCTGCGAAAGTATTGCACGAATTAGGTGCTAAATATGTGCTTATGAAGGGCGGACATGCGGAATATCAAGGTAATGAAGTAATTGATTTACTCTTTGATGGAGAAGAGTTTATTGAATTTAGAAGTGAACGAATTCCTTCGAAACAAACGCACGGAAGTGGCTGTACATTTGCTTCAGCAGTTACAGCTGGACTTGCGAAAGGATACTCAATGGACGAAGCAGTTCAAGAGGCAAAACGATTTATTAGTATAGCAATTGAAGAGCCATTGAATATTGGTAGTGGTCATGGACCGACGAATCATTTTGCGTATAAATTGAATAAAGCATAAGCATGAAGAATGAAAAGGCCAGTTTTACAACTGGCTTTTTTTGTTTACTTTTTCCAAATACAAGAGTAATATATCAGCCAGAATACATTTTTTGTAATACGCTGAGTCCAAATATATGGAGCGGAGGAACCAATTTTGTGCATCGTCACTTGGGGTGAATCTTTCAGTTTTGAAAGTAGGGCTACTCTCAAAGCCCGAATCCGACAGCTAACTTCGTAAGCGTTTTGAGAGAGGACGGTGCCATGATGGATACATCACTTCATCGATCCGATTAGTATAGGGGAATATCAATCTACGTTTGAATTCTTTTATGCTAAGGAGGATGCGGTACATGGAACTAACACTTATTTGTGTTGGAGAAAAAAACAAGGTAAAGAGTTTAAGAGAGCTAGTAGCATTTCAGCATGAGTTAATTATTTTTACAGCCAATGAAGAGATAGCGGCTGAAGTTAGAGATTATGGGTTTGAATCAGCTTATAGCTGTAATAAGGAGAAGGATTTTACTAGTATTTGCACACGAATTAAGAAGGTGATTTTACTAGGGGATGAGCTTCCAACAGTTAGTTTCTTCACAGAACACATTCGTTTTTCTTTTCAAGCACCTATTACTGTTGTTACAAGGAATAAACGATATCCAGCGAGGCTCTATGAAACAATTGGAGCTAAGTTTGTCGTGTTTACAAATTGTGATAATATTTCTTTTTTATTTTTTGAATAGGGCAGGGGAAGAAATGATGAAGGTACTATTACTTGGAGATATAGCAAATCGTTGGGCAGTATCGGTAGAGCGAGTTCAAGAATTGGTTCAGATTGATCCCCTTTTTCCAGGGCCATATATTATATTACCATCAAAAGATGCTTTGTATTTAGAGATGGATATTACCGAGTATGAGCAGCTACATGCAGAATTGACACAAGTTTATATTCGCGGGAGAAATTTACGTGCATTTTTACGTGGTAAATAAATTCTGAATGAAAACGAGAGCGAATGTTAAGTGTGCCTAAGTGGGGTGCTTATATACATTCGCTCTTTTTTTATATATAAAAGGTCATTTCTATGAAAAAGAAAGAAAAGACAAGAAAACAGATGAAAGAATATTAATAATACGTAATGTAAGCGTTTAAATAGCGTAATATTTTCTTATTTTAAGTAATTTACCTCTTTACAAGTGAAATATAGAGGAGTATATTTACTCTCATAAATCATTTATCAAATTTCCAAAAAAAACCTAAAATCGCTGAGTTCCAGAAATGGAGCGGGGGAACCAATTTTGTGCATCGTCACTTGGGGTGAATCTTTCAGTTTTGAAAGTAGGGCTACTCTTTAGGCCCGAATCCGACAGCTAACCTCGTAAGCGTTTAGAGAGGAGGTTTACTTTTTGTTGTTCATTTTTTGAACACTGAGTAGAGCTCAGTGTTCTTTTTTAATATTTTAATGGTAAATTTTAACATTTAAAGTGAGGGATTGTTATGTTAGATGTTGTGATGATCGGAATTTTTGTTGTATTAGTAGCATCGATGGCAAGTCTTGCAAGTTGGTCAGATAAAGTTGTGAAAGAAGGGAAGCAATCATGATGATTGCCTTATCGGTTATTGTTGCAGCGATTACGGTGTACTTAGTATACGCATTATTAAATCCAGAAAAGTTTTAATTAGGGGGAATCATTCATTATGATTTGGGTTGCAGTCATTATTACAATGCTCTTGTTTATTTTAGTAGCAAAGCCAACGGGGATTTATTTAGAGAAAACCTTTCAAGGTAGCAAAATGCTAGATAAAGTATTCGGGCCTTTTGAGAAACTTATTTTTAAAATTACAGGTGTAAAAGGATACAATCAAACGTGGAAACAGTATGCATTATCATTAGTTCTACTCAACGGATTTATGATTGTCGTTGTATATTTCATTTTTAGATTACAAGGTGTATTGCCATTAAATCCAGCGCATATTGAAGGGATGGAGCCTACGCTCGCTTTTAATACAGCGATTAGTTTTATGGCTGATACAAACTTACAACATTACAGCGGTGAAAATGGTTTATCTTATTTATCACAATTAATCGGGATTACATTTTTAATGTTTGCGGCACCAGCAACGACGTTAGCGCTCGTTATGGCTTTTATAAGAGGACTTGCTGGAAAAGAACTTGGTAACTTTTTCGTTGATTTTACGAGAGCGTTAACGAGAGTGTTTCTTCCTATCGCATTTATTGCGGCACTAGTTTTTGTTGCACTTGGCGTACCACAAACGTTAGATGGGGCGGTTACAGCACAAACGATTGATGGAGCAAAACAAAGTATTTTACGCGGGCCTGTTGCATCATTCGTTTCTATTAAGGAACTTGGGAATAACGGCGGTGGATTTTTCGGGGCAAACTCTACACATCCTTTTGAAAATCCAGGACAAATGAGTAATATTTTGCAAATGATGCTTATGATGTTATTACCAACAGCACTTCCATTTACGTACGGACGAATGGTAGGAAATAAAAAACAAGGGCGTATCCTTTTCGTTTCACTATTCATGGTGTTTTTACTAGGATTTATAACGATTACGACATCTGAACTAAACGGGAATCCGACATTAAATGGAATGGGTATCGAACATGTACAAGGAAGTACAGAAGGGAAAGAAGTACGATTTGGAACAGTATTTTCTTCACTATACGCAACAGTAACGACAGCTGCTGAAACAGGGGCCGTTAATACGATGCATGATACGTTAACGCCAATTGGCGGTTTAGTTCCACTCGTAAATATGATGTTGAATACAGTATACGGCGGTGTTGGAGCGGGCTTTATTAATATTATTATGTATGCAATTATTGCAGTTTTTATATCTGGATTAATGGTCGGAAGAACACCAGAGTTTTTAGGTAAAAAGATTGAAGGTAAGGAAATGAAATTAATTGCAGTAACGATTCTATTTCATCCATTACTTATCTTAGGATTTTCTGCATTAGCTCTTTCAACAAGTTTAGGAACGGATGCGATTTCTCATTCCGGTTTTCACGGTTTAACGCAAGTTGTATATGAATACACATCGTCAGCTGCGAATAATGGATCTGGATTTGAAGGATTAGCAGATAATACACCGTTTTGGAATATTACGACTGGTTTAGTTATGTTTTTAGGACGCTATTTCAGTTTAATTACGATGCTAGCTGTAGCAGCTTCATTGAAAGAGAAGACGGTAGTACCAGAAACAGTCGGAACGTTCCGTACGGATAATGGTTTATTTGGAGGAATCTTTATTGGAACGATTGTAATTGTTGGTGCATTAACATTTTTCCCGATGTTAGTACTGGGCCCAATTGCAGAATTTCTTACATTGAAGTAATGGAGGGTAAATAATGAGACCGGTAGTAGTAAAAGAAAAACAATTGAACGATTCACAAATACATGCTGTAGAAGATGAAGTTAGACAAGCGAAAACGTTGGATCGTGATATCGTGACGCATGCGATGAAACAATCCTTTGCGAAATTGAATCCGAAAGTAATGATAAAGAATCCGATTATGTTCATTGTGGAAATTGGGTTTATCATTACGTTCATTTTATCTTTTCTCCCAAGCAGTTCTAGTAGTGTACCAGGATGGTTTAATATAACGGTTTCTCTCATTCTATTATTTACAGTTTTATTTGCTAACTTTGCAGAAGCGTTAGCTGAAGGCCGTGGTAAAGCGCAAGCCGATTCTTTAAAACAATCGAAGAAAGATGTGTTTGCAAATGTCGTAAAAGAAAATGGAGACATTGTTCAAGTTTCAGCAACTGATCTGAGAAAAGGTGACGTTGTTATCGTAAAACAAGGGGAAATGATTCCAAATGATGGTGAAGTAATAAAAGGGTTAGCGTCTGTCGATGAATCTGCAATAACAGGAGAATCAGCCCCTGTTATAAAGGAAGCGGGTGGCGATTTTTGTTCCGTAACAGGCGGAACGATGGTCGTAAGTGATGAAATTACAATTGTTATTACAAGTAATCCTGGAGAATCATTTATTGATAAAATGATTTCATTAGTAGAAGGGGCTGCTCGTCAAAAAACGCCGAATGAGATTGCTTTAAATACAGTATTAACGAGTTTAACGCTTATTTTCTTAATCGTTGTTGTGACGTTGCCAATTTTCACGAATTATTTAGGGTTTCAAATTGATACAGCTGTACTTGTAGCATTGTTAGTTTGTTTAATTCCAACGACAATTGGTGGGTTATTATCGGCAATTGGTATAGCTGGGATGGACCGCGTGACAAAGTTTAACGTGTTAGCAATGTCAGGGAAAGCAGTAGAAGCTGCGGGCGATATTAATACAATTATTTTAGATAAAACAGGTACTATTACTTTCGGGAACCGAATGGCACATACACTGCTTCCAGTAGGAAATGAAACGATTGAGCAAGTTGGAAAGTGGGCTGCTATTAGTTCTGTTTTAGATGAAACACCAGAAGGCCGATCTGTTATAGAATATGTGCAAACGAAATCTATATCGTATAATCGAGAACTTGCAGAACAAGGGGAGTTCGTTCCGTTTAAAGCAGAAACAAGAATGAGTGGTGTCGATTTACAGGACGGAACGAAAGTGAGAAAAGGTGCTGTAGGTGCCGTTATTGAATGGGTTGGGTCACAAGGCGGAACAATTCCGAAAGATGTAAATCAAAAAGCAGATTTCATTTCAAAAGAGGGTGGAACACCACTTGTAGTGGCAGTAGATGATCGTATTTACGGTTTAATTTATTTAAAGGATACGGTAAAACCTGGTATGCGTGAGCGTTTTGAACAATTACGTCAGATGGGGATTAAAACGGTTATGTGTACAGGGGATAACCCATTAACAGCAGCAACAATTGCAAAAGAAGCAGGTGTAGATGAATTCGTTGCCGAGTGTAAACCAGAAGATAAAATTGCAGTTATTAAAGCAGAGCAAGATAAAGGGAAGCTTGTAGCGATGACAGGTGATGGTACAAATGATGCGCCGGCGTTAGCGCAAGCCGACGTTGGATTAGCGATGAATAGCGGTACGACAGCTGCAAAAGAAGCAGCAAATATGATTGATTTAGACTCGAATCCAACGAAAATTATTGAGGTTGTAGGAATTGGTAAGCAATTGTTAATGACGCGCGGGGCGTTAACAACGTTTAGTATTGCGAATGATATAGCAAAATATTTTGCAATTATTCCAGCGATGTTCACACTTGCGATTCCGCAAATGGAAGCATTGAACATTATGAAATTAACGTCACCACTGTCAGCAATTTTATCAGCATTAATATTTAACGCTGTTATTATTCCATTACTTATTCCATTAGCGATGAAAGGAATCGCATATAAACCGATGAGCTCTAATGCATTGCTTAGCAGAAACTTACTCATTTACGGGCTTGGCGGGGTTATCGTTCCGTTCATTGGAATTAAGGTAATTGATATGATTGTCGGCTTGTTCATATAAGGAAGAGGGGAAAAAGATGGCGAAGAAACAAAGTATACTATCACCAATTATTCGTATTACTTTTACATTTTTAGTTTTGTGCGGCCTCGTATACCCGCTTATTGTAACTGGTATTGCACAAGCGGTAATGAAGGATAATGCGGATGGAAGTCTTATATATAATGATAAGGATGAAATAGTTGGTTCGAAGTTAATCGGTCAAAATTTCACAGATCCACGTTATTTTCATGGACGTGTCTCTAGTATAGAATATAAAGCAGAAGCATCTGGTTCAAATAACTATGCACCGTCTAATCCAGATTTAGAGAAACGAGTAGAGAAAAGTATGGAAGACTGGAAGAAACAAAATCCAACCGTTCCAGTTACAGAAGTACCGATAGACTTAGTGACGAATTCAGGTTCAGGGCTTGATCCTGACATTAGTCCAAAGGCAGCGTCTGTGCAGGTAGATCGCATCTCTAAATTAACGAATATTCCGAAAGAAAAGTTAAATCAATTGATTAAGGAACAAACAGAAGGTGCTGCCCTCGGTTTATTTGGAGAAGATCGCGTAAACGTCTTAAAGTTAAACTTAGAATTACAGAAATTAATGAAATAGTAACAGTACTACCTCAATCTAACGGATTGAGGTAGTGTTGTTTCGCAAGAAGGGTTGTGAGTGTTTTGTATGCGGATGATTATAAACCGACGTTTCAAAGGCGAACGCCAGAGGAATATTTAGAATACATTCGTCAACAAAATCGTGGAAAATTAAAGCTATACGTAGGGGCTGCCCCAGGCGTAGGGAAAAGTTATAAAATGCTTTTTGATGCACGAGAGATGAAAAAAGACGGCATTGATATTGTAATTGGTTTAATTGAAACACATGGTAGAAAAGAGACGGAAGAAGCAATTGCTGATTTAGAAAAAGTTCCTTTAAAAGAAATAGAGTATAAAGGAAAAGTATTTTATGAACTTGATGTAGAAGGAATTATAAAGCGTGGCCCGCAAGTAGTTGTAGTGGATGAACTTGCACATAGTAACATTCCTGGGTCTACAAATAAGAAGCGTTACATGGATGTGCAAGAATTGTTAGATGCCGGTATATCTGTATTATCTGCGTTTAATATTCAACATTTAGAAAGCGTTCATGACATTGTAGCTCAAATTACGAATGTAAAAGTACGGGAACGTATTCCAGATTTTATTTTACAAAAAGCAAATGAAATTCAGCTCGTTGATGCAACGCCTGAGGTATTAAGGAAGAGATTAATAGATGGAAAGATATATAAGGAAGAAAAAATTCAGCAGAGCTTACAAAATTTCTTTACGCTTAATAATCTAGGGGCACTTAGGGAATTATCACTTCGAGAAGTTGCTGATGATATGGACGAGAAAATTAGCCAAACAGTAATAGAACCAATTGGCGTAAAAGAAAAAATTCTCGTTTGTGTACAATACAGTTCAACAGCGGAGAAATTAATAAGACGGGGATGGCGCATGGCTGATCGGTTAAATGCTGAATTGTACGTATTAAACGTTGAGAGGGAAAATATAGATTCTATTTCAGCTGAAAAAAAGCAGACGATTGAAGAGTGGAAATCGTTAACCAATCAATTTGATGCGAGTTTTGTATTAGAAGAAGCAAAAGGAAGAAAACCAGCTGATGTTATTATCGAAGTTGCCCAGAGACTACAAGTAACACAAGTTTTACTCGGACAATCAGCGAGAACAAGATGGGAAGAAATACGAAAAGGTTCTATTGTAAATGAAATTATGAGACAAACAAAGTATATTGATATTCATATTGTTGCGGATCAAAGAGCTTAAATAGAGCCCACCTTTCGGGGGCTCTATTTTGCCTTTTGTGCGGTAGAGAAACGTAACATTTTTATTGCGTATAAAACTATAAGTAGAAATGTAACTGCTCCTATAAAGAAAATCCAAAAGTAATTTTGATTAAATAAAAGAAACCCACCTACAATAGGTCCTGTACCCATGCCAAAATAGCGAATGAAGTTGTACATACCGATAGCTGTTGCGCGTTCTTGTACGAATTCTTCCGTTAATAAAGTAGTGTGAGTTGGCATAGAAAGTCCCATGCTAAAACCGTATAAAGAGGTAACGATAATGACGGTTGGGATATTGTTGCTATATGCGAAAGAGAATAAAGTGATACATATAATATTGAAGAAACTAGTGATGAATAAAGCTTGCTTTGTTGTGAACTGTTTTTGCAAAAATTTGTAGCAATAACTTCCTAACATAATAGAAAGGGACATTGGTACAAACATAAGACCAATTTCACTTGCGTGTAGATGATATATATTTGTTAATATGCTAGGCAAAAAAACCAGGAAACAGAAATACATACAAAATTGAATAAAGCCAATAAGTGTAATAGAAAATCCAGTTTTATTTTTTAAGATAAGCCAGTAATTCTTTTTTACTTTAGGTTGTTTAATTACATTTGGTTTTGTTTCTGGAAGTAGTGAAATGTTTATAATTAATAAGATGATGCCAATTGTAGATAAAAACAGAAATACAGATAAGTGGCCGTGTATACTGCCGAGATAACCGCCTATAAGAGGGCCGATCGCAGGTGCGAGAGCAAGTAACATTTGATAAAGGCTCATCGCTTCTCCGCGTTCTTTTCCTTCAAATAAATCACCGATAATCGTTGCTGCAACTACAGGTATAGCCGCTATTCCTATAGCTTGAACAGCTCTAAAAAATAGAAATAAGTAAATGTTTGGTGAGAAAGCACAACCAATTGAGCCGATTGTACTAATAATTAAACTAGGGATAAGGACAGATTTTCTTCCTTTTGTATCAATTAAAGGTCCGTATATGAGCTGCATAATCGCAAGAATGAATGTGAAAAGTGAAACGGTTAAACTTACAAGATAAAGAGAAGTATGAAACGAATTTTGAATCATCGGTAAGATCGGTGTGTAAATATTTTGAGCGAAGGAACTGAGTAAGGCACTCATACAGACAACATATAAAATGAAATTCAGTTTGGTTTTTTCCATAATGCTAACCTCCTTATTTTTAGTTTCCTAGGAAACTAAATTTATTTTAACATGATTTTCTCACTTGTAAAGATGGAGAAATGATTTTAAAATGGTATATAGTTAAATTGTTTCTTTGGAAACTTAGGAGGCGAATGGATTGGAACGTACAGCGAAACAAATGGAAATAATTTCGGATATTCGTACACTTTTTCATAAAAAAGAAGAGCATTTGAAAGAAAATAATGAGAAGTTTCTTCGTGAAACAGGTGTAAGTGGTATGTCTTTATCTGAGTTACATGTTATCGAGTGTATCGGACAAAATGGTCTCATGAATGTAACGGCTATTACGACAGAAATGGGAATGACGAAGGGCGCGATCTCTAAAATTTGTACAAAGTTATTTCAAAAGCAGTTCGTTGAGAAGATGCAAATGTTAGATAATCAAAAAGAAATTTTCTTCCGCTTAACGGAAAGAGGAAATGAAATATATAAAGCTCATGAAAAGTTGCATAAACAAGCGGAAGAAAAGTGGCTGTTACTTTTAGATGGATATACGAAAGAAGAGCAAGATTTTATTCAAAGGTTTATAAAGGATGTCTCTGATCATTTGGAAATATAATTGGAAGAAAAAATACTTTTTTCTCAAGCCTTTTGAATATAATTTCTGAAAGAACTCATATATAATAGAAAAAGATACTTAACATAGTGAATAATTAAAGAGTCAATATATATAGAGGAGAGAGTAACATGCTTGAAAATACGGGGTTAGTATTAGAAGGCGGCGGTATGCGTGGTGTATATACGGGCGGGATATTAGAATATTTTATGGAACAAGATTTATATTTTCCATATGTGATTGGTGTCTCGGCTGGTGCTTGTCATGCAGCGTCGTATCTTTCCAGACAAAGAAATAGAAATAAAACAGTCAATATTGATTATGCATCACATCCACAATATTTATCGTATAAAAATTTGTGGAAAAAACGTCAACTATTCGATATGGATTTCATTTTTCATGAAATTCCAGAAAAGCATGTGCCGTTTGATTTTGAAACATACTTCAATAGTCCAGAGCGTTTCCTTGTAGGGACAACAGATTGTGAAACAGGGCAATCTGTTTATTTTGAAAAAGAAGGAACGAATGATGATGCGCTAAATTTATTACAAGCGTCTAGTTCATTGCCTTTCATTGCACCGGTAGTAAATTACCGCGGTAAGCAATTGTTAGATGGCGGGATTTCTGATCCGATTCCAGTTCGTAAAGCGCAAGAAGACGGATTTAAAAAGTCAGTCGTTATTTTAACGAGAAATCATGGTTACGCAAAGAAAAAATCAAAGTTTGGATGGGTTGCAGCGAAAGCTTATAAAAAATATCCGAACCTTGTTAACACGATGCTGAATCGTTATGAAGTGTATAATGAAACACTTCACTACATTGAAAAAGAAGAACAAGCTGGGAATTTATTTGTTATTCGCCCAGAAGTGCCGCTTCAAGTAGATCGTATGGAAAAAGATACAGCAAAATTACAAAGTTTATATGAGCAAGGCTATGAGGATGCAAAGAGACAATTTGCAGATTTACAGGCGTTTTTGCAAAAATAAATATTAGGCTGCGGAGAAGAATTTCTCTGCAGTCTTTTTTATTAGTGGTTTCAATACCGAATGTTGGTTATACAAATTTTCGGAATATGGTATAATATGGATAAAGGTATGTAGAGAGGTGATACATATGGAAAATGTATATAAAGGACTTAGACATACTGGATTTACTATGTTGCTTATTTTTGGTGGTGTATTTTTATTTCGTTTGCTCATGCATGATGAAATGTTATTAGATCAGCTTATTGGTTTTAGTATAGGAATGGTAATGATTATTTCATCAGTGTTCATTCAAAAGTATAGTAAAGAATTACAGGTAAATGAGAAATATTAAAGGTTTCTAACCTCTTTTAATTAGTTTGGTCGTAGAGGAGGTTTTCATTTCTTCTATTATTTATGTATTTAATAATGGAATGGGAGAGCTGATGATAGCAATCTTCTTAGGTGTTATAGCAATAGCAAACGGTCTTCTGCTCCTTGCGTTGAAGTAGTTCGTGTGATTGTTGCAAAAGGAAAGTAGCGCATTAACGGGCAGTAAGACCCCCACCTCAAAATTCGGCGAAAGCAAAGAAGTTAGGTGGGGGATCAACTGCCCGTAAATGCCCGATTGGTGAAGCCTAATAATAAGTGGGGGGAAGAAAACCCCCACTTATTAAAGTTTCACTTTATTTACGTTTCTTTTTAATAAATGAAAAGGCTAAAGCAGCAATTAAAATACTGCCTTTAATGATATCTTGTGCATAATAAGGAACGTTCATCATTGTAAGGCCGTTTAATATGATCCCGATTAATATGGAACCAAGAAATGTTCCGATGACATTTGGTTTCTTAGCACCGAACATTGCATAACCGATATAGGCAGCGGCAACTGCATCCATTAATAATGGGGCGCCAGCTGAAACTTGTCCTGTGCCAACGCGGCTACATAGAATAATTCCGCCAATAGAGGCAAGTAAACCGCTAATCATATAGGCATATACACGGTAACGATCAGTAGGAATACCAGCTAGTCTAGCAGCTTCTCGATTCCCACCTGTCATATAAAAGAAACGACCGTACGTTGTTTTTTCTAAAAATACATATGCAATCAAAACGACAATAAGCATGATAATGACAGGGACTGGAATTCCTAAGACAGAACCTTGACCGATAAATAAAAAGGATGGAATAAAATGTCCTTTGGCACCAGACATTCCTTCATAAATAGAAGATCCTTTTGAAAATGTTAAGTGTAGTCCATTCACGATATACATAATACTTAATGTAGCTAGTAAATCTGGTAGTTTAATTCGGATAACGAGTAGTGCATTTAATAATCCAACTAATAGCCCACAAAGAATAGGAACAAGGAGTGTGACTAATAGTTCTTGTCGATATAAAACGAGACAGGAAGCAGCTGCAATGGTTGCTAAACTAGCGGTAGAGCCGACTGATAAATCAAACCCATCTACAATTAATGTAAAGGTAACACCAATTGCAAGTAACGTTACGATAGAAATGGAGCGTAAAATATCACTAATATTGTTGTACGTTAAAAAAGAATCGTTGACGATAGAGAAGAAAATTGTAACACCTATAATGATAGCAATCGTACTAAATTGATAAAAAAGATGAGTAGGTAAATATAGTTTCTTAGTTTTTGTTTTATGAACGAGATTCAATGGAATAACTCCCTTCAGATAAATGTAAAAGCTGTTCAGGAGATAGTTCGTTTGGTAAGTATTCACCTACAAATTCTCCGTTTGCCAGTATAAGAATGCGATCAGCGATATGTAGTGCTTCATCTTGTTCTCCTGTGAAGTAAATTACGGAACTCCCGTTTTCAGTAATGTTACGAATGAATTGAAAAATGTCTTGTTTTGCAGCTATGTCTACACCTTTAGTTGGCTCGTCTAAAAGAAAGAGATTCGGTTTGAATCCATGCCACTTTGCAATCGAGACTTTTTGTTGATTTCCACCGCTAAGTGAATGAATAAAGGCTTTTGGGTCATTCGGTGAAATGCTGAAAGAAGAAATTGCCGCAGTAGCATTATTTAATTCGGTTTGTTTTCGTCTCCAACCTGATTGGTGTAAATTCGTGTGGCTTATAATATCTTCCGAAAGAAATACGCCTTGTTTTCTTCTTTCTTCTGGTACAAGTGCGATTTTCGCTTTAATCGCATCTCGCGGTGTTTTAATCGTTATATTTTGACCGTTTATTTCTGCGTGATAAGTATGATGAGCACCAAATAACGTTTCAGCAAGTGTTGTTTTGCCACTGCCAATTAATCCGTATATCACAACAGTTTCACCTTTCCGTACGGTGAGAGAAAGGGGAGAATGGTTTTTGTGTAATGGAAGTTCTTGTACTTTAAAGAATTCTTCGTTCCCTCGTTTTGGTGCTGCATTAATAGGAAGTGTAAGTTGTTTTCCAGTCATCGATTCTACAATTTGTTGATCTGTAACCTTTGTAATCGCATCAGAAAGTGCGACTTTACCATTATGTAATACAGTTACATCATCCGCGAAATTTCGAATCTCTGATAAACGATGAGAAATTAAGATGATGCCAATTCCTTTTGATGTTAAATCTTTTAATAGTTGCCCGAAGGTTTCAATTTCTTTCGGTCCAAGAGAAGAAGTAGGCTCATCTAATAAAAGATAATTTGTATTGTTGGATAAAGCTCTTGCGATAAGAAGTAATTGTTTTTCATGTAATGAGCAGTTTGAAACATCTTCAAAAATATTTAAATCAGCCTGTACAGTTTGCAAATGTTGTTTAGCGAGTGCGACTAATTTTGACTTTGAAAATAGTACTTTATTTTGCATTGCTAAATGATCGATAAGTACATTTTCTAATACAGATAATCCCGGAATAAGTCCGTGATCTACTTCTTGTGTTACGAAAGAAATACCGTGCTTTTTTGCATCGCGTGGCGAAGTAAAGGAAACAGACTGATTATCAATTTTTATATCGCCAGCAACTGGTTGAATTTCACCAGTTGCTATTTTCAGTAGAGTACTTTTCCCAGCACCGTTCATTCCTAGTAGGGCATGAACTTTTCCTTTTTGAATATGGATAGAAACATCTTCTAGAACAGGTGTAGCGGCATGATAAGAATGTGTAATGTTTTGAAGAGAGAATGTCATCATTTTTTCTCCTTCTCTAATTTTTTCATCCAAGGAGAATACGCATCTTTCGAGTCTCCCCAACCGTTTATATGTTTTGATAATTGATCCATTGTTATATTTTCTTTTGGTAAACTATTTTTCTTTACTAAATAAGGTTCTAGTGAATAAATATCTGGCGTTTGTTCACCGGCAATTTTTTTGTATAAGAATCGTACTTGAACTTTCCCTACTTCAGCTGGATCCGTTGCAGCCGTAGCAGACCAAGGTGAGTTTTCTTTTTGCATAAGTTGTAAATCTTCATTACTTAAGTCAATGCTGTATACTTTTATATCTGTACGACCAGCTTGTTCAAGTGCTTTAACAGCTCCTTTAGCAAACTCATCCCACGAAGCGAAAATGGCTTGTAAATCTCCTTCTTTCGGATATTTTTTTAGTAAAGCTTCTACTTGTGTTTGTGTATCAAGTGGTGTGTTATTACTAGCAGTACCGAATCGCGCAACTTCTTTTATATTTGGATACCGTTTATAAAAAGCATCAATGATAACGTTACGACGTTCCATTGGAGCAAATCCGCCAACCCATACGACTGCGATATTTCCTTGTCCATTCAAATCTTCTGCTAACGTTTTTAATGATTTCCATGCAAGACTATAGTCATCTTGATCAATAATTGTTACACCTGGTAAGCGTAGATCGTTATCAAACGCGACTACGGGAATGTTCGCCTGTAACGCTTTTTCTACCCCAGGTTTTAATGCTTCAGATCGGCCATGATCAATTAAAATACCATCCACTTTTGAATTAATAGCAGTATCTAAATTTGCAGCCATTTTTGCTAAATCGTTATCAGAATTGTAGACTTGTACACTACCGCCAAATAGCTCGACTTGTTTTTTGACGCCCTCAATATATTGAGAGGAAAAAGTTCCGATAGACATTTGCATAATTAATGCGATTTTTAATGGCTTTTTTATTTGCTTTGGAATTTCTGTTTGTAAATGATTTTCAACTGTTGTAGTTACTTTTTTCACCGTTTGTTGCTTTTGTGAAGAGATAGCATCTTGTTCATTTGTACAAGCCGTCAATGTAAGTAATAGAAAAATAAGTACGATGGAACACAATTTTTTCATAAAAAAATCCCTCCTAAACTAAGAAGAGAGGGGAGGGAGTGAAAATAAAAAACGCCTTTTCATATAGAAAAGACGTCTTATCATATTACTCTTATCTTTCAACACAACGTGTTGTAAGAATTAGCACCGTGCCCATAAATGGGTCGGTTGCCGGGCTTCGTAGGGCTCATCCCTCCACCTGCTCTTGATAAGACATCGAATATTTAACTATTTTGAATTATTCCATGATTCTGTACAGTTGTCAAATGTTTTTTGAAAATAAAAAATCCCTCAGAAAGAGGGATTTTAATGTGGTAAGAATATCAATTGATAAGCGAACAAGATTCCGAATACATACACAAGTGGGTGAACAGAACGGAATTTACCTTTTGCCACTTTCATAAGTGGGTATGAAATAAATCCAAGTGCGATACCTGTTGCGATACTTGATGTAAGTGGCATGCTTAAGATTACTAAGAATGCTGGGAATGCTTCATCAAATGAATCCCAATCGATGTGGCGAACTGAACCCATCATAAGACTACCAACGATAATTAGTGATGGTGCAGTAATAGCTGATACACCAGATACAGCGCTCACTAATGGTCCAAAGAAAGCTGCTAATGCGAATAGAACAGCTACTGTAACTGTTGTTAAACCAGTACGGCCACCAGCTGCAACACCAGCAGAAGATTCAATGTAAGCTGTTGATGGTGTTGTTCCGAACATAGAACCGATTGTTGCTGAGAATGAGTCAGATAGAAGAGCTCGTCCTGCTTTTGGAAGCTTTCCGTCTTTCATAAATCCACCTTGTTGCGCAACGCCAAGTAGTGTACCTGTTGTATCGAATAGTGTAACAAGGAAGAATGAGAATACAACGCCGTATAATCCGTAGTTAATTACATCAGATACAGCAGTAATTGGATTTGATACGATAATTCCTTCTGGTAATCCAGGCATTGATGTAACACCGTTTGAGAACGTTAATTGTCCTGTGAAGAAAGCGATAAGACCAGTTAATAGCATGCCGATAAATAGCGCACCATTTACATTTAAAGACATAAGGACAATTGTAATTCCAAGTCCAGCTAATGCTAGTAAAACTGGAGCAGAGTGAAGATCACCAAGTCCAACTAAGTTTGCATCGTTTTTTGTAACGATACCTGTTAAACGTAAACCGATAAAGGCGATAAATAGTCCGATACCAGCAGTAATTGCGTGTTTTAAATTTTCAGGAATGGCTTCCATTAATTTTGTACGGAAAGATGTGAATGATAACAAAATTAAAATCATACCTGCTACGAATACAGCAGAGAATGCAATTGCGAAAGTCATGCCTTCATGAGCTTTTACAACAGAGTAAGAGAAGTAAGCATTTAATCCCATACCTGGTGCAATTGCGATTGGTAAGTTTGTAAAGATCGCCATAAATAATGTTCCGACAACAGCAGCGATAATTGTTGCTGTAAATGCTTGTTCAAATGGAACACCTGCATCCCCAAGGATGACAGGGTTTACGACAATGATATATGCCATTGTTAAGAAGGTAATAATACCTGCCATAATTTCAGTTTTAATAGAAGTTTTATGTTTTGAAAGGTTAAACATATAAACATCCTTTCTGTTTACGAATAATTTTCACAACAGTTATATATAATATTCGTTTTTTAACTATTTTGCAATAGTTTTGTATAAAAAGTTTACAACAATTCATATTTTGTGTCTTAAATTCGAATATTAATCGTAAAACTATGTGTGAATTGTAGTTTTTTATTGTGCACATGATAAGGAAAAGGAGCTGAAGGAAGTTATGCCACAGCAAAAAAGCTTTTTAACAATGCCAGCCCAACATCAAAATAAACAGCCTGGTATTGAATCATTAATGAATCCACTTCCGCAGTTTGAAGATCCCAATTATAAGGGAAGTGAAAAGTTAAAGGGGAAGAATGTGTTAATTACAGGGGGAGATAGTGGGATTGGACGAGCTGTTTCCATCGCTTTTGCAAAAGAGGGTGCAAATATTGCAATTGCTTATTTAGATGAGGAGGAGGATGCGAATGAGACGAAACAACGTGTTGAAAAAGAAGGTGTAAAGTGTGTATTACTACCGGGAGATTTAAGTAATGAACAACATTGTAAAGATATTGTGGAAGAGACTGTTTCGCAGTTAGGTGGTTTAAATATTGTTGTGAATAACGTCGCACAGCAATATCCGCAGCAAGGACTAGAATATATTACAGCAGAACAGCTAGAAAAAACATGCCGTATTAATATTTTTTCTTATTTTCACGTTACGAAAGCAGCACTTTCTCACTTCAAACAAGGGGATGTCATTATAAATACGGCGTCTATCGTTGCATATGAAGGAAATGAAACTTTAATTGATTATTCTGCAACGAAAGGAGCTATCGTTGCTTTTACAAGATCTCTCTCTCAATCGTTAGTGCAAAAAGGAATTCGTGTAAATGGTGTTGCGCCAGGCCCGATTTGGACACCTCTTATTCCATCGAGCTTTGATGAGAAGAAAGTGTCACAGTTTGGAAGCAATGTTCCGATGCAAAGACCTGGTCAGCCATATGAATTAGCACCAGCATACGTATACTTAGCATCTGACGATTCATCTTATGTTACGGGGCAAATGATACATGTAAACGGAGGCGTTATCGTAAATGGATAGTTTTCATTTATAAGAGCAAAGTAAAGCTAATTGCATTTATTATGATGTTAGTGCTAGGGGGGATTTAGATGAAAAAAGTATTGTTTATCGTAATCCTATTTTTCTGCCTACCAGCTAGCGTTTTTGCTAATACAGATCATTTAATATTAGTTAATCTTACGACGAATCAGCTGTCTTTCTTTGAAGAAGGAAACTATACGAGAACGTTTCCGATAACGACTGGAAGAGATCGTACACCTACGCCAGAAGGTAATTTTTGTATTATAACTAAATATAAAAATAAAGAATACCATCGAAAAAAGATACGTGGTGGTGCACCAAACAACCCTCTCGGTACGAGGTGGCTTGGACTAGATAAAAAGGAATATGCGATTCACGGGACAAATCGGGAATGGACGATTGGAAGTAGGGAATCAAATGGTTGTATTCGCATGCATGACAAGGATATACAATGGTTATATGACCGAGTACAATTACAAACAAAAGTAATCATTTCTCGTTTTCATACGAGTCCGGAATATGAGGCAAATACACTTGGTTATCGTGTTGTGAGCTGGAATGGTCGTAAAGTAGAAGAAGAGCAAATTGGAATACTTACGTTAGTAGATCGCGCGGATATATATTGGCAAGAACCGAATGGGCAGTTAACAAAAGTGAAAACGGTATTGCCGAATGAAAGATATACGGTGTACTCAAAACGAAAAAATGGAATATATTATATAGGAAACGATTTGTATATTGTAGATGAAACAGGAGAAAAAATTCGTTACGAGCAAATTCCTACTTCGACTTTAAGTAATATATATAAACGGAAATACAATGTTCCGTAATAGCTACCGTTTTATAGGCGGTAGCTTATTTCTACTTGGAGTTTAACTGCAACTATTGTATTTTGCTGAATATAATACAATACAGATAGGGGGCGGTTACATTATGAAAAGTGAATTTGCATTTAAAGTTTTCTTAGTAACGACCTGTTTATTCATTGTGTATTTGTATGCGTTTCTCGTCTTTTCTTTTTATGTTCCATATGTTGATTTAATATTGTTCTTCGGATTTATTTGGGCTTTTGTAAAAGCAAGGGAAGGAGAAAAGAGTATATATAGGCGCATTACCCTATGTGGGACTGTCGTCCTCGTTATTTTGTACTTTTTTATTATGCATGATTTTTGGAGGGGAATGTAAAAAAGCATACGATTCATCGTATGCTTTTTATGTTTAATATTTTGGTTTAAATGTATGGCAACAAGTTTCTACACTCGTTGCTACAGAGCTTTCTAGCGTCTCGTTTGTTAAAACCGCGCTTGTATACGAATCATTTTCAGTTTGACCAGCTTCATCTGCATCAGGCTGAACGATGATAGCACTTGCTTGACAAAAGTTACCTTGTCCCCAAAATGAGCAATTGGAAACAGAGCATTTTACTTCTGGCATAAAACCCCCTCCTTATACATTAGTGTGAGGTTTTACGCCCATTTCATGTGTAGAAGGAGTTTCCTTTTCTCGTTATTTCTTCGTTTGCTCAAGCCATTCTTTTAATTTGTCTTTCGATTGTTCGCCGCTAATACGGCTCACTTCTTTACCATCTTTAAAATGAATGATTGTTGGTGTACCTTGAATTTTATATTCATCCCAAGGAGCATCTAATTTTTCAATATCCATAACTTTCATATCAACATTCAAGTCTTTAGCCATCGGTACTACGACAGGAGATAATTTTTGGCAATGAACGCAAGATGTTTGATAAAAGTATACTGTTTCTTCTTTTTTCTCTTTTAAATTCTTTTGGAGATCTGAAAGAGAGATTTTATTTGTGTAGTAGTCAGCACCATCTGTTTGACTACCAGTAGCATTATCAATTTTTTGGCTAGTTGAAGCGTTTTTTTCTTCCATTTGTGTGACAGCGAAAATTGCTGCAAACAAGGCGATAATAATACCGCCAAATATAAGCATTTTTTTCATTCTTTCATCTCCTTATTTGTTTTTGATTACGATAAAGCTACAAACAGCGATTGTGATAAAGCCGATAAGTGCTAAAAACGGGATTGTCACAAAGCCGAACCAGTTTATGTATTCTCCCGTACAAGGTACGCGGCCGCAAGCTGCCCCAGCAGCTGAAAATGCTGCGATTTTTTGAATTGCATAGTGATATAAAGAAATACAAGCACCAATACTTGCGATTGGTAAAGAATAACTTGCAATGCGATAGTCTTTCTTTACTACAGCGATACCAAGCCATAAAACAAATGGATACATAAAAATACGCTGATACCAACAAAGGACACAAGGCTCAAATTTCATGATTTCGGAAAAGTATAGACTTCCTAATGTAGCAATAAATGAAGCTCCCCATGCAGTAAGTAAAGCATATTCTTGCTTTTTTTCTCGTCCCATATTTTATACCTCACTTATAATAGTTACATACTAAATTATAGTATGAAGTAGTAGGGAAAAGAAAGAAAAAATATGTTTATCAATAAAAGTTTTATAAGGAGAAACATTTATTGATATCGACATTTTAAAAAGCGCCATTCTCATAAAGAGAATAGCGCTATATTTTACATTTGAATTTGCTCTACTTCTTCTACATGTGACTTTTGAGATGCGTGGTCAATATATTGAAATAGAAGCTGCAATTGTTTATCAACTTCTGGTAGCTCTTTACTGTATTGATAAGCATGTAAAAAATGCTCAATACGCTTAGAAAATAATTGATCGTTCGTCTGAACCATGAGAACGAGTAATTTATCCCAATTACAGCAATACGTGTAATAGAGAGCTTTATCATAGTCGTTATATGTTTGCACTGTGTACCCTCCTTACCGAGAGTTATATATAGTGTGTGATAAGTAAGGAGAAATACACTTGAAAGAATTTGTTAAGAAAAAAAGTGAATGAAAAAAAACGAGGTATTTCCTCGTTTTTTAAGCTTTTGGCATTGGCGTAGGTGTTGGTTTGCCATAGCCTTCTTTGTATTTATTGTCAATATAGTTACGAATTTCAAGCGTTGATTTTCCTTTTTGTTTCATCGCAGCTGATTCAACTGCGATTTCTAGGCAATTGACGCAAGTCGTTGCATGGGAATCCCAAACAACTTCACCATTCTTCTTAATTTCACGAATAAAGCAATTTTTATTGTTTTTATGTCCTACACTTTCACCGCAACCGCAGTAACATGGAATCCAATCTAATAGCTCTGCATTTTGTCCAGCGACAGTGTAAATGTCTTTCATTTGTGGATCAAGCTTGTCTAGGAAGGCCGGAAGTGTGTCGACTCCCTTTGTTTTTTCTTGAATGTCAGCTTGCTGCGTGTGCGATGCATGGTCATGCTCTTCTTTTGATTCAGATGATTTTTTTTCATTTGTACTAGTAGCTCCGCATCCAGCAAGAATTAAACTCAGTACTGCAAGTAAAGAAAATACATATTTCTTCATACGCTTGTCCCCTTTACACATGTATTAATCAAATTGTATCAAATATCATGGTGTGTCGGGTGAAGATTCTTTCGACTTATTTTTGAAGCGCCACCGCAATGAATGGAATAGAAATAAGATTGGGATATAAGCGTATACAATATATAAACCAGCTTGAGACAGTACTGTATTCAATGTATTGATACTTTCGCGGTTTGTGAAATACAAGGATGAAATAAATATAGTTGCGATAAAAAATGGCAGTGTAATGTTAAATGGTATGCGAAAAGATTTCTTAGTAATGCAACAAGAAGACCAGATCGTTAAACAAAGGTTAGGTAAAATAATTAGATACCATAAGAAAATAATAATGTACTCAAACCTTTGGATAAAAGGAACCTTAATTATTTTTAGCATTGTTAATGTTGGCCAAATTGTATGATGTAGTTGCCCTTGGCTATAGTACATAATGGACACAATCGCTAATATTACGTATAGAATGGTTGTAAAAGCAATACCGCTATGTGCCCATTTATTTAACGATTTTCCTTTTTTTATAAATGGATAAAAGATAAGGATTGCTTCAAATCCAAGAAACTCTAATGCAGATGCTTTCGCTGAAGTTAAAATGTCTAAAGGTGAATGAGCGAGAATTGGGAAAATGTTACGGACATGTGCGTATTTCATTGGGAAAACTAAGAAAAATAGTACGAAAATCGGGATTATGACGCCCCAAAAACATATTCCTGTCACAGAACGAAAGCCACCCCTAATTATGTAATAAGCCACAAGTAAAAATAGTAAAGTTAATTTCCACGGTTTAATTGTAGGAAAGACCCAAACTTGAATGACTTCAATATATGAACGAAGAACAGTAAGGCAAAATAATAGAAGGTATGCAGCAAAGCATACGGAAAAAAATGTTCCAATCCACTTTCCGAAACATGTCGTATGAATATTCATTAAATCATTATCTTTTTCTAACATTTTCAGCATACAAAATAACACGATGTGAGTTGCAATACCAGCGATAATAAGAGAAATCCAAGCATCATAACCGGCAAATTGCGCAATAATCCTTTGGTATCCTAACACACCTACTCCAATTTGAAGGGAGTGTAATAGAAGGAATGTGAAATAAGGGGAAACAGTATGTGTTTTATCTTGTCCAGCCATGATAGCACCTCACTATTCTCCGATACCAGATTGTACGACATTAATCTTCACACTAACAGCAACGTCTACGCCAGGATACATGTCTTGAATTTGTTTTATGTTCCATTTTCTTGAATGACTACGAATTTCTTCACGTATACCAATTGGATCGATTTTATTTTCTTGGAATTGTTTTATTAATTCGTTTAAATCCTTCTCAAGTGTTTTTTCTACATGTCTTTTTACGTAAGTTACATTTTTACTCTTTGATAAATCAAGCCAGCTGGGAGCATTTTTTACGAGTCCATTTAATTTTAAGTGAATGTTAACTTTCAGAATATCACCGTTTTGCGAAAGAGAACAAACACTTTTTCCAGATAAGTTTTGAGTAGCGATCAATCCTTTATGCTTACCTTGACGTATTGGAACTTCGTAGCGACCATTTTTCGTTGGATTAATAAGTAATTTTAATAAAAAAGATCCTTTTTTATCGGTGTACATAACCACTTTATCCTTTTTTAAAAAAGCGAGTCCTTTAATGGAAGCAGATTTGTCTTCTGATACTTGAATGTAAGGAAGAAATGGATCGCATCCAGATGAATAGAAGTTATATAAAAAAATATTTAAAGCTGTCCGCGGGATTGTCTCGTTTTTTATATTTTGCTCCAGTAAATCAGATAGATAAAGTGATCCATTTGTTTTGACATGTTTCAGTAATTCTTCTGCTGAACCATCTACAAGTGCTAGCTGCACATCACGGCCAATGTTAGGATCACGTTGTAAGTTGTTAATAACATCTCCAAGTCCATGTTCACCAAATGCTTTTCCAAATAGGACAACACGCATTTGACCTACAGCGATCGTATGTGGAGATTTGGCGTTTAGAAGGGAAGAGATTGTTTCAATTGTACCTGCATGAGTTGATTGAGTTTCTGGTTTAGATTGTACGCCCTTTGTGTAATCGGGATATAAAATGGTTCCGCGAAATTTTTTATCTTTTATTATATCGAATCCACCTACGTGAATCATTCGCTGTGTATCAACTATATGTGCTTCTGTACAACCAGATTGAACAATTAAAATGATAATGGAAAAGCATAATAAAATATTTTTCATTTCTCTTCACCGTCACGTTTTTCTTTCGCTTTGTTTGGGTCATAGCGCCATTTCTTTTTTGGTCTCAGAAAAGAGGCACGTCCAGCAGTTTGACTAAACGGCAAACGAAGGAGTCCTTCTGCTGTCCCTAAACCGCGAAATGGATATAGAGGTAATAAATAAGGTGATCCAAGTGATTTTAAGCGAATTAAATGAGCTAATATGAGTACGAATCCTACAATGAGACCTAAGCCCCCAAATGCACCAGCTAAAAGAATAAGTGGAAATCGTAGTATCCGGATAGTAGAAGACATTTTTACAGTTGGTGTTGTAAAAGAAGCGAGTGCTGATAAAGCAACTGCAATTAATAAAATGTTACTCGTTAAAGCAGCTTGAACAGATGCTTGGCCAATTACAATCCCGCCAACGATGCCGATTGTTTGTCCAACTTTTGTAGGTAATCGTGCTCCAGCTTCACGGAGCAATTCGATTGTGATTTCTAAAAAAAGTGCTTCTAAAATGGGCGGAAAGGGTACATTAGCTCTTGAAAAAATAATCGGACCTAGTAAATCCGCAGGAATCATTTGATAGTGATACGTTAATACAGCTGTATAAATAGCTGATGAAAATAGCGAGAATGCTGCTCCGAAAAAGCGAACCATTCGAAGAAATGAGCCCGCTATCCATGGTAAATAATAATCTTCTGGCGAGACGAAGAAATCAAGTAACGTCGCTGGTCCAGCTAATGCGTAAGGTGAACCGTCTGTTAAAATAACAACGCCTCCATTCAGTAATGCGTACACAGAGCGGTCTAGCCGCTCTGTAGGTAGTAAAACAGGGAAGGGTGAGTTACTATTATCGCTAATAAACTGTTCAATCATAGTTGCATCAAAAGGAACATCAAAGTCAACATCTTGTAAGCGCTGCATTGCGGTATTGATGTGTTGTTCATTTGTAATGCCTTCGATGTAAGCAACTATCACCTTTGTTTTTGATATAGAGCCAACTATAACTTCTTTGAAAACTAATTGCTCTGTTACTATATTTCGGCGAAGTAAGTGTGTATTTGTATCAATATTTTCAACAAATCCGACTTTTGGACCGATTACACTATATTCATTTTCGGTATCGTTATATAATCGTGTACCTAAAACGGAACTTTCAGCACGAATAAGTACATATTCTGCTGTTTGAGAATCGTTTTTAAGCTGTATGAGTACATACCCAACTAATAATTTTTCACGAATATCATCAATAGAAGGGTTGGTAATAATCCCTTCGAGTGTGACGATATTTGCTATATCATTTATAGTTTCAATGTGATCCAATTCTCTTTTTATAGGTGTTAAAATGAATCGATTAATGAGGAGTGATTCAGCTGTAGATTTATAATAAAACAAACATAGCGTTCCATCTTCTACGATGTTATAAGAAACGAAATCACTAGATTCTTTCATAGTTTGGATAAAATCTGGAATGGAACAGATTGTTTTTTTCTTCTTTTTAGATGATAAACGAAACACTTTCTCACCCCTTACTACAACATTTGTTTATGTTAGTTTTTGGGAAAGACGGGAATTTATACTTCAAAGTTGAAAGTTCATAAAGAAAAGGAAGAGCAGTGAATACCTCTTCCTTTTTTGCGTGTTAATTTGTTTGCTTCTCTTTAATAGACTTCACTAATTTAATCATCTCTGCTCGTATATCTTCTCTTTTAACATTTAATTTTTCCGCGATTTGTTTAATATCCATACCGTCTTTTTTCATTTTTAGTACATTATCAAGAGGGGTATTACTTTTTTGAGAGATGATTGTTAATACCGTGAGCTGACGTAAGCCGATATTATATTCTTTCATTTTTTGTTTGAGTCCATCTGGTGTGGATTTTTGTATCGTTGCTAATTGTTGCAGTAATGCTTTTTTTGTTTCCTTATTCATATGATGCTTTTTAAGCTTACTTGGATCTACACCGAAATGTTGTGCGGTTTTCTCCCAAGATTTATTTTGCTTATAGTAAGCTAAAACGTCCTTAGTTTCTTTTTTGCTGATTCTTGCAATGTGGGCAGCTTTCCAAATTTCATGTTTGTTATAGCCGAGTTTTTCGAGCGACTGCATTTCTTCTTCTGAAATCGGTTTATGATGATGCATTGCAACTTCTTTTGGCGTGGCAGCAGAAGCAGGGAAGGTAGATACCCCGCATAATAATGCGGCCATAGTCATACTTACTGCGATTTTTTTGTACATGTAAACTCCTCCTAGATGGATAATGTGGAAAACTTTACACATATCATTTCCATAAAATGTGAAAAACTTGTGAACAAGCTAAGTTTTTTTATTCACAGTAGAAAAAGAAGTTTTTTATATGTTTTCCAACATAAAACATTGATTAATAGTGAAAAACTAGGTTATAATCGAAATTGAAAATCAATATCAATAACAAACTTATACATATAGATGAAAAATAAGGGAGAGAAAAATATGACTACATATACTTCCATCGCAAATGTTATTAAAGAAAGACGATCTGTTCGTACATTTACAGATAAAGCAGTAGACAAAGAATTATTAATTGAATTATTAAACGATGCAACGTGGGCACCAAATCATAAACACCGTGAGCCATGGAATTGTAAATTATACATTGGGGACGGCCGTAAGAAATTAGTAGATGCGGTATTAAACTCTTTCACAGAAGAAGAAAGAGCGAAACGCGGTAAAATTTTATCTGATCGTTTCTTAAGCACACCTGCACAAATTGTTGTATATATGAATGAAGATCCGCGTCAAATTCAGCGTGACGAAGATTACGCTGCAACATGCGCATTTATGCAAAACTTCCAATTGCTTGCTTGGGAACGCGGCTTAGGCTGTGTTTGGAAATCAGGCGGATTAAACTACAATCCATTATTTATAGAAGGAATCGGTTTAAAAAGAGGCCAACGTATCGTTGGAATTCTTCATATTGGTTATTTCGATAAAGCACCAGAAGGAAAAGCTCGTACACCGATTACGGAGAAGATGGAGATTATTGAAGGTTAATAGATGAGACATTCTCGTTTTTACGGGGGTGTCTTTTTATTATGCAATCAATCCTCATGAAAGCTTGTTCCCCATCATACACTTTCTTAAGGGAAAGTGTAAGGAGGGAAAATAATGAGAGCAAGTGACGATAAAGCACTGCAATATGCGATTGCGGAAATTACGGAAATTGCGACTGGATTTGGGCTTGATTTTTATCCGATGCGTTATGAAATATGTCCAGCGGAAATTATTTATACATTTGGTGCATATGGGATGCCGACAAGGTTTTCACATTGGAGTTTTGGAAAACAATTTTTCAGAATGAAATTACAATACGATTTAGGACTTAGTAAAATATACGAACTCGTTATTAACTCTGATCCATGTTACGCCTTTTTATTGGATACGAACTCTTTAATCCAAAACAAATTAATTGTAGCACACGTTTTAGCACACTGTGACTTCTTCAAAAATAATATTCGTTTTTCAAATACGAAGCGGGATATGGTAGAGAGTATGGCCGCAACAGCGGACCGTGTGAAAGCGTATGAGCATAAGTACGGAAAGGCAGAGGTAGAAACATTTTTAGATGCCGTACTTGCCATTCAAGAGCATATTGATCCGTCGCTTATGCGTCCGAAACTTGCATGGAGTATTGATGATTTAGAAGAGGAAGAAGTGGAAAAGAAAAAAGCATCACAATACGATGATTTATGGAATTTAGATGATCGAAATAAAAAGAGGGAGCGATCGAATATACGCAAAAAGAAGAAGATTCCACCGCAACCAGAGAAAGATTTACTACTCTTTATTGAAGAATATAGCCGTGAGCTTGAAGATTGGCAACGAGACATATTAACGATGATGCGTGAGGAAATGTTATATTTCTGGCCACAGCTTGAAACGAAGATCATGAACGAAGGCTGGGCTTCCTACTGGCATCAACGTATACTGCGTGAAATGGACTTAACATCTGATGAAGCAATCGAATTCGCAAAATTAAATGCAGGTGTCGTTCAGCCATCAAAAACAAGCATTAACCCATACTACCTCGGTATTAAAATGTTTGAAGATATTGAAGAACGCTACAACAACCCGACAGAAGAAATGAAAAGGCGTGGTGTGAAGCCTGGTTCTGGTCGTGAGAAAATGTTTGAAGTACGCGAAATTGAATGGGACGTATCATTCCTAAGAAACTACTTAAATAAAGAACTCGTAATGAGAGAAGATATGTACTTATTCCAGCGCCAAGGAAAAGAATATAAAGTAATTGATAAAGAATGGGAACATGTACGTGATCAGCTCGTAAATATGCGGACAAATGGTGGATTCCCGTACTTAGTAGTAGAAGATGGAGACTACTTAAAGAACGGAGAATTATACATTAAACATAGTTACGAAGGAATCGAGCTCGATTTAAAATACTTAGAAAAGGTATTACCATATCTTCATCAGTTGTGGGGAAGAACGGTGCATATGGAGTCGATTGTGGAGAGTAAGGGCGTTGTGTTTTCTTATGATGGGAAGATGGTGCATCGGAAGTATGTGTGATGGAAAGAACGGACATAGCATGCTATGTCCGTTCTTTTTATTTGGAGAATCTACGGTTTATTTTTAACTCAAAGTAAAGAATGTAAATAATTTTATCGTTTTGTTAATTACATTGACTTCTAAAAAAAGAAAAACTAGAATTTATAAAGGGATCTTCAATTTTTCGCTATCATTTGTATAGGAGGGAAGTTATATTAGATAGCTTTATTTCTATAAGATGTAGGTTGGCCCTTTATAATATTTTTGGTGAATTAGAAGATGTATTCTACAAACCGGGTGACAGACGATGTTTTTAATAATCTTAAAAAATGGTCTGAATAAATATAGTAAGCTTATATGGATTTTAGTTTGTGTATTAGTTCTTATTGTTACATATGTTTATATAGAAAATAATAAAAAGAAGTGTAGTAAGGTTGTTAATTCTGTAACTTTTTACGTGAAAAATAAAGAAAAACAGCCAATAAAAGATTTTGAAATTATACTTATGAAAGACGAATCACCTCAGCCCAGTAAAGAAATTGGAATTTCAATAGGGAGAACAGATGAGGAAGGAAAAGTTATTTGGAAGAATGTGAGAACGGGAAAATATATCGTATTTTTGCCAAATAACGAGGCGCAGATGGTTAAAATTAATGATAGAGATGAAACGAAAATAGTAGATATATCATTGTAAAAAAAACGAATCCATTTTGAAAAAGACTACTCAAAATGGATTCGTTTTTTATATGGAGTTTTTGTTTACCAAACAGGTCGTATGTTGGATGATAATTTTCCTGCATCTTTTGTAGTAACGAATGTTGTCAAATCTTCTTTTAGCATTTGCATTCGTTCTGTACCTATGTTTTCAATCCATCGCTGCTCTATTTCAGCTACTATTTCTTCTTTTGCTTTCATTACTGCTAAACCACGTTCGGTTAAAACAATGATTTTACCCCTTTTATCAGTAGGGTGTGTTTTACGTGTAACGTAGCCACTATTCTCAAGAGAATCCACCATTTTACTTACAGCTTGTTTGGAAACCCCTAAATATTCAGCTAGTTCTATACCTGTTGCCCCATTAGGGAGGATGCGTTTGAACATAAAACCATGTGCTGGCCTAATATCTTCAAATCCTAATTCACTTAATTTGTCATGTAGCTCAGTAATTAATGTGCTAAATGATAATGATAAAAGCGATGTAAGATCTAACTCGTTAAATGTTTGATCCATATATATAACCTCCGCACTTGTAGTCAATTAAGTTGACTATATGTAATGCTTATTGTACTATACATAATACAGTCAATCAAATTGACTATATTATGTTGGTAGAACAAATAATGATTTATATAATATAGAATCGATGGAGGTTTCACATGGTTAATATCGTTAAAATTAGAGGGAGTGTATTTGCACCGTATGCTTCGCTGAAACCTATTCAGGATCCTGCAACGGGAAGAGTTTTTGAATATGCTGGAGATGCACGTGAGTTTACACCATACGCTGTGAATACAAAGCGTTCAAGATTAGAACAAGAAGTGAATATTGATTTTTATAAAAGAGAAATTTTCACATATGCAGATGCTTGTATCGTCACTGTGAAAATTACAAATCCAGATGGCTCAATTGAGTATCAAAAAGGAGAAACAAGTACAGAAAACATTGTATGTACAAATATTGTATGGAGTGAAGATGAAGTTTCGTTTGAAATGAGAGCAAGTGCAAGCAATCCGTTAAATGCGGCAGCACCTGCAGCTGATTATTTTTTGACTATACGAGTTAATGAACGTGGCGCTGTGCACGTTGAAGGTTTACATGATGGTTTCCCTTGCTATGAATTTTATAAGCAAATAGATTTTGGTTCATTTGAATTCATATATACACATGACTTCAGAGAAACGGATGATACCCCAGCAGCACTAGCTGGAGAAATGGAATATAGTTTTAAAACGACAATCTAAATATAAATATAGCGCTATTTTTCAGAAGGAAGTAGTAAACGTAAAAGAGAAAGCTATTGATTATGGGAGCGATATTGTGGTCTGTTTTACTCAATATTATGCAGTATCTAAAATAAAATTATAGAGGTGTATCTTATGACTAATATCGTAAAAATTAGAGCGAGTGTATTTATTCCAATGCCTTGGACGGAAGCTAAGAAGGATATGGAAACAGGAAAAGTAATCCAATTTGAAGGTGATTCACGTGAATTTACACCACATGCGGTAAATACTATGCGCTCTAGAGTGGAGCAAGAGGTTGTAGTGGATTTTTATAAAGAAGAAGTGTTTTCATATGCAAATACGGGTATTACGACAGAGAAGGTTACTAATCCAGACGGTTCTGTGAATAAAAGAACAGGAAAAGCGAGTACTGAAAATATTGTGTGTACTCATATTGTATGGAGTTCTAACGGTGTGCAATTCAAAATGAGTGCAAGCGCTAGTAATCCGTTAAATGTGTATGCCCCTCCTGTGGACTATGTATTAACTGTATGTGTGAAAAGGGATGGTAGTATCGATATTCAAGGAGAACATGATGGATTCCCTTGTTTTGAATTTTATAAGCAAGTAGATTTCGGTTCATTTGAGAAAATTTATACACATGATTTTAGAGAAACTGGTGATACAGCTGCAGCGTTAGGTGGCGATATGGATTATCTTTTTACAAAGAGTTTATAAGGAATAAGGTAGAGTAGACCACTTAACCGCTAGAAGGCTGAGAAACAAACATCCCCCTTTACAATATACCCTAAAGGGTATATGATGTTATACAAGGTTATAAAGTAATATATAATATAGCTATAATTACGGAGGTGGTCTACAGTGGAATACAATCAAGATATGAAAAATAGATTAAAACGTATTGAAGGCCAAGTGCGCGGTGTGCTTCGTATGATGGAAGAAGGAAAAGATTGCCGAGAGGTTATTACACAGTTAACGGCATCTCGTTCTGCATTAGATCGTACAATTGGATTAGTTGTTGGAACAAATTTAGAGCAATGTTTACGTGAACAGTTTGAAAGTGGCAATGGTTCAAATGAAGAGTTAATTAAAGAAGCCGTTCAATTACTTGTAAAAAGCCGATAATCTGTCAAACATAAGTGTTGACAGATTTTCAAAAACGTTTTAACATACCCCTACAGGTATGTGTATATAAAATATGGAGGAATCGATAATGAGTATAAAAGTGGATATGAGTTTAGATTGTAAAGGTTTGGCTTGTCCGATGCCTATTGTAAAGACGAAGAAGGCGATGGAAGGATTGGCATCAGGGCAAGTGATTGAAATTGAGGCAACAGATAAAGGATCTACGGTAGATATACAAAGTTGGGCGAATAAAATAGGGCATCAATATATCGGGACGAAACACGAGGGTGCTATATTGATGCATTATGTGAGGAAAGCGCATGAACATGAAGTGAATGAAGTTGTGAAATATCCTCATACAATTACGAATGCGGAATTACAGGATATATTATCTCACGGAGAAGAGTGCATTGTATTAGATGTTCGTGAAGCAGCAGAATTTGCTTTTGGTCATATTCCATCTGCTATTTCGGTGCCACTAGGTGAACTAGACAGTACATCGTTAGATCAGACGAAGCAAATTTATGTTGTTTGCCGAACTGGTAACCGCAGTGATGTAGCTTGCCAAATGTTGAAAGAGAAAGGTTTTTCAAATGTGAAAAATGTCATTCCTGGTATGTTAGGGTGGCAAGGAAATGTGGAGAAATAAAATTTTTTAAACGAAAATATACCTATGGGGGTAATTAAATGGACATTAAGATGTTACAAGCAAAAGATGTTGCAGAGAAAGTTTTATTCGGAGAGTTGTTTATTTTAGATGTTCGTAATGAGACGGATTATGAAGATTGGAAAATTGAAGGGAAACAAGTATCTTCTATTAATAAACCTTATTTTGACTTGTTAGATGGTGTAGACCATATTGTAGATGAATTACCGAGAGAGAAAGAGATTTTAGTCGTATGTGCAAAAGAAGGTTCTTCGCAGTTTGTCGCGGAGCAATTGTTGGATGCTGGCTTCAACGATGTTTCCTATTTAGCTGGTGGGATGAAAGCTTGGAGTGAATATGTAAAGCCGCTCAAAGTAGGAGATGTACAGGGCGGAGGGAGTATATATCAATTTAATCGTCTTGGAAAAGGCTGTTTATCTTATATGGTCGTTTCTAACGGTGAAGCAGCAGTTATTGATGCAGTAAGAACGATTGAATTATATGAGGAGTTTGCGAAAGAGCATGGAGTTACTATTACGAATGTAATGGATACACATTTACATGCAGACCATATTTCTGGCGGTCGTAAGTTAGCTGAAAAAGTAGGTGGTACGTATTGGTTACCTCCAAAAGATGCGGAGGAAGTCGTTTTCTTATACGAACCACTTGTAGAAGGATCTGTTATTACGGTAGGGGGTACCAAAATCGAAATGGATGCGCTATACTCACCGGGGCATACGATTGGGAGTACATCATTTATTGTAGATAATTCCTATTTATTATCGGGCGATATTTTATTTGTAGATTCAATCGGGCGTCCAGATCTTGCTGGTAAGGCTGAAGATTGGGTGAGCGATTTACGAAATACATTATATAAGCGCTATAAGGAATTATCTCAAGAGTTAATTGTTTTACCAGCTCATTATTCAAAAATAAGTGAAATGGATGAAAATGGGGTTGTGAGTGCTAATTTAAAACAATTGTTTGAAGTGAATGCAGGGTTAAATATGAAAGATGAGAATGAATTTCGCAAAATTGTAACGGAGAATCTACCACCTCAGCCGAATGCTTATCAAGAAATTCGTCAAACGAATATGGGGAAAATTCATCCGAGTGTGGAAGAAGAACGTGAAATGGAGATTGGTCCAAACCGCTGTGCAGTTCATAATTAATAACAAATTGGAGGAATAGATGATGAATATAAAACAAGTTTTAGATGCGAAAGATTTAGCATGTCCAATGCCAATTGTAAGAACGAAAAGAGCGATGGATACTTTACAATCGGGCGAAGTGTTAGAAGTACATGTAACGGATAAAGGGTCAATTAAGGATATTCCAGCGTGGGCAAACAAAACTGGTCATGACATCGTAAAGCATGCAGAAGAAAGCGATGTACTAAAGTTTTGGATTAAGAAGGCGTAGTAAAGAAATAATTTTATAAATGTAGAGGGGGAGTTATATGAACACAATAGTAAGTACGCTTTTCGTTGTATTGGCTGCATGGTTTGTTATTTCACGGTTCTTACCGGTTAAAGGTGTTCAAAATATAAATGGAAAAGAATTAAAAAGTATAGTGGGAAAACAGGGGAAGTACTTTATCGATGTTCGTACAGTAGGCGAATATAGAGGGAACCATATGAAGGGCTTTCAGAATATCCCGCTAAATGAGTTAGTTAGTAAGGCAAATCAATTAAATAAGAATAAGAAAGTAATCGTTATTTGTCAGAGCGGGATGAGAAGTAAGCAAGCAGCAAAAGTATTAAAGAAATTAGGATTTCAGCGCATTATAAATGTTTCAGGTGGTATGAACGCTTTGTAAGGAAAGGAATATTAAGATGAAAGAAATTACAGCGAGAGAAGTAGAGGAAAGATTGTTACGAAATGAAGAGATACATGTAATTGATGTTCGTGAAGTGGAAGAAGTGAGGGAAGGGAAAATTCCAGGCGTGCTTCATATTAGGTTAGGCTTACTAGAGTTTCGAATACAGGAGCTTGATAAAAATAATGAATACATTATCGTTTGTCGCTCGGGAGGAAGAAGTGCAAGAGCAGTTCAATTTTTAGAAGGTTACGGTTTTCAAGTGATCAATATGGTAGGTGGTATGTTAGCTTGGGAAGGTAAAGTCATATAGCATAGAGATAAAAGATTTGAGCCTTTTTATAAACAATTAAATACCCCTATAGGTAATTTAGAGGAGGAACAAAATGGAACAACAGAAGAAAACGACAATCGTGTTATTTAGCGGAGATTATGATAAAGCGATGGCTGCCTATATTATTGCAAATGGTGCAGCGGCTTATGATCAAGAAGTGACTATATTTCATACTTTTTGGGGGTTGAATGCTCTTAGAAAAGATGAGCATGTGAAAGTAAAGAAGACTTTTATAGAGAAAGTATTTGGGAAGATGATGCCGCGTGGTGCCGATAAGATGGGATTATCCAAAATGAATTTTGCTGGCATGGGGCCGAAGATGATTAAAGGCATTATGAAAAAACATAACGCAATGCCTTTGCCGGATTTAATTGATTTGGCGAAAGAACAAGGAATTAAACTTGTAGCTTGTCAAATGACAGTAGATTTATTAGGGTTAAAAGAGGAAGAGATTATGGAAGGGGTAGAGTTTGCTGGGGTAGGAGCATATTTAGCAGATGCTTCGGATGGGAATGTAAACTTATTCATTTAAATCACCTTCTTTTAAGAAGGCGGGGGATGTAAGGTGAGCTTAGTCGTATTACTTTTTATAATTGGGTTTATAGGATCGTTTATATCAGGAATGGTTGGGATTGGCGGCGCGATTATTAATTATCCGATGATCTTATACATTCCAGTATTGCTAGGGTTTACTGGTTATACTGCACATGAGGTGAGCGGTATTACAGCGGTACAAGTATTCTTTGCAACTTTTGCAGGTGCGTGGGCATACCGAAAAAGTAATGACATGAATAAAACGTTAGTTATGTATATGGGAGCTAGTATATTACTAGGAAGCTTCATAGGGAGTTTCGGTGCTAACATATTAGAGGAACATACAGTGAATGTTGTTTATGCAGCATTAGCTACAATTGCAGCTATTATGATGTTTGTACCGAAACAAAACAATAGTGGAGACGTGAAGTATAATAAATGGTTAGCGAGCTTGTTAGCGTTCGTTGTAGGGGGAGCTTCAGGCATTATAGGAGCTGGAGGTTCGTTCCTTTTAGTTCCCATTATGCTAGTTATTTTAAAATTACCACTGCGCATGACGATCGCAACATCTATCGCTATTACGTTTATTTCCTCAATAGGGATTACTACAGGAAAAGTGATTACTGGGCAAGTAGTTATCATTCCAGCTCTAATTATTGCGGTTGCAAGTATATTTGCTGCGCCACTTGGAGCACGAGTCGGGAAGAGGCTAAATCAAAAAGTACTGCAATATGTATTGTCCACTTTAATTGTAGGAACTGCTGTTAAAATGTGGGTTGATATGATATCGAAGTAAAAGGATGGTGCTGCTTGCAGCCCATCCTTTTGTTTATCCCGCTAATTGTGGGTAGTAAAACGTCACTGATTATAGTTTTACTTTATGCCCAAATAACTTTCATTAAGTTTTTATATTCGTCGTTCGCTAATTTATACAGCATTCTCGTATGCTCAAAAACAAGTGCCGGATTAAAGTTTGGTTCTGAGAATGCAAGAGATGTTGAAATATCAATTGCATTTTGCTTATTTAGTGTGAATTTTGCAAATCGGTAAGATGTGTTTAATTCATTGATGACATGTAAAATGTCATTTGTTGATGTTTCGTCAGGTACGTGAGCAACATTGAAGCAGTATATATCCACAGTCGGATTTTCATTTTCGAAAGCAGCGATAAGTTGAATTTTTGCGCCAGCTTCTGTTTCTAATCCTACTGAAAAATGTACCGAACCATCATTTTCATCTATATTTTCTTCCATGTATATATCGTTGGATTTTAAGTAGTCTTTAAAATCTGAAATGTTATGTTTTACTGCAGCTTTCATATGTATGAGCCCCCTGATAATTGGAATAGATTACTATTATTTATTATAATTTAAAAATATTAAAAAAGATAGTTGGAAAGTTCTGATTTTTTATGTTTAAAAAAAGAAGCCGCACTCTACCTCCATAGAGTACGGTTTCTTTTTATTCATTGTTATTAGATGATGTTTTTATATCTTCATTGTTATTATCATTATGGTTGTTGTTACTTGACTCACGTTTGTTTGTATTTTCAGAGTCAGTGTCTTTTATTCTCTCAGAGTCAGTGTCTTTTATTCTCTCAGAGTTAGTGTCTTTTATTCTCTCAGAGTTAGTGTCTTTTGTTCTCTCAGAGTCAGTGTCTTTTGTTTTCTCAGAGTCAGTGTCTTTTGTTCTCTCAGAGTTAGTGTCTTTCGTTTTCTCTGAATCTGTTTTTTTCGAATCAAAGTCAGTTTTTGTATAGGCAGGTAGTCCAAGGTGAGTACGAAGTTCGTTCGTAACATTTGCTAGTGCTTTTTTATCTGGATTGTAGTAATATGTTCGACCGCCACCAGCAGATTTGCTACATGTATCATCACCTTTTTCCATATAGCAGTCATCACCTTGAATTTGTAACTTTTCAACTGAAGAATCTGCGCCATATTTATAGAATGAAAGCATATCATCGAATGTTAAGTTTGTAACGAATTGTCCGTTAATATCATCAATGATGTTGCCAACTTTTGTTACAGATCCAACGTTTGTTATTTTCTTTAAAATAGCTTCAATAACGAGTTGTTGACGTTGCCCACGCATTGCATCACTATCGATGTGTCGCGTTCTAGCAAGAGCAAGAGCCTCTTCGCCATTTAACTTTTGGACACCTTTTTTCAGGTGAATTGCATCGGCATTATCATTACTATCTTGTTCTGAAAATTCAACAGGTACATCGACTTCAATGCCGCCTAAATCATCGACAATTTTTATAAATGATTTAAAGTTAAATTTTACAAAGTAATCGACAGGAACATTCATTAATTTTTCAACTGCATCGATACTTGCTTGTGGTCCACCCTTTTTACCGTTTTTAGCAGAACCGAATGCATGAGCGTGTGTAATTTTATCTTTTTTCTTTTCTACTGGAATGTAAGTATATGTGTCACGTGGAATACTTAATAGTTTAACAGTTTTGCTGTCTTTATTAAAAGTTGCAAGCAACAGCGCATCTGTTCTTATAGCTTCACCATATTCTTTTCCTCGGACATCGCTTTCATCAACACCCATTATTAAGACAGAGACATTGTTCGTAATAGGTTTTACAGCTTTATCACGTAAATCAGATTTATCACCGCGTGCTAAATCGTGTGCGGCATTTCGAACAGCAGAAGATGCTTTATTTACTAAAAACCACGTATAACCGCCTCCTACTATTAAAAAGAATAGAATGACGCTTATAATAATTTTTGTTTTTTTCTTACTTTTTTTCGGTTTATTGCGTGTATTTTCTTGCAAAGATGGGTTTTGCTCCATTTCTTGTACTCCTTCATTTGGATTGAAATACGACACTCACATCCACTTATTATAATGAAATTTGACGAAAAAAAACATTACAAATCATTTACATTTCGTAAAAATTCAATTTATTTATAAAAAGTCAGATTTTCTATATGTTATTTTTCAGATGTAGGATAAGTATATGTTTTTTTAGTAGAAATGAAAATATATATTGTGAGAAAGTGAGAGAGAAGTAAGATTTGTTGAAATATAGCCAATAAGAAATTGGTAGTACTACTTATTTCTTCTATATAATAAAGAAGAATTTTACGGATGAAGGAGAGAGCATAATGGGTCATACATCATTCCGAGCAATCGTCGTGAAAGAAAAAGAAAATAATCAATTTGAAAGAAAGCTTGTTGAGAGAGAAATCAATCGTTTACCTGAAGGAGATGTGCTAATACGAGTTCATTACTCTTCATTAAATTATAAAGATGCGCTTTCAGCTACTGGTAATAAAGGTGTAACGAGAACATATCCTCATACGCCAGGAATCGATGCTGCAGGAGAAGTTGTGAGTAGTGAAGATGGTTCCTTTAAGGTAGGGGATCAAGTTATTGTAACGGGGTATGATTTAGGTATGAATACGTCTGGTGGATTCGGAGAATATATTCGCGTGCCACCATCTTGGATTGTTTCTTTACCAGAAGGAATGTCTTTGAATGAAAGTATGATGTATGGGACAGCTGGTTTTACAGCTGCACTATCGGTATATAAGCTCATTGGAGCAGGAATTATGCCTAATATGGGAGATGTTTTAGTAACGGGTGCTACGGGCGGTGTAGGTAGTGTAGCGGTTAGTATTTTAAGTAAGTTAGGATATAACGTAGTCGGAGCAACAGGGAAATTGGAAGAAGAAGAGATGTTACTACGTTTAGGAGCAAAGAAGGTAATTCAGCGTGAAGAGTTGAGTGATGAATCAGGAAGGCCAATGCTTAAAGGAATATACGCCGGGGTTATCGATACTGTGGGCGGAAAGATGTTAGAAACAGCATTGAAATTGGTACGATATGCCGGTTGTGTAACGACATGTGGTAATGTGGCAGGGCATGAATTACACACAACAGTATATCCGTTTATTTTGCGAGGTATTAGCCTTGTAGGAATAGATTCCGTACAATGTCCAGTAGATATGAGAAGAGAAGTGTGGGCATTGTTAGCGACAGAGTGGAAAAACTTAGAACTATTATCTTATACAGAAGAATGTACATTAGAAAAATTAGATGAGAAGTTTTCGCTCATATTGCAAGGAAAGTTAAAAGGAAGAACAGTTGTAAATATGAAATAAAAAAGAGACGCTAACTTGAGCGTCTCTTTCCTATTATAATGATTGTTTTAAATTGATTTTTCCTTGTTCACCTAAAACACCGTCAGCGATATTTACAGCGTGATCACCGATACGCTCTAAGTTACTTACCATGTCAACGAAGATGATACTTGCATCGCCTGAACAGCTGCGTTCGTTTAGACGTATTACGTGACGTTTGCGAAGAACACGTTCCATTTGGTCGATTTTACGTTCTTTTGCAATAACAGTTTGAGCTAGTTCAGTGTCAAAGTTTGTTAAAGCATTGATTGCATCTTGTAATGTTGAAATTGTTAATTCAAGCATTTCATTTAATTCAGTTAGTGCGTCGTCTGATAGTGAAACGCGGTTTGAAATTTGGAAATCTACAAGTTCTACAAGGTTTTCTACATGATCACCGACACGTTCAATATCTCCAACAACACCAGCTAAAACAGAATGCTTCTCAGAATCTGCTGATGAAAGTGGTTTTTCTGATAGTAAAACTAAATACTCGGTAATTTTTTTATCTAAATTGTTAATAGCTCCTTCTAATTGAGTAGCCATATTAGCGTGTTTTTTGTCTTGTGTATTTAAAAATTGGTTTGCTTCTTTTAATCCATCTAATGAAAACTCCGCCATACGGATAATCTCTTTTTGAGCTTCTGTTAAAGCAATAGCTGGAGATTGTTCAATAAAGATTGGATTTAAATGTTGTGGTTTGAAGTTAATAGATGCATCTTCACCACGAATAATTTTTGTTACAATCCAGGCTAATACTGCAATGAATGGGAACTGAATGATTGTATTCGTTACGTTAAATGTTCCATGTGCAAATGCAATTGTCATTTCTGGATTCAAGTTTAATGACGTTTGGAAATATTGAATTAAATTTGTAAATGGTATCAATATAATCGTAAAGATAATGGTACCGATAATATTAAAGATAACGTGAACTAATGCTGCACGTCTTGCTGCAATTGAAGTACCGATTGCTGCTAATACTGCTGTAATTGTCGTACCGATGTTATCACCGAATAATACAGGAAGGGCAGCTTGTAAATCGATTGCACCTTGACCGAATAATTCTTGTAAAATACCGATTGTTGCGCTTGAGCTTTGTACAATTAAAGTGAAGACTGTACCGACAATAATTCCTAAAATTGGATTATCACTCATGCTAATCATTAAATCTTGGAATGCCTCTAATGAACGAAGAGGTTTCATACCTGCGCTCATTAATTCTAAACCGAAGAATAACATACCAAAACCGAATACAACTTGACCTACAGAATGTACTTTTTTATTTTTAAAGAAGAATAGTAAAATCGCTCCAACTGCCATAACTGGGAGAGCGTATTCTCCGATTTTAATCCCGATAATAAATGCAGTAACTGTCGTACCGATGTTCGCACCCATAATAACACCAATTGCTTGTCTTAATGTCATAAATCCGGCACTTACAAGTCCAACTGTTAAAGCGGTTGTTCCTGAACTTGATTGAATTAATACAGTAACTAACATACCTGCTAGTACACCCATAAGTGGGTTCGTTGTAAAACGATCTAAAATATCGCGAAGACGATCTCCAGCTGCTTGTTGCAGTCCATCGCCCATGTATTTAATCCCGAATAAGAAAATACCTAATCCACCAATGAATTGGAAGATCATTTCTTGAACATTATATTCCACGCATTCCACTCCTTAAATTTCATGTACGATGTAATTATTAACTAAACCTTGAGGCACTGTAAACGGTTTGCTAGTAAAATTTACACTAAATTTACAAAGAGGTGAAAAGTTTACAATTCTTTAAAGAAACAGCTGTATTTTAATGGTTTTCGTCTTTTGTAAATAGTGTTTTTGTAAAGAAATCACACTTTTTAGAATAGTATTATTCAATTGTATATCAAAGAAATCTTCTACAAGTTCACTGTATATTTTTTGATGATAGTTAAAAAAATATGTAGGGAAATGCATGTAGTTTTATAAAGCCAACATGGGGTTTAATATTTATTAAGTAGTCTTTTTTTGCAAGAAAAAAAAGCCGCTAAATTATCCAGCAGCTTTTTCTGTATTTTTATCTCCGTGCTTTTGTTTTCTTATACTTGTAATGTAAATGAACAGAAAAGCAATAAGTAATAGGGAAGAATAACGATATACAGTCGCATAGTTTGTAAAATGTGCAATGAATCCGAAAATAATCGCTCCCGCACCAATTCCAAGGTCAAATGCTGAGAAGAATGTAGCTGTTGCGACTCCTCGTCGGTGCGGTGCTACTCGGTCGATCATCCATGCTTGTAGCGCAGGCTGAATCGCTCCGAAACCACTTCCATAACAGGCTGCCGCAATAATTAAGCTCGGAATTGTCGTTGTATACGACAATAAAATAATACCTGCGAACGTTATAATAACCCCTGGAATGATGACGAATGTATGGCCTTTCGCATCATATAACTTTCCGGAAAATGGACGAGTTACAGCGATTGCTAGCGCGTTACATAAAAAGAAGAGACTAATATCAGCAATGCCAACTTCGGTAGCAAATAGTGTGATAAAGCTGCCGATTCCTCCGTACATTAATGTAATACATAATATTAATAATGAAGGAAGTAAAGCTTTGCGCTCAATAAATCCATCGAGAAAAGTACCAGATGATTGTTTTGGTGGTTGTTTCGTTTTTTGGATTTGAAGTAGTTTCGTTAAAATTAATGAAACGATTGTGCATGAGAGTGCACATAAAAAAAGAACGTTGAAATTATATGCTTGCATAAGCCATAGTCCGATTAGTGGGCCGAGAGCCATTGCAATGGTTCCAGAAAGGCCGAAATATCCCATGCCTTCTCCGCGGCGAGCTGCTGGAATTAAATCAGAAACGACAGTTCCATATGTAGTCGTTGTAATACCGAAGCCAGCTCCGTGTAAAATACGAACGGCAAGCAAGAGAAAAATGGTAGAGGCGAAAAGGTAACTGCCCATAGCGAGTAAACAAATAGCAGTACCGATCATTAAAATGATTTTTTTATTAAATTTCTGCAAGGCGTTTCCAGTTAGCGGTCTAACAAAAAGTGCCGCAACGGTAAACATACCGACAACCAATCCGATATTTGAACTTGTGCCACCGATTTCTTTCACATAAACAGGTAAAGTTGGAATTAACATTTGAAACCCTAAAAACATACATAAGTTTGCAAAAATTAAAGCAACAAACTCTTTTGTCCATAACGGTTCTCGTTTTACGAGTATTGCCTCTCCCATATATTCATCCCCTATATAAATTTTTTCCCGCTATTTGCGGACAGTAAAATTCCCACCTCAAAATCTGGCTGGAGCAAAGAAGTTAGGTGGAAGCCCTACTGCTCGTAAACGCCCGATTGGTGAAGGCTAATAATCAGTGGAGGGATGAACAAAACCCCCACTGATTAAAGTTTCACTTTATCTCTTTTCTTTCGAGTATATGTATTGGTCAATGTAACAGTCAAGGAAGGTGTCTTGAAAGCGGATAACAATTTTTAAGATGAAAACTGACAAATTTGTGTAAACGCTACACAACTATGAAAAAAAGATGTAAAGTATAGATGTATAGACTTGTAGTTGTTATGAATGATAGAAATTGTTTTTTCTTTAAAGAAAGCGGATTCAAAAGGTAGTGAATGAGAAGGGGATATATACTTTTTCGCTACATATATTTGAAAAGGTTTACAAAACAATGAAGAAAGAGGCGTGTACATATGAGACGATTAGGTATTTCTATTTATCCAGAACATTCAACGGTAGAGAAAGATAAGGAATATGTAACATTAGCAAGTAAATACGGATTTACACGTGTGTTCACATGTTTACTATCTGTGGATGGAGAAAAAGAGAAAATTATTGAAGAATTTAAAGAAACGATTTCTCATGCGAATGCATTAGGGTTCCAAGTATTAGTTGATATTAGTCCATCTGTTTTTGAACAGCTTGGTATCTCATATAACGATTTATCGTTCTTCCATGAACTAGGTGCGTACGGTATTCGTTTAGATGTCGGGTTCTCAGGATTAGAAGAATCGATTATGACGTACAATCCGTACGGCTTAAAAATTGAAATCAATATGAGTAACGGCACAAAGTATGTAGATAACATTATGAGTCATAGACCAAATCGTGAAAATTTAATTGGCTGTCATAATTTTTATCCGCACCGCTATTCTGGGTTATCATACGATCATTTCATTACATGCTCGAAACAATTTAAAGATTACGGCATGAGAACAGCTGCATTTATTTCATCATTTGATGCAACATACGGACCTTGGCCAGTAACAGAAGGTTTATGTACGTTAGAAGAGCATCGTGAATTACCGATGACAACGCAAGCGAAGCATTTATTTGCGACAGAATTAATTGATGATGTTATCATTGCGAACGCTTATGCTTCAGAAGAAGAATTACAAGCACTAGGTGCGTTAAATAAAGAGAAACAAACATTTGATATAGAACTATACGATACAACGACAAATTTAGAAAGAATTATCATATTAGAAGAACCTCATTTTTATCGCGGGGATGTATCTGAATATATGATTCGTTCTACACAAAGTCGTGTGAAATATAAAAAAGAAGAGTTTAAACCTCATAATACGCGTGAAATTAAGCGTGGCGATCTTTTAATTGATAATGAGCAATATGGCCAGTATAAAGGTGAATTACAAATTGCATTAAAAGATATGGTGAATACAGGAAAAACAAATGTAGTTGGTCGAATTATAGAAGAAGAAATTTTCTTACTAGATTATTTACAAGCTTGGGATAAATTCGGATTTACATTAAAGAAATAGAGAGAATATAAAGGGGAAAAACTACTGATTTCAGCAGCTTTTCCCCCTTTATATATAAAGAGCGAGAGGAAGAGCTATGACAAAGGTGCATCAGCGATTAATTTCTATTTTAGAGGAGTTTTTAGAAGAGAAATCGATGTTAAATCGAGCTTTTTTAGCGAACCGATTACATGTATCAACGAAGACGATTCAAAAGGATATAAAATTATTAAATGATATATTGGAAGAAAACGGAGCGAAAATCGAATCGCAAAGAGGGACTGGATATGAACTAGAAATTATACAGACGAAGATATTTGAAGAGTTTTGTGTGAGTCTATTTCAAAAACAGACGGAAAAGATCCCAACTTCTTATGAAGAAAGAGTTGCGTATATTTTACAACGTGTTTTAACGACAGAAGGATATGTGAAGCTTTCGCAGTTAGCAGAAGAGATTTACGTGAGTAAATCAACTGTAAATTTAATTATGAAAGATGTTACAGATATATGCGGTCGCTATACATTGCAAATTGAAAAGAGACCGTATTATGGTATACGTATTGTGGGAGAGGAATTTAATATTCGTTCTTGTTTATCACAATATGGTTTACCACGTTATGAACATACTCCGTTTCATGAGCAATTTGAGCAGACGGATACATATGTATCGTTACCTCATATATCACTCATTCGTTCAATTATATTAAAGTATATTGAGGGTGGAACAATATATTTATCTGATATAGAAATTGATAATCTAGTTATTCATATTGCAATCGCATTAAAGCGTTGTCAAAGTCAACGTTATATGACAGGACTGCATGTAGAGCAATCAGAACTTATAATAAAGAAAGAATATACAATTGCTAAGCAGATTTTAGGAGATTTAGAGAAAGAGTTAAAACTTTTATTTCCAGAAGAAGAAGTATTATATGTGACGGTGCATTTGTTAAGTACTGCTGTTACAGCGAGAGATCGCTATGAAAATGTAGAAGAGCTATTAGGAAAAGATATATATGCATTTATGCAACATATTCTTTTTAAAGTAGCGGAAGAACGGAATCTTATTTTTTATTATGATGAAGAATTATTATTTGGATTTGGTGTTCATTTAAAAACGTTATTAAATCGTTTGAAGTATAAGTTAAATACGAGAAATCCTCTTTTGGCAGAAGTGAAAAAGAATTATCCGTATGCTTTTGAAATTGCGGTTCTCGTTGGAGATATAATTGGTGAATATACGGGTGAAACGATTCCGGAAAGTGAAATTGGTTATATTGCTATTCATTTCGGCGGAGCGATGAGCCGTTTGCAGGAGCAGAATCAAAAGAAAAGATGTTTATTAGTTTGTGCGACTGGTCAAGGGAGTGCACAACTATTAAAATATAAAATTTTATCACAGTTTAGAGATAAATTAGAGATTGTAGGTATTACAGGCTATTATCAATTGAAAGTAGAAGACCTTTATAAAGACAAAATAGATTGTATTATTAGTACGATTCATATACCGAGTGGTTTGCCTGTTCCAGTTATAAAAGTGAACTCAATATTTGATGATAAAGAGATTAAATCGATTGGTCAGCAATTGTTTACGCATGTGAATAATAGTGTGCAGCAATATATAAAAGAAGATTTAATCTTTTTAAATTGTAGTGCTTCTACGAAAGAAGAAGTTATTCAATTTTTATGTGAGAAAGCCGCTGAGAAAAACTATGTGCCAGAAAATTTTTATGCTTCTGTTATGGAAAGAGAAAATACATCTCCGACAGCGGTTGGAAATTTAGTGGCGATTCCGCATCCGATGCAGTTATTAAGTGAGGAAACATTTTTGATGTTTTGTACACTTGATAAGGCTGTTGAGTGGGGAGATAAAAAAGTACAATTGATTATTTTATTTAGTGTGAAGCGCAATAATAATGAAGATTTGCAACGACTTTATGATTTTTTATATGATATTATGTCTAATCAGAATACGATAGAGAAATTAACTCAGGCTGAATTAATTGAAGGTTTTCAAGAGATTTTATTATCGTATTGAAAAAGTATATAAAAACTTCCGTTACATAACGGAAGTTTTTTATGTTTAATTGTATGCGCTTTCATAATAAGATGAACATATAGAAAAACAAAGCTTGGGGGAAGTTAAAATGACTGATATGCAAACTCCATTTGCGTTAATTTTACATGGTGGCAACGCGAGAAGCGCGGCGCTTGAAGCAATCGCTTTTGCAAGACAAGGAGATTTTGAGAATGCGAGTGAAAAGACGGAACTTGCTAGTGAAGAAATTTCAGCAGCTCATCGTATTCAGACGGATTTAATTCAAGAGGAAGCAAGAGGAAATCATGCAGAAATAAGTTTACTGTTAGTGCATGCACAAGATCATTTAATGAATGCAATTACAGTGAAAGAACTTGCTGAAGAATTTATCGCTCTTCATAAACGTGTGGAAGAGAAAGTGACAGTATAATAATATGTACATTTTATTATGTTGTGCTGCAGGTATGTCAACGAGTATGGTTGTAAGAAAAATGCAAGAAGAGGCGGAGAAACAAGGGAAGGATTATAAAATTAAGGCAGTTGATTCAGAACTTGTGAAGCTTGAAATTAAGGAAGCAGATGTCGTTTTAATTGGTCCGCAAGTGAAATATTTATTTCCGGCCGTAGCGTTTCTTGCAAAGTCATACGATATACCAGTTGCTATTATAAACCAACGAGATTATGGCATGTGTGACGGTTTGAAAGTACTTAAGCAGGCAGAAGAATTAGTTTTAGCGTAATTATATTTTTTTAAACATAAACATTATAATGTTATAACTTTTGGTTATATTGAACAAAGGAGGGCTATTGATGAATGGGTTTATGAGTTTTATGGAACAGAAGATTATGCCAACAACGCAAAAGATTGCAGGACAGCGACATTTATTAGCAATTCGAAACGGGGTTATTTCTACATTACCATTAACGATCGTCGGATCATTTTTCGTTATCTTTTTAAACTTACCAATTGATGCATATATGGAGTGGATTGCACCGTTTCGTCATATTTTAGATATTCCATTCCGATTTACAGTAGGCTTAATGGCATTATACGCAGCTTTTGGGGTAGGGGCTTCGCTCGCTAATTTTTATCAGCTCAATCAATTAAGCGCAGGATTACTCTCTGTACTCGCCTTTTTATTAGCATCAGTTGAACCAATTCAAATTACGAAAGCTGTACCAGGTGTTATTGATGCGGGTAGATACATTTCAGTAGGAACATTAAGTGCCACGTCTTTATTCGGCGCAATTGTTACTGCATTAATTGCAGTAGAAATTTATCATTTTATGATTAAGCATAATATTTCGATTAAATTACCAGAAAGTGTACCACCAGCAGTTGCAAACTCGTTTGCAGCATTAATTCCAACTCTAGTAGTTATTCTTTTATTCTGGGGTATTCGTTACGGTTTAAAATTTGATGTAAATACAACGATCACATATTTAATCGCACCATTAAAGTCAGTATTAGTAGGAAACAATTTATTCGGCGGTTTATTAACAGTATTTTTAATCGTGTTCTTCTGGTCATTCGGTATTCATGGCCCAGCGATTTTAGGACCAATCATTCGTCCGATGTGGGATTCAGCAATTCTTGAAAATATGGAAGTGTTCACAGCTACAGGAAATGCACATCAGTTACCAAACTTATTTACAGAGCAATTTATTCAATGGTTCGTATGGATTGGTGGGTCGGGTTCAACGTTAGCTTTAGTCATTATGTTTATGTTCTCTAAATCTAAGTTCTTAAAAGAGTTAGGTAGATTATCATTCGTGCCAGGTTTATTCAATATTAACGAGCCAATTATTTTCGGGGCACCGATTGTAATGAACCCAATCTTAATTATTCCGTTCGTTATTACACCGTTAGTTACAACGACGGTATCATATTTCGCAGTTGTTTCAGGTATGATTCCACTTATGATGGCAAAGTTGCCATTTACGATGTTAGCGCCAATTGCAGCAGTGATTAGTACGGACTGGACAATTATGGCTGGCGTACTTGTAATTATTAACTTTGTAATCTCATTTATTATTTACTATCCATTCTTCAAAATGTATGAGAAACAACAAATAGCAGGAGAGGAGAAAACAGAATGCTCGGAGCAATTATCATCTTAATTACATTTGTGATCGGACAATGCATTGCTCATTATTCGAAATGGGTACAAAGTAAATCTTTATTAGTCTTACTACTCGTATCAGTTTTGTTTATCGGTTGTTCAATGGGTGCATATGTAATGCTAAGCTTACAATCACCTTACGTAATTATTATACCGACCATTTTATGTGCAACATGTTTATCTGCAAAATATAGATTTACGAGCATGGCATTAATACAACGTGTGAAGGAGATGCAAAAGCATGGAGCGTAAATTAGGAATTTCACTTTATCCAGAGCATTCAACGAAAGAAAAAGATATGGCATATATTTCGGCAGCGGCACGCCACGGTTTTTCAAGAATATTCACATGTCTATTATCTGTGAATCGTCCGAAAGAAGAAATTGTAGCTGAATTTAAAGAGATTATTAATCATGCAAAAGATAACAATATGGAAGTTATTTTAGATGTAGCTCTGGCTGTATTTGATCAGCTTGGTATTAGTTATAGCGATCTATCATTTTTCGCAGAATTAGGCGCAGACGGTATTCGTTTAGATGTAGGCTTTGACGGGTTAACGGAAGCGAAAATGACGAATAATCCGTACGGTTTAAAAATTGAGTTAAATGTAAGTAACGATATTGCGTACTTAGAAAATATTCTTTCGCATCAAGCGAATAAATCAGCTTTAATCGGTTGCCATAATTTTTATCCGCAAAAATTCACTGGTCTTCCGTACGATTATTTCATTCGCTGCAGTGAACGCTTTAAAAAGCATGGTATTCGCAGTGCAGCCTTTATTACATCACATGTCGCAAACATCGGTCCATGGGATATTAACGACGGATTATGTACGTTAGAAGAGCATCGTAATTTACCAATTGAAGTACAAGCGAAGCATTTATGGGTAACAGGGCTAATCGATGATGTCATTATCGGAAATGCTTATGCGAGTGAGGAAGAGTTAGAAAAACTAGGAAATTTAAATCGCTACATGTTACAGCTAAAAGTGCACTTTGTAGACGAAGCGACTGAAGTAGAGAAGAGAGCGACACTGCAAGAATTACATGTAAGACGCGGCGACATAACAGAGTATATGGTACGTTCTACAGAAGTGCGTAAAAAGTACAAAGACTATGACTTCCCGGTGCGCGAAAGTGTATTACAGGAAAGAGGGCAAGTTGTAATTGGTAACAACTCATTCGGAAAGTATAAAGGTGAGCTGCAAATCATTCTAAAAGAAATGCCGATAGATGAACGGAAAAATATTGTCGGTACAATTGCAGAAGAGGAGTTATTCTTACTAGATTATGTAGGAGCTTGGACGCAGTTTACTTGTGTGGAATAGGGAAGATAGGGGGCGTTCTAAATTTTGGAACGCCTTTTTAATAGTAAAGTGCTTTTAATGTGAAAATTTGTCGATAAATCGATATTTCTTGTCGAATCGTTGATATATTATAAGTTACGATAGATATATTCGAAAAATCGTTGATATATTGTAGGTTACGATAGATATATTTGAAAAATCGTTGATATAATTTCATTTACTGTGACATTTTTCAGTAGTTTAATAGAGTAAAAAAAGAGTCAGCCTCAACAATGAGACTGACTCTTTTTTTTATAGTAACTAGTTTAATACTTTAACTGTAACTGTTTTACGTCCCCAGCTACTTGATGAACCTTTATCTGGCATTAAAACATCAATTTTATTTCCTTTAATAGCTCCACCAGTATCACCAGCGATTGCTACTCCGTAACCTTCAACCCATACTTTTGAACCTAATGGAATGACACTTGGATCAACTGCAATTAGTTTCATGTTTGGATTAGCTGTTAAGTTGTGGCCTAAAGCTGATTTTACTTGGTCGCCTGCTTTATAACCATTTTCAAGTGGATCTGCTGTATAAGCTGTTGCTACAACACGTAACTCACGAGAAGATGATGGTGCACTTGTTTCAGTTTCTTTTGCAACAGGTTTTTGTGTGGCTGGTTTTTGAGCTTTAGCTGCTTCTTGAGCCTTAGCCGCTTCATGAGCTTCAGCTGCTGCTTGAGCCTTAGCTGCTTCACGAGCTTCAGCATCTGCTTGAGCTTTAGCCGCTTCACGAGCTTTAGCTGCTTCTTGAGCCTTAGCCGCTGCTTGAGCTTCAGCATCTGCTTGAGCTTTAGCTGCTTCACGAGCTTTAGCCGCCTCTTGAGCTTTAACTTCTGCTTGAGCTTCAGCATCTGCCTGAGCTTTAGCTGCTGCTTGAGCCTTAGCTGCTTCACGAGCTTTAGCCGCTTCTTGAGCTTTAACTTCTGCTTGAGCTTCAGCTGCTTCGCGAGCTTTAGTTGCTTCCGCGGCTTTAGCTTTTGCTTGAGTTTCAGCTACTTCCTGAGCTTTAGCTGTATCTTGAACTGTAGTCGTTTTTTCAACTTTAGCTACTGGTTGAACTTTAACTGGTGCTTTACCTGTTAAGTAAGGAACATGAACATAAGCTGTTTTTCCGTTATATTCAAATTGAATCCAGTCATTTTGCACTTCGTGTGTTGTTTCGATTACATCATCTTGTTTCAACTTACCAAGAATTTCTGAGTCTGTGTTTGCTCCAGCACGTACGTTTAATACGTTTGCTGTTACGTAGTAAGTATCTTTCGTATAGTCAGCGCTTATGAAAGCTTCTTTACCGCTATTCAATTTAACTTTTGACCATCCGTTTTCTGTATGTAAAACATTTACTTTATATCCATCTAATAATTTTCCTACAACTTTTGATTCAGTAGTTGGGTTTTCTCGTACGTTTAGTACGTCAGTCGTTACGATTGTTTCTGCTTTAGCAGATGTTGTGAAAATCCCAAGACCAAAAACCGCTGCTGTTGCTATACCCATAAATTTTTTCATAATAGCCTCCATTGCATTTGTTTTCGTTGACCTCATTATAGCAACCATTATTTTCTTATTTGCGAAAAACATAAAATTACAAAGCTTTCGTAATGGGGCATTAATATTCTGTAATAATTCCATAAATAACCTGATAGCGCTTCCTTATTGTTTTTTGGAGGATTAGAGCGTGTGAAACATAAAATGAGTGGTATTTCAATTTCTATAACGTTAATAGTATTACAGTAATATTTCTGATTGTTTTCTGTAGTATTACAAAAATGGTGTGTTTTACTGTCAAAACGAAAATTTAGTTATAAAATAATAATATTTTTGTCTGTGGAAATATATAAATGAGGTGAAATTTAATGAAATATCGATAGAATTGTTACAAAATAAGTCGATGCATGGAAAAAATTACGCCTTGTATTTTGTCTATTACATATTATTTTTGCAATAATAGGATTCGATAATAGCCCGAGTATCTATAAAGAATGAAGAGTATTAGAAAGATAGTTGTAACGTGAAACATATATAATAGAAGAAACGCAATTTGATAGGTAAATAAAAAACGTAGGAGTGTACACTCCTACGTTTTTTATTTACTCATATCGTAAACATTCAATTGGATCAAGTTTTGCAGCTTTGTTAGCTGGTAGTAGTCCGAATGCAATACCGATTAGCATTGAAATACCTACTGAAAGAAGTCCAAGTTCTTTTGAGATAACAAGTGGCCATCCGGCAAAGATTGAGACGATCCAAGCGAAGAAGATACCGAGCATGAATCCGATAAAACCACCTAGTCCCGTTAAAATACAAGATTCGATTAAGAATTGCGTTAATACTTTACCGCGTGTTGCACCAAGAGCTTTACGAATACCGATCTCACGTGTACGTTCTGTTACAGATACAAGCATGATGTTCATTACACCAATACCACCAACAAGTAATGAAATAGCAGCGATACCACCGAATACCATTTTCATCATACCGATTGATTCATCTAGTTGCTTCGTAAATTCACCCATATCTTGAGCTTCAAATTTATGCTCAAATTTAGGAGCTTTCATATCGTTTAAAACAGAAGCGGCTTGTTTTTCTACACTTTTACGTTCTGCTGGTGAAGTTAATATTAATCTTACAGAGTCATACTCAGTTACTCCTGAGATTACAGGAGCGTTTTCAAGTGATGTATAACCTTCTGACATAGCCATTCCGAAATCGTTTTTCGTTTCATACACACCGACTACTTTATATGGCTTTCCTTTTATATCAGTGTATAAATTTGATTCCCAGCCGTTAAATAATTTATTGAAAGCTTCTTCATTTAAAATAACAGCAGGAATCGCTTGCTTTAATTCACTATCATTTAATTCACGACCGTGAACTAATTTTATTTTTGCATCTGTCATGAAGGCGCCTGTTCCACCTCTTAAATCAAGAGAGACATCTTTTGAACCAGAAGATGCTTTTACTTTCATACTTACATCTGGATAAACATCTTTAACGCCTGGCACAGTTTGAAGACGTTTTAACATATCAGCTGTAATTTTGGCACTATCAGTTCCGTAATCAGGGTTGTTGTAGTAAATCGTTACTTCTGTATCTTTTCCTTGGCCTAACTCTTTTTTAAACTTTGCATTTGTACCATCACCCATTGAAATGATAGTAATAATGGCGCTAATACCAATAATAATACCTAGCATTGTTAATATAGAACGCATTTTATGAGCAAAGATAGAGGAAAGGGCCATGCGTATATTTTCACTCGTGTTCAAAATTAACCTCTCCAATCTTGGACGATATTTCCGTCACGAATTACAATTTGACGTGCTGCAGCTTCCCCGATTTCACGATCATGGGTAATCATAATGATTGTTGAGCCTTGTTTGTTTAATTCGTAAAAGAGGTCCATAATTTGTGTACTCGTTTTCGTATCAAGTGCACCCGTTGGTTCATCAGCTAAAATGAATTTTGGGTTATTTACAATTGCACGGGCAACGGCAACACGCTGCTTTTGACCACCGGATAATTCGTTCGGTAAGTGAGTAGCTCGATCCGCTAAACCAACTTTTGTTAAAGCGGCTAATGAGCGTTCACGTCTTTCTTTTTTATCGACTCCAGCGTAAATAAGAGGTAGTTCTACATTTTGAAGTGCTGTAAGTCTCGGTAATAACATGAAGTTTTGAAATACAAACCCGATCTCTTTATTACGAACGCGTGCAAGTTCGGTTTCAGACATGTTTGAAATATTTTGTCCCGCTAATTCATACGCACCTGTCGTTGGTTTATCTAAGCAACCGATAATGTTCATTAAAGTTGATTTACCAGAACCAGAAGGTCCCATTATAGAAGTGAATTCTCCTTGGTTTAGTGTTACGTCAATTCCGTGTAATATTTGAACGGACTCTGCACCATTTTGGAAGGACTTCGTGATGCCTTTTAAGTTAATCACTGGGCGACAACCTCCATACCATCTTTTAAGTCTTTTTCAGGTTTAGAGATAATTTGTTCTCCTTTTTTCACTCCAGAAACTTTTGCTTCGCTATCTGTCTCGAATTCAACAGTAATCGCTTGTTCTTTCGCTTTACCATCTTTTACAACGAAGACAACATTTTTGTCACCTTTTTTCACGATGCTGCTTTTCGGAACAATTGTACCAGTTGCTTCGCCAGATTTACTTGTTACATAAACGTGGAAGCCGTTTTGTAATTCTTCACTATTATCTAATGTGACAGTGAATTGATAGTTAGAAATAGTTTTATTTTCGTCCATACTCTTTAATGGTGTAGAACCAATTTCCGTTACTTTTCCTGTCCAAGTCTTACCAGCGACCGTTTTTGATGAAACAGTTACTTCTTGCCCAACTTTCATACTAGCAAGCTCATATTCAGAAAGTTGACCTTTTACTTTAAATTGACCAGCATGACGAAGAGTAATGCCACTCATACCTGTTTTTTCATCAGCAGTTTTCACGATATCATCAATTACACCATCAACAGGACTTGTTACAGAAAGAGTGTTTACTTTCTCTTTTGCTGCTTTAATCATTTCATCAGATTTTTCAACTTCAAACTTTTTCATTTCAAGTTGTGATTCTAATTGTTGCACTTCGACTTCCGATGCTTTTAATGCTTCCTGAGGAAGACCTGCATTTTTATCTTTTTGTAATTTTTGTTTCGCTGCATCAATTTGTTTTTGGAACAATGTTACTTCTTTTTGTGCGATTTTCTTTTGCATTTCTGCTTCCGTTACACCTTGTTTAGCAGTAGGGTCATTATATTTAAACAGAAGCTGCCCTTTTTTCACTTCATCGCCTTTTTTAACCGCTAATTCATACGTGCCTTTTGTTGGATCAAATGAAATAGTTTCAATTCCGTTTGGAATAACTTCACCGCCAAATTTTTGCGCGTTTTCGATTTGTTTTTCTGTTACTTTATAACTGCTATATGCCATTGCAACATCTGAACCACCACCACCAGCAAATGCAAAGTATGATCCAGCTGCAATTCCGATTGCTACTACACTAGTAATTAACACTTTATTTTTCTTCTTCATCTATTTATCACCTTTTCGTTCGTTTTAGTATCTACATTAAGTATAGAAGAGGTGAAGAATCTGACAAATCGTTTTAGCTTACAATAACCTTACAGTTTTGTAAGGTATGAATATGTAAATGTAAGGTAGAGGTTGTCCTAGCTTAAGCAAATGAATTGACTCGTTGTTTCTTTCCTACAATAATATTGTAGGAAGGAGAGGAGGAAGGAAGATGGAAACTTATTTTAGCGCACACCCATTAAAACCATTTATTCCATACTCAAGGCAACATGCCATTATATTATTTATTATGTTGGTGGGGATCTTTTTTTTATATCAATACCAAGATGTATTACGTCAAATTGAGTGGAATATAACGGTTCGATATGCGATTGCATTTCTATTTATAGGAAGTGAAATTGGGCTTCATATGTGGGAATGGAAAGCCGGGATTTTTGACCTAGGCACTTCATTACCATTTGAGTTATGTACGATTAGTTTATTATTAGCGTCAATTATGATTGTAACGAAAAGTTATCGCATATATGAGATTGTGTTTTTCACAGGAATTATCGGTGCATCACAAGCCATTTTAACGCCAAACTTGCAGTATGCTTTTCCACATTTTCGTTTCATTGAATATTTCATTGCGCATGTATTGCTCATTTGGGCACCGCTCTTTATGACCTGGGTAGAAGGGTATCGTCCGACAGTACAATCTATTAAACGCACAATGATATTTTTAAACATATTGATTCCAATTGTTTCGTTTGTGAATTACAAAACGGGTGGAAATTATATGTTTTTAGCTCATAAGCCAGAAACTGCCTCATTACTCGATATGTTAGGACCGCATCCTTACTACATTATTTCATTAGAACTCGCAGCGCTTACTGGATGTTTTATTGTGTATATGCCGTTTGCGAAAAGAGAAAAACATGTACATAAAGAATCACTAGGATCATAACCTAGTGATTTTTTATGTTTGAATATTTACAATTCAGAAAATTAAGAATAAAATTAAAGGGTAAATCATAGAGAGAGAAGGGGAAAAATGGTCAAAAAAGTATTTTTGAATGGGATGGAAGTGACGATTCAATTTCTTATTTCGATTTTGGGGATTATTATTTTAGGGGCTTTGCCGAAATTATTTTATGGATTTAAGGTGGATGTATCAAAGTACATACAGAGTTTAAAAGAAGTGTTTGTGAACTTAATGGATATTTCCAATTTGCAATATGTGAGAGGTAAATTTTTATTTCCACAGTTGTTCGCCCATTATAAAGAAACGATTATTATTTTTTTGGCTGCTTTTTTCATTTCATTATTTGTAGCATTTTGTATCGTTTATGTAATTATGAGTAGTTCACCGCGTATACAACATCGAATTAAATCATTTCTTATCTTCCTAGAATCCATTCCAGATATTCTTCTTATTTTAGTATCACAAATTTTAGTTGTATGGTTTTTTAAACAAACAGGTTTTTTACCTTTTAAAATTGCTTCAATTGGAGGCGAGTCGATTAGAGGATTGCCGATACTTTGTTTGAGCATCCCGACTACGATTATGTTTGTAAAAATGGTAGTGCTTCGTTTTGAAAATGAATTAGAAAAAGATTATGTACTATTTGCTAAGGCGAAAGGTTTGGGGCGTTTTCATATTTTAAATCGTCATATTTTACGAAATGTGTTGCTTAGTACACTTTTCTTTGCGAAAACGAATATCTTTTTTATGTTATCTAATTTATATATTATAGAATGGATTTTTAATACGGGTGGTATTTTCATGTTTTTAAAATCGTACGAAGGTATTAGGGTGGAGGTTTTCATCGTTAGTGTACTGCTTATTTATATTCCGATTTTTATTTTATTTAAATTGTTTCATTATCTCATTCCGGCTGCGATGAAGGAGAGATTATAATATGTGGACGTATATAAAACGTGATAAAAGATTTTGGATAAGCATTGGGTTTCTTCTCATATTAGTTCTTTTGAGCATCGGAAATACGTTATGGAATGATGGACACATTAGGCAAGTTACATTGCAATATGATGCGGATGAAAATCCACAAGTGCCACCGTTTTCACCTTCATTCCAATTTTTACTCGGGACAGATCGGAAAGGATACGACCTTTTACATTTAGTTATTGAAGGCGCGAAGTGGACGATTGGTATATCTATTTTAATTGCGGCACTTAGAATGGTAATAGGTGTGTTCTTTGGTGTTGTACTTGGAACATATGTAAGAAGAGGTTTTTCAAAGATTGAGGCTTTTTTTGATAGTTTCACAGTTATTCCAACAGTTATGATTGCGTATTTTTTTCTTCAATTTGCAAATCTATTTGGAAGCGGGGAGGAAACAACAAGCTTTTTTGAAAGGGCTTCGTTTCAAGTTGTATTACTTGTAATGCTTGTGATGCCAGTTATTGCACTGTATGTTGCGAAGGAAGTTCGTAAATTACAAACAGAAGAATTTGTTGATGCCGCGCGCATATTAGGTGGATCGAGAAGGCACATTGTTATAAAGCATCTTTTTCCGCATCTCTATATGACGTTTATACTTGTATTTCTTCAACAGTTTACTCAAACCTTGACCATTTTACTTCATTTAGGGTTACTTGAGGTGTTTTTTGGAGGGACAGTCCAGTTTGGTGGACCGATAGGGATAAAAGAAATAGACTCTTACACACATGAATGGTCAGGGTTAATAGGAGTCTATTTTAGATCATTAACAGTGCATCCGTGGATTCCTCTCGTCCCAATTACATTTTTCGGGCTTACTATTTTTTCAGGAAATATGATTGTAAAAAGTATAGAAGAGGCGATGTTAAAAGTAAGGTTAGGCGGAGAGATAAAGAAGCCAGTTGTAGAAGAAGAACAATCTGTTGTGCAGTCAAAAGAAGAGTTATTTACTTTTAAACATACGATGTGAAAATAAAGAAGAAGCAAGCATAATCAATGCCTGCTTCTTTTTTTATTTCGTAGAAACTTCACCTTCAGCTTCTGTTTGCGGAATAAAGTATCCGATTATACCACCGATAATTGCCGGAACAATCCAGCCGATCCCTAAGTTATAAAAAGGAATTGTGTGTACGATATTAGCGATAAAGTTTGGAATCATTTCCACATTATCAAGTGCATGAATACAGCTAATAAGGAATGCAGCAATCATTGCTCCGATATAGACAGAAGGTTTACGTTTCGTATATTTATCAATAAATGATACGAAAATTAAAATGATTGTAATTGGATATAAAATAATTAATACAGGTAATGTAATTTTAATTAATAAGCTTAAGCCTAAGTTTGAAATGATGGAGCTAAATATACAAACGTATAGTACCAATTTCTTGTATGAAACATTCGTTAACACTGTTGCGAAATAGTTTGCGAATGCACTTACAACACCGATTGCAGTCGTTAAACAAGCGAAAATAATTGCAATACTTAATAAAACATTACCGCTTGTCCCAAAGAATTGATACATAATCGTAGCTAATAGCTGACCACCGTTTTCAAATTGTCCTAAGTTTCCGTTTGAAGCCCCGATATAACCGAGTAAGAAATAAACAATTGTTAAGAAAAGGGCAGCAATGCTTCCGCAAATAATTGTATATTTTGCGATGGATTTTTTATCTTGTATACCGTTTTGGCGAATTGCATTTACAACAATTGTTGATAATACGAGCGCCCCAATTGCATCTAACGTTAAAAACCCTTCAAGAAATCCTTTGAAAAATGGGATGTCTTTATAGTCACCGATAGGTTCTGTGAATGATCCTGGTGAAAGAATCGCTTTTGTTGCCATAATTGCAATAATTACAAGTAAAATTGGCGTTAATATTTTACCGATATGATCTACTAATTTGGATGGATTTAATGATAGGAAGTAAACGACTGTAAAGAAAATAGCGCTAAAAGCCAACATAGAATACCATTGATCTGGGAAAAGTGGTGCAATCCCAATTTCGTAAGATACAGATCCAGTTCGTGGAATAACAAATAGTGGGCCGATTGAAAGATAAATAATGATAGCGAATACTGCTGCGAATTTTGGATGAACACGGCTTGCTAAAGTGTTAAAACTACCACCGGCAAGGGCAACAGCGACGATAGCTAGTAAAGATAAACCGACGTCTGTAATAATAAATCCTGTAATGGAAACCCACATGTTCTCTCCGGAAGAAAGACCGAGAAGGGGCGGGAAAATCATATTACCAGCACCGAAGAAAACTGCGAATAGTAGTAAACTAATCGAAAGTATTTGCGCTGGTTTTAAAGTTGTACGCATATAAAGAAAATCCTCCTAATGAGTATTTTTGTCGAAAATTCAAATAATTTGTCGAGTAACTGTTATTATTTTAAAGGTCTGATGACTAGAAAGCAAGAGGGAATTTTATAAAAATTAAAAAATAATGCATTAAATTGAATAAATATACTATTTATATGTTAATTAGGAAGGATTTAACTTTACATATAAAAAAACACACATATCGTTACGATATGTGTGTTAAAAGAAAATCTTTTTATCACGTTCTTCTTTTAAAATTTCAACTGCTTCTCGGAAGCGTTGTGAATGCACAATTTCTCGTTCACGTAAAAAGCGTAAGCTGTCATTTATATCTGGATCATCGGATAAGTTAATGAGCCATTGATATGTTGCGCGCGCTTTTTCTTCAGCTGCAATATCTTCGTATAAATCTGCGATAGGGTCTCCTTTTGCCTGAATATAAGTAGCAGTAAAAGGAACACCACCTGCATTATGATAAAATAAAGCGCTATCGTGATTAGCGTACTGTGCGTCTAATCCGGCAGCTTTCATTTGTTCCGGTGTTGCATCTTTTGTTAATTTATAAATCATTGTAGCGATCATTTCTAGGTGTGCGAATTCTTCGGTGCCGATATCGGTTAGCAAGCCAACGACTTTGTCAGGGATAGTATAACGCTGATTTAAGTAACGAAGGGCAGCAGCTAGTTCGCCGTCAGCACCACCGTACTGTTCAACTAATAATTTGGCAAGGGCTGGATTACAGGTGCTTACTTTAACCGGGTATTGTAATTTCTTCTCATAAATCCACATATTTTCTCTCCTTCATATTTGCCATGGCCAAGGACCTTTGCTCCATTCCCATGGAGCGTTAGAATAACTATTTCCAAACTGCTGAAGTGGTCCGTATTTTTCTTCCATCTTTTGTTTTAATACCCTTCGTTTATAGGAGAAGTCATTAAATTGATTAATCGCAGCAGTGTCATCTGGATGTGTATTTAAATAAAGAGTTAGTTCAACTAGTACAAAGTCTAGTTCTTGAAGCTCCAGTAAAAGTTGATAATATTCTTCTGGTAGCGATTGAGTCACGTCAGTAGTCACCGCCCTTTTTTATAAGGATTTTCATAATAGTCATAAAAAACAGGCCATAAAGTCCCTTTTTGTAATGCCTCTTTTGGTGTGAATTGCGGTAAATTTGGCGGTTGAAAACCTAAAAATAAATTAGGAGGAGTAGAATAATATTTTTTTCCGATAGGAGGACAAGGATCTTGAGGGCTATGGTATGGCACGAATGATCTCATATATTTATTCATGAATAAACCTCCTTAACTCTTCATCACTACGTATTGTATTCAGACATAATAGGCATTTATGACACATATAAAAAAGTAATAGGTACGGGGGGAATGAATGTGGAGACTGTGAAACAATTCATTGTATTGGAAGTGAAAAACTTAAAGGAAACTTTGTATTTTTATGAAGGGATTTTAGGAATCAAGCCTAGTTTAGAAAGACCCCAATTAGATGTAACAGGGGTTTGGTATGATGCTGATTCAATGAGAGTTAGTTTTGTAATGAATCGAAGTTTAGGTGGACGTGAGAAGAGTATTACAGCTTTGTGTGATGTACTAAAATTCTCAATTTCTAACATAGAGAAGTTAAAGAAGAAATTAGATTTTTATGAAATTGTATATACAGAAAATGAGTGTACGAAGAGTATTGTAGTACAAGACCCAGATGGATATAAAGTTCAAGTGATAGAAAGAAAGGAACATAGGGAGGCGATTTGATGGAGAGAAATTACGAAGAAAGTGCGTTGTTTGAGCATAAGTTTTGGCTAAAGGTACTTAGTGATCATGCGCAATTTTTACTTGATGCGTTAGCTCCAAAGGAGAAGGAAGATATAAAGAAAGCTACTTATTTTGTTGAGACGTTTACAGACTTTTTAAATAAAATTCATACTGTCAATCTCATTGCATTCTCAAAAGAGGCAGAGCGAGCTGCTAAGGAGATACGAACGTTTAAATTAAATATTATACAGAAACAGTTGGAGGGGAAAATTACTATTCATTTTACGCCAACTTTTATTAATCATATGGTAAATGAAGTAGAAGAGTATATAACGGTGTTAGAGTTTTTAAAGAAAGGAGAAGTTCCGCCTGTTTTTCATGAACTGCATTACCATCTCGTTTGGTTAACGGATGCGGCTGGTCATGCGGGCTCTATTTCTGGTGGGTTAGATCTTGTTGAAAAAAAATTAAAAGAGAAAAGTGAAGAATTCACGAAGCACTTTGAACAATTTTATTTAAAAGCGGTTGAAATGACCGGATATTTACGGACAGAACTTCATCATTTTCCGGCGTTAAAGAAGTTTACAAAAGATGTTTCACTTGAACTCAAACTATTTTCGCATTTTCTACATGAAGTAGAAGAGTTAGAATTATCGAATGAAATATTAAGTGCATTATCAGCGAGAATGGCAGATCATATGGCAAGAGAGGAATGTTATTATTTATTAAAGTTAGCACAATCATCTGGACTTGAGATGCCAAAATGTAATCCACTTTAAAGAACAAGAGGTCGATTTCAGTTGGCCTCTTGTTCTTTTTTATTATCTCTTTTTATTTTTGCTTGCTCAATACTTGCCTGTAATGTCTCCATAATATTGATGATGTTTGGAGCTGGGGAGATTGTTTCAGTTTTTTCTTGTTGTTCAATTTTGTTTTCGATTAATTCGGTAAGAGCTTCTTTATACTCGTCTGTAAATAGCTCTTGTTCGAAAGGATTTGTAAGATGATGAATTAAATTGATTGCCGCGGTGAGTTCTTGTTTTTGAATAGGATGATCTTCGTTACTTGGTAAATTAGGTGTAGTTGTTATATTGCGAATTTCATTAGGGTAATGAATGGTTTGTAACATAAGCCCATCTTCAAAGCTACGGATAATAGCTAAGTGTTGTTTTTTTCTGATAGAAATATGAATAAGACCAAGTTTATTCGTACGTTCAAGAGCTTCTTTTAATAATAAATATGACTTTTCGTGTCCCGGCGTAGGGCCTATAAAATAAGAACGGTCATAGAGAACAGAATCAATTTCGCTATTTTGGACAAAAGATATAATACGAATGGACCGTGGCTCATGAACTTTTTGCAGCTCAGCTAATTCTTTTTCATCAATAATGATGTATTTATGAGGTGCATATTCATAGGCTTTTACAATATCTTTATCATCGATTTCCTCATCCGTACAATCAGGAGCAAACTTTTTATATTTAATAGGTGTTAGGCATTCTTTATGGAGACTTAAAAATTTTATATCGTTTTCTTCTACGGCACTATATAGTTTGATTCCTATATTTAATAACCCAAGTGAAAGTGCACCTTTCCATACGGTATGCATATGAAATTTCTCCTTTCATTTAAAAAAATAAGTATGTTTATTATGAGATAGTAAGAAATTTCATATACGTTTTTTATTTTTAGTCAAGGGTAAGCTAGATAGTTCGAGTCATAAAATGTATTGACAAGCCCTCTAAAATATTTTAATGTGATTGTATAAAATTGTGTATATAAAGGGGAGTAACTTATTACAGTAAAGTCGTCATTACAGGGAGAAACCCTCGGCTTTATTGGCAACGTTTCGTTGTTAGTGAGACCTTTACCAGCAATGGTACAGGCCCCTTATTGTCTTTTTTAGGACCCTTACCATATTTGGTAGGGGCCTTTTTGTATACAAAGAGAGGAGATAAAAAATGAAAAAACTTATTAGTAGATTAAGAGTTGTATTTCATGTCCGCAAGTTTGTTCCATTCCTATTTGACTTTTTCACTTCAAAAGAGGTTTCAATAAAGAAGAAAATTTTATCTGTTGCTTTTTTAGTTGGTTATGTGGCGATGCCGCTTGATTTAATTCCAGACTTCCTGCTGTTTATCGGTATTTTAGATGATATTGGAATTGTGTTATTCATTTTGAATCGAATTGTAAAAATGGCACCAGTGCAATTACAAGAAAAGCATAATGTAAATATTGGATAGGAGTTAAAAGAATGGAGCAAATTATTTTAGATATAATCGAGTTTTTAAAGCAGTTTTCTTATTTTGGAGTTGTGTTAGCATTAACGTTTGAATTTATTCCAGCAGAAGTAGTTTTACCCATGGTTGGATATTGGGTGTACGAGGGAGATATGAATTTTTGGCTAGCTGTATTAGCTGGAACGCTTGGTGGAACGACAGGACCATTAACGTTATATGCACTCGGTTATTACGGTGGTCGTCCTCTATTAATAAAATACGGAAAATACTTCTTCATTAAAGAAGAACAAATTCAAAAGGCAGATGATTTCTTTGAGAAATACGGACCGGTTGTAGCATTTGTTGGACGCTTCGTTCCAGGAGTTCGAACACTTATTTCGGTTCCATGTGGTATGGCGAAAATGAACATATGGAAATTTAGCATATATACATTTGTAGCGATGTTCCCGTTAACGGCTTTGTATATATATGTAGGAATGAAATTAGGTCCGCATTGGGAAAAAGCAGCGGATGTTGTTGGACAATATATGCTACCGATATTAGGAGGCGTTCTTCTTATCGTGGCTAGTATCTTTATCTATAAATTTATGAAAAAACGAAACAAAACGGAATCTATCTAGTTATTAGCACTGAGTTTCGATTAATTTTTGAAAATAGATGAATAGTACAGGCAAAAGACTCTAAAGGACATACACATATAGGGAATATAAAAGAGAGAGGGGAAACAACTATGTCTTGTGAGTGCTCAGAGTCAGCGTTAACTTGCTGTCCAGATAAAAATTATGTGCAAGATAAAGTGTGTAGTCCGTGGTCTGCTACTGTAGTTGCAACAGCAATTGATAATGTTCTCTATACAAATAATATTAATCAAAATGTAATTGGTACTGGCTTTGTGAAATATGATGTTGGACCAGGCCCAATTAATGTAGAAGCACTTGATTCTGCTGGGGCTACAATTGATACACAAACATTAAACCCAGGAACGAGTATTGCTTTTACGTATCGCCGCTTTGATAGTATACAAGTTGTGTTACCGGCAACACCTGCTGGAACGTATCAGGGAGAGTTTTGTATTACAACACGTTATCCACTTTCATAGCAGAATAGGAGAGGATCAAAATGGGAATGAGAAGTTCCAGTTTGTCTTGTTGTTCTAATAAAACGCTTGTACAAGATCAAGTATGTACAGACTGGTCTATTACAGGTGCTGGTACTCAAATTGTATATACGAATAATATTACGCAAGAAGTGTATGGTTCAGGTTATGTGAAATATGATGTGGGCGCAAATCCAATTACAGTTGATTTTTTAGTAGGTGCTACAGTAGTTGATACGATTACTGTTCAACCGCAAAGTAGCGGTACTTTCACTGTACGATATTTTACTACGATTCGAATTACTACGACAGGAACAACTGTTAATCAAGGAGAGTTTTGTATTACAGTACGTTATCCGATTTCATAAAAAAGCATACCATAAAGGGTATGCTTTTTTTATTGAGGAAGCAATGAAATTGGTATTCTATAAGCAACATGTAAATTGGCAACAGTACTTGCCTTCTAAATATAGTGAAGAATTACTTTGTATATTAATAATACTAAAGGATATTAAACCTTTACCTGTGTAAGATATTGTATTGCCAGGAAACACAGTGAAAATATTAGTTACTGCTCCAACGATTTGAATTGTAATTGCTTCAGTGCTGCTAGTACTATTGTAAACCGAGACAGTACCTGATATAAGGAGTATCCCATCACTTTGCCATAGTATCATTGATTGTAATGCATCTTTGGCAGAGGGAATGGTGCTATTAGTTATGAGGAAATTCCCTGCAAATTCATTTGTTACTAGCTCGCAACTTGGATTTGGAGGAGGGGGCGGTGGACAAGGGTCTGGACAAATGATAGATAAAGGAGCGAAACAGCCAATATTTTTTTTATTCTTCAATACAACCCCTCCTTTTTAAGTTGTCTTTTACTACTATTAAATGTAGAAGCATGGCCGATGTGTTAAGAAAAGAAGAAAATGTTAAAAATTAAGATTGTCTAATAGGCTTACATCTTAACGTATCATTCATGTTATAGAAAAGAGTATATGTGAATAGACATGGGAAAAGAATGATCAGACTCTTTTAGACAAAAGGTGGTTGTATACAATAGTACGAGGAATGTGGGACTTAATTTATAATTAACTGTATATTTACAAAAATCTAATAAAATTCATTTGTGATTTAAACGACATTAATATGCTTTAGATAAAATAGCCCTTGTAATGAATCAATTATTATGAGGAGGATTCACGTGGACAGAATTGCTTTAAGAAAAGTAAAAGGTCTTATTGGATTATTAATGATTTTTGTATTGGCGTTTGTATCATTTCCGTGGAGTACATCAGTCAAAGCGGAAGAGAAGAAACAAGAAAAGATGCAGAGTGAGAAGAAGTTAGTTTTTCCAGTTGTAAGTGATGTACATATTAAAAACAGTGGAACGGATGATACGTTTCGCTGGAAAAGAGCGATTGAACAGTTTAATACACTTGCTCCAAAACAAGATGCATTTGTAATTGTAGGAGATTTTACTGATTCAGGATCGGTACAACAATATGATCGCTTCATGCAAGTGTATAATGAAAATGCAAATAAAGATGCGGTACGAATGAATTCTCTCGGTAATCATGATTATTGGAACGGCTTATCTGTAGATGGAGCGCAGAAGCGTTTCTTAGAAAAAACAGGAATGGAATCGATTTATTATCATAAAGTGGTGAAAGGGTATCACTTCCTTGTTATGTCTCCGGAAGATGGGACAACTCATGGATATTATTCAGACAAGCAAATTAACTGGTTAAAAGAAGAAATGGCAAAAGCGCAAAAGGATGATCCAGAAAAGCCGATTTTCGTATTTTTACATCAACATATTAAAGATACAGTATACGGTAGCCAAGAGTGGGGAACGAAAGATAGTGCGAAAATTAATGCAGTATTAAAAGAATACCCACAAGTCATTACGTTTTCAGGTCATTCTCATTATCCGTTAGATGATCCAAGATCAATTCATCAAAAAGACTTTACGTCTGTTGGTACATCTTCTGTAAGTTATATGGAAGTTGAAGGCGGTAAAGTACAAGGAAATATCCCGCCAGGAGCTAGTACGTTAAGCCAAGGTTTATTAGTAGAAGTAGATGATGAAGAAGTAACGATTAACCGTCGTGATTTCCATACGAATGCTTGGACGGGTGAGCCTTGGAAAATTAAATTGCCAGCAAAGAAAGAAACATTTACACATGTAGAAGACCGTGATAAAGAAAAGCCATACTTTGCTAAGGATGCAAAGCTTGCTGTATCAAATGTAACAGAAAATGCAGCAACAGTAACATTCCCGCAAGCATTGGACAACCTTCTTGTTCATTCTTATCGTGTACAAGCGAAGGATAAACAAACAGGTGAGATTAAAAATAAGTTATTAGCATTCTCAGAGTTTTACCGTGACCCAGTGCCGAAAGACCTTACGTTTACGCTTGCTGGATTAGATGGCGAGAAAACATATACACTTGAAGTAGTTGCGATTGATTCGTTTGGTAATGAAAGTGTGCAGCCGTTAACGGCTGAAATTACTACGAAAAAAGATAATATTGATCCGAATGTAAAGGTACCAAAAGCTGATATCTTCGATGTAAACTTCGCAGATGGTACATTTAAAGACAATTCACCATTTGGTACAAAAGGTGATGTGAAGGGCAATGTGACTATTGAATATGATAAAACATTGAAAAAGAGTGTTATGAAGTTAAACGGAAAAGCAAATACATTTGGGTATCTTCCGTTTTCAGCAGCACAAAAAGAAAAAGTTGCAAATTCATTTACGTTAGAAACTGTATTTTCAATGAATGAAATTCGTGGACAAGGTATTTTGCAAAATACAGAGAGTGGTGGAATTGGTTTTGAGTCTACAGGAAGTGGAAATGTTGAATTGTGGGCTCATATTGGTGGTAGTTATAAACGTGTTGGCGTTCAGTTAGAAGCGAACAAAACATATCATTTAACAGGAACGTATAATGGAAGTGAAGTAGCCATTTATGTAGATGGTAAAAAAGTAAATAGCCAACCAGCTCAAGGGAAAGTGTATCATCCAAACGTACCGTTTGCATTTGGAGCTGATCCAGATAGCAATGGAAATGGTGGCATTCCGTTAAATGGTCAAATTGCGCTAGCAAAATTATATAGTAAAGCATTAAGTTCTTCAGAAGTATTAGCAGCGTACAATGAGTTTTTTAATCGTACGAAGTTAGAGCAAGTAAACGCGTTATATGAAGAGTTAGGAAAAGTAAAAGAAGTGTTAGCTGGTACGTATGAATTTGGTGATAAGCCAGGTCAGTACTCAAAGGAAGCATTTCAAGAACTAGAGAAAAGCTATAACACTGCAAAGCAAGCGTTTGAAAATATCGGAAGTACTGGGGAACAAATTATTCAAACGTATAACGAATTAAAAAAAGCTAATGTAACCTTTGTACAATCTAAAGTAGCAGAAGAGCAACCAAAAACACCGAAAGAAAAATTACAAATCAACATTGAAAAGGCTAAAGCTGTCGTAAAGAAAGCGCAAGCTGCGAATGTAACGGACGGTTCAGTGAAATCATTACAGCAAAAAATTACAGTTGCAGAAGCTGTATTAAAAGATGCGAAAGTGAAAGACGAACAGGTAGAAACGATGAATCGTACGATAGAGTACGCGATTTCACTTGTTGAAAAAAGCATGAACAAATAAAAGGGAAGAAAAAGAAGCTTATCATGATAGGCTTCTTTTTTGTTATACTAAAAGTAGTATAGAAAGAGGGAGCGAATAATTTGGAACAGAAAAAGCTAAAAAGAATTCTTGAATATGTATGGATCGCGGTTGTGCTCCTTGTAGGATATTATTTATTAAAAGATAAAAGTATATGGATTCTATTTTTAATGACTTTCTTATTAGCGGGTTTAGGCACGTTATTTATTAATTTCTTCTTTGATAGTGTAAATGCGTGGAAGAAGAAAAAGAAGGAGACGAAGTAAAGGGGGAATCTATGCAAAAGTGGAAGCTTATATATTAGGTGATTATTTTCTTATTGCTTGTAAGTATTGGAGTTTTTAAATACGCTGCACCAATAGGGAATTGGGCATCGCTTACAGCTTGCATCGGCATATTCATCATTTTACAATCGTTAACGAGAAAACATAATAAAACAGGAAAATAGCTCGCCGTTTCATCGGCGAGCTATTTTATTATGCTTCTTTCGTCTCATCATTTGTTTTTTCAGTAGCTAAATGACTATGCTTTCTAGAGTAGAAGAAATAGAAGCATAAGCCGACTATAAGCCAAACTGCAAAGCTAATCCATGTCGTTTTAGACAAATTGATCATTAAATATAAACAGCAAAGAATTGCGACAACTGGTAGTACAGGTACGAAAGGAGTACGGAATCCGCGTTTTAAGTCAGGATGTGTTTTTCGTAAAATAAGTACAGCACAGCAAACGAATGTGAAGGCTGTTAACGTACCGATGTTTACTAAATTCGCGAGTAAATGTAGGTCTAAAAGTCCTGCTAATAAAGCAGCAACAACGCCAGTAATCCACGTATTTAATAAAGGGATTTTCACTTTTTTATTTACGCGTGCTAACGCTTTTGGAAGTAAACCGTCGCGGCTCATCGCATATGAAACACGAACTTGTCCATACATAACGACTAAGAGAACGGTTGTCATTCCAGTCATCGCACCAACAGCGAGTAATCCTGCAATTGTATCTTCACCAACGAAATGCAATGCAAATGCAACTGGATCAGAAACATCTAATTGTGTATAAGGAACCATGCCTGTTAAAACGAAAGATACAATCATGTATAAAACAGTACAAATAAGAAGGGAACCGATAATGCCAATTGGTAAATCACGCTGTGGTTTTTTCGTTTCTTCTGCAGCGGTTGCGATTGCATCAAACCCTAAAAAGGCGAAGAATACAGTGGCAGCTCCAGTAATAATACCGTCGTATCCGAATGGAATGAACGGTGTCCAATTTTCAGGCTTTACATATTTTGCGCCTGCAACGATAAAGGCAATGATAACAGCTAGTTTAATAAGAACCATAATATTATTAATGCGTGCACTTTCACGTATACCAAAACTTAAAAGGCCAGTAATAAGAAGTAAAATACAGACAGCTGGTAAATCGATGATACCACCTTTTCCAACACCGGGTGCCGAGGCGATTATGGCGGGAAGGTGTATGTTAAATCCTTGTAGTAAAGATTGTAAATAACCAGACCACCCAACAGCTACAGCTGCAACGGCAAGTAAATATTCAAGCATTAAACACCATCCGACGATGAAGGCGACGACTTCTCCGACTGTCATATATGCGTAAGTATACACACTTCCTGAGACAGGTATAGAAGAAGCAAATTCAGCATAACAAAAGGCTACACAAGCACAAGTAAATGCAGCGATAAGAAATGATAGCATAATACCAGGACCAGAATGTTTTGCTGCAACAATACCCGTTAATACAAAGATCCCTGTCCCAATTACGGCGCCGATTCCTAAAAACGTTAAATCGAGTGCAGTTAATGTTCTATCTAGTTGCTTTGGTGATTCAGTACTGAGCGCTTTTTTTCGTAATAATGACTTCATTTTGGACTCTCCCCCCGTTTTTCATTTCCATAACTGCGAATATAGTATGAGCCCATTAGAAAAGAGTACGTAAGTAAATGGAGGTACAGTTATGGTATGTAGTTTTTTAAAGTTTCTGGATTAACTTTATTATAATTCAGAATATTTTGTCAAATAAAACTTTAACAAATAAAATGCGGATGAATAGGGGAAACTATGTGCGGAAATGGATACGGGTTAACAAATAGATTTATTTTATCCCGCATTAACGGGCAGTAAAACCCCCACCTCAAAATTCGGCTGGAGCAAAGAAGTTAGATGGGGGTCGGGCTGCCCGTAAACGCCCGATTGGTGAGGGCTGATTAAAGTTTCACTTTATATAGTAGGAGAAGATGCTATGTTATTTTATTTTGAACTTGTCGTCATTTTACTTTGTACGAAATTAGCTGGTGATATTAGCGTTAGACTCGGTCAGCCTTCTGTACTTGGTAAATTACTTGTTGGTATTATTATCGGTCCTGCGGTGCTAGGTATTATTAATAGTTCAGAACTTATTGATGAGCTTAGTGAAATTGGTGTTTTGCTACTTATGTTTATGGCGGGACTTGAAACAGATTTAGAAGAGTTAAATCGGAATTTGAAATCGTCGTTTGCAGTAGCGGCTGGTGGAATTATTTTTCCTTTCATCGGTGGATATGTGACAGGACTGTTGTTTGGATTAATGCAATCTCATGCCATTTTTTTAGGATTATTACTTTGTGCAACATCGGTTAGTATTACAGTGCAAACGCTAAGAGATTTAGGGAAGATGAATACGAGAGAAAGTACAACGATTTTAGGTGCTGCCGTATTTGATGATGTAATTGTCGTTATTTTATTAGCGTTTGTTATGAGCTTTTTAGGAACGCAAGATGTGAATATAACACTTGTCATTGTAAAGAAAATTGTTTTCTTTGTAAGTATTGTTTTTATCGCATGGAAAGTCGTTCCTTGGATTATGAAAATGCTTGTGCCGCTTCGCGTAACAGAAGCTTTAATTAGCGCGGCTCTTATTATTTGTTTCTCTTTTTCGTATTACAGTGAAATGATGGGAATTGCAGGTATTATTGGAGCATTTGCAGCAGGAATTGCCATTTCTCAAACGGAGTATAAGCATGAAGTGGAACATAAAATTGAACCGATTGCTTATGCGATATTTGTACCAGTGTTCTTCGTAAGTATCGGAATGGAAATTACATTTCAAGGAATCGGGAGTCAGCTTTGGTTCATTATCATTATGACGCTCGTTGCGATTTTCACAAAGTTAATCGGATCAGGTTTAGGAGCAAGACTGACAGGATTCAACCTCCAATCTTCTATTAGTATTGGTGCAGGGATGGTGTCACGCGGAGAAGTAGCGCTGATTATCGCAGCAAATGGACTGACGGCGAATTTATTAGCGAAAGAAAATTTCACAGCGATTGTTATTGTTGTTATATTGACAACGATTATTACGCCGCCACTTTTAAAGAAGTATTTTGTATAGAGGAGAAGAGCTTATCTGACGTAGATAAGCTCTTTTTTTATTCTAAAAAGCAATGGTCCTGTAGCATAGAAGGTTTGTAATTATGGTAAAATCTATGTATATGATGTGGACGAGGAGAGGGATGTGTGAAGATTACGAAGGGGAAGGTTATAGGCGTAATCATACTTATTGCACTATGTATACCATTTACCGCATGGAAAGAATCAAAAGTGAAATATTTTCCAGTTTCTATTTTTTCTTCCTATGTAGAAGATGAAAACCGAAAGACTATAAGTACACTGCTTTTGTACCTGACTTTGCAGTTTGGATATATGGATGGGAAAAACAGAGATCTGAAGGTGAAATAACGTCATATAAAAAAGGGGATCGAACTGTAATTGTTCATCATCCACCTGGTAATCATGGTTTTTATCTATATGATACAAATGATATTAGAGAATATACGCAACCGTAAGAAGTGGAGGTTAAATAGTGAAAGCTTCAACATTACTATTTAAAATTGAAAATAATATGGATCAATTTTCACCAGCTGAAAAGAAGGTTGCCATGTACATAATGGAGAACGCAGAGATTGTTCCAAATTTAACGACAAAAGAAGTGTCTACAAATGCGGGATCGAGTGAGGCGAGTGTTGTACGTTTTTGTAAAACAATCGGTATTGGAAGCTTTAAAGCATTTAAGATAGCGCTTGTTCGTGAATTAACGATTGCTGATTATAATATTAACGATTTTTCAGTAATGAATAAGGAAGATGGACCGTACGATTTGTTTAATAAAGTTACGTATGTGAATAAAGCTGCAATTGAGGCAAGTGTTACGGCGATAGATAAGAAGGAACTTGAGAAAGCTGCAGATCGTATTGTAAATGCGGATAAGATCTTATTTTACGGCGTAGGTGGGTCAGCGACACCGGCGATGGATGGGGCGTATAAATTTACACGGCTCGGATTTACAGCGATGATGCTATCTGATTTTCATATGATGTTGCCGCTTGTGACGAATTTAAAAGAAGGCGATATATTTGTGGCGATTTCAACATCTGGGCGAACGAAAGATGTGCTTGAAATGGCGCAATATGCAAAGAGACAAGGTGCAACTGTTATCGGAGTTACGAAACTTGACCAATCATCACCTTTATATAAAGAAGCGGACATTCGCCTTTGTATGCCGGATGTAGAGCAAGATCATCGTATTGCGAGTATTGCTTCGAGAATGACGCAACTGAATATGATTGATGCTTTATATGTGATTACTTTTAATCGAATTGGCAATAAAGTGCTGGATCAATTTATGGAGACGCGAGAAGAAGCTTTGCGGTTACGGAAGCTAAAGTAGAAGAAAAGATGAGGGGACTCATCTTTTTTTATCCCGCATTAACGGGCAGTAAGACCCCCACCGATTAAAGTTTCACTTTATTATCTTCGACAAAAATATGTCATGTTGTGAAATTTTATTTCATAAAATAAGAAAGAGTTATTGATTTTTAGTTTCTTAAAGTTATAATAAAAGTGTGAAATATAATTTCAAAGAGGGTGACAATATGTTAGAAAATTTATCGACAGAACACCGTAATGAGAAAACGACGAATCTAGATGAGATGAGTATAAAAGAAGTGTTACAAAGTATGAATGAAGAAGATCGAACTGTTGCGTTAGCAGTTGAAAAAGAGATAGAACACATTGAAAAGGTCGTACAGACTGTTATTAAATCTTTTGAAGAAGAGGGCCGATTAATTTATATTGGGGCTGGTACGAGTGGTCGTTTAGGTATTTTAGATGCGGTTGAATGCCCACCAACATTTGGAACAGATGATAAAATGGTGCAAGGATTTATAGCAGGTGGATTGAAAGCGTTTACTAAGGCGGTGGAAGGTGCCGAAGATCGCGAAGAGTTAGCAGAAGAAGATTTGAAAAGTATTGGATTAAACGAGAAAGATACAGTGATTGGTATTGCCGCAAGTGGTAGAACCCCTTACGTAATTGGCGGATTGAAATACGCACATAGTGTGGGAGCAAGTACGGCGAGTATTTCTTGTAATAAAAATGCTGAAATAAGTAAGTATGCAAAACTCAATGTAGAAGTGGAGACAGGTGCAGAAATATTAACAGGCTCAACACGTTTGAAGGCTGGTACAGCGCAAAAATTAGTGCTTAATATGATTTCAACAGCGTCAATGATTGGTGTAGGAAAAGTATATAAAAACTTAATGGTAGATGTTCAATCTACGAATGAAAAGTTAGTAGAACGATCAAAACGAATTATTGTGGAAGCAACAGGAGTTAGTTATGAAGTAGCGGCAGAGTATTACGAAAAAGCAAATCGTAATGTGAAAGTTGCTATCGTTATGGTATTACTACAGTGTGAGTATGGGGAAGCACTAGAAAAACTAAAAGAAGCGAAAGGCTTTGTGAAGAAAGCATTATAAAGTGAAACGATAAGAATAGGGAGGGGGATTCTATTATGAAGAAAGAAGAGAGAATGGCCAAAGAAATTTCAGAGCAACTTGGGGGAATAAAAAATATTCGTGGCATTGCTCATTGTATGACGAGACTGAGGTTAACGCTTCATGATGAAAGTAAAGTGAATATGGATCTTTTGAAAAAGGTTGAAGGCGTTATGGGCGTCATTGAAGATGAAACACTTCAAGTTGTTGTTGGTCCAGGAACTGTAAATAAAGTAGCAGCTGAAATGGAAGTTTTAACAGGATTACGAATTGGTGAGGTTGCAGATCATCATCTTGAAGATATTGGTCAAGAGATTAAATCAGAGATGAAGAAGAAAAATAATACACCAGTGAAGAACTTTTTACGAAAAATAGGTAACATTTTTATTCCGTTAATACCTGGTCTTGTTGCATCAGGAATTATAAATGGAGTTGCTAACTTTGCGAAAAACGCCGGTGCTGATCCAAATGCTACATGGCTACAAATGTTACTACTTATTGGTGGCGGTATCTTTACATTTTTAGGGATTTTAGTCGGTTGGAATACAGCGAAAGAATTTGGCGGGACACCAGTTCTTGGGGCGATTGCGGGTATTTTAATTTTCAATCCGGCGATGGCAAATGTGAAATTATTTGGTGAGGCAATGGTACCTGGGCGGGGCGGATTGTTTGCAGTTATTTTTGCAGCATGGCTTATGGTAGTAGTTGAGAGAAGAGTACGAAAAGCAGTGCCGAATGCAGTAGATATTATTGTAACACCGCTTATTACTGTATTAGCTGTAAGTATAGTAACGATGTTAGCGATTCAGCCAGCAGCGGGATTTTTATCTGATGGTATTACGAGCGGTATTAACGCAATTTTAAATGTTGGTGGGGCATTTGCTGGAGCAGTGCTAGCCGGAACGTTTTTACCACTCGTTATGGTCGGATTACACCACGGTTTAACACCGATTCATATGGAATTTATTAATCAAACGCACGTAACACCTTTATTACCAGTACTCGCAATGGCTGGTGCTGGTCAAGTGGGCGCAGCGATTGCAATTTATGTAAAAACAAAAAATAAACGACTTCGTAACGTAATTAAAGGTGGATTGCCAGTTGGGTTTTTAGGGATTGGTGAGCCGTTATTATACGGGGTTACATTACCACTTGGGAAACCTTTTATTACTGCTTGTTTAGGAGCGGCTGTCGGTGGTGCATTCCAAGCAGTTATGAAAACGGCTTCACTCGGAATTGGCGTATCAGGATTATCTTTAATCCCGTTAATTGCTGATAATAAATATTTACTATATTTCTTAGGTTTAGTCATTGCATATACTTTCGGATTTATCTTCACGTACTTCTTCGGATTTAAAGAAGAAATGGCAGAAAATATATAGAGAAAGGGATTCCTTTCTCTTTTTCTATTCATAGAAAGGAAGATTCATATGATAGGAGTTTCAATTTATCTTTCAAAAGGGCAAGTGGAAAAACAAAAAGAGTGGCTAAAAATAGCGAAGGAAAACGGGTTTTCGTCTATTTTTACATCACTTCATATTCCGGAAGATGATCCAGATACGTATAAAGAGTTAATTCAAACATTAGGGAAACAGGCTCTCGAAAATGAAATGGAATTAATGGTGGATATCTCTCCAAAGTCGTTAAACCATTTAGGAATAACGTATGAAAATGTGGAAGTGTTATTGGGCTTTGGCATTACTGGTTTACGAATGGATTATGGCATTGCGCCGAAGGAAATTGCGTGTGTATCTCATAAGATGAAAGTAGCTTTAAATGCGAGTACGATTACAGAATCTTTCTGGGAAGAGTTACTTGCGGAAAATATACGGGTAGAGAATGTAGAAGCGTGGCATAATTTTTATCCGCGTCCAGAAACAGGACTAGCAAAGTCCTTCTTACAAAAGCAAAATCAATATTTACATGAGTGTGGAATAACAACAATGGCATTTATTCCGGGAGATGAGGAAAAACGTGGTCCATTATATGAAGGGTTACCAACGTTAGAAAAGCACCGCAATATGCGCCCGCTTGAAGCGTTTTTAGAGCTTGTTCAAGATTGTGATGTCGATAAAGTGTTGATTGGAGATATAAGTGCTAGTTTAGAAAGTGTACAAGAAATTGCGAGCGCGAGTAGAGGGATTATTCCGCTGCGATATGAGTCATTTATAAATGAAAGTGAAGTATTAAAAGTAGTAGAGCAAGTGCATACGAATAGACTAGATCCAGCGCGTGATGTCATTCGCTCAGTAGAATCAAGGGAAGGAAATAAAGTTGTGTTACAGCCGATGCATGCAATCGCAAGAAAGAAAGGAAGTATTACAATTGATAATGAATTGTACGGTAGATATGCTGGGGAGATGCAAGTTGTTATAAATGATTTGCCTACAGATGAGAAGGTGAATGTTGTCGGAATGGTTGTGGAAGAGGACGTGCCGTTATTACCTTATATTAGTGCTGGAAAAAAGTTTCAATTTTTTCTGTGCGATAGAGTAAAAGCTTGAATTAGCGCTATTTTGTAAAAGACATTATTCGTAAAACGGATAATGTTTTTTGTTTTCTTTAAAAAAAGCATTTGACGAATGAAACGAAATACCGTATTGTTTTGTCTTGTGAATAAATGTTCACCATAACAAAACAAAAAAGGAGAGTTTAAAATGAATCAATATATTGGGAATTTAATTATTCGTATCGTGTTAGGGGTTACGTTCTTTGCACACGGTTTAGCAAAGTTTCAATCAGGTATAGATAACGTAGCAGGATGGTTTACAAGTATCGGTTTACCAGGTGGTCTTGCGTATGGCGTAGCGACAGTTGAATTAGTTGGTGGTATATTATTAATTATCGGTTTAGGTGTTCGATATGTAGGAGTGTTATTCGCTCTTATTTTAGCTGGAGCTATCGTAAAGGTAAATGGAGCAGCAGGATTATTAGGAGATGGCAAGAATCCAGGATATGAATTAGATCTTGCATTATTATCAATGGGTGCGTATTTATTCGTTGTAAAGGCAGAAGGATATGTAGATCGTTTCTTAAAAGAGAAAGTAATGAAAACGAAGTAAATTTTATTTATAAATTGTTGACTTAAAGAGTTATTGTAACTATAATAGTTACAATAACTAAGTTAAGAATGAAATGAATTAGCATATTTTTTTACACAAGTTGTAACTGTTGTGGTTACGACTTGTGTAAAGAATAAATAAACGAGGGAGGAATTACTATGCTTAAATCAAATTTAGAAATTATTCAAAGTACGTATGAAGGATCAGCTTCTTCGAATGCAAAACATTTAGCAGAAGCCCTCTCTGAAAAAATAGAATGGACAGAGGCAAAAGGTTTCCCGTATGGCGGAACGTATATAGGTACAGAGGCTATAATGGAAAATGTATTTAGACGTTTAGGATCAGAATGGGATGATTATAAAGCGAGTGTAAATACGTATCATGAAGTAAACGGAAAAGATGTAATTATTGCTGAAGGTGTTTATTCAGGAGTTTATAAAGAAACGGGAAAATTGTTTGAAGCAGAATTTGTTCATATATGGCAGCTTGAAAATGGGAAAATTATAAAATTTAAGCAATATGTGGATAGTTTTATTGTACGAGAAGCGATGAAGGTTTAAAATATAATAAGGAAACAAATGGAATCGGCTGTGCGCAGGCGATTCCATTTGTTTATGTGATTATTAGGGGAATGGGGAATACATAATATGAAAAAATGGATTATAGGGACAATTACAATGATTGTAATTGCAATAGGAGCTGTATTCGGTGTTACGAAACTTCTTAATTATATAGAAGAAGAGGAGAAGAGTCTGAAAGTACAAAATGTAACGGGGCAACAAGGGAAGAAAGCAAAGGAAGAAAAGCAACAAGCTAGTGAAGATGAAATTATTTCTACCATGCATAGGATGGTACATCAAAAAGTGAAATCCTCTGAAAAATGGGGATTTATTGAAATGACAAATAAGGAAATTCGTAGTGCGAAGGAAGCGGTAGAAAGCAGTACAAATTTTAAAAATAAATCAAAGTTACTTGCTACTTTGGAGCGCTGGGAGAAAGGGGATTTTTCACAAACGGTTGAGGAGCATAACTTTTTGTGGGAAATTCAAGGTGGTGATACTGGAAAGGCAACAGAACGTTTATCGCCAGAAGAAGAAAAGAAGTATGTGAAAGAAATGAAAGGTAAATAAAAACATCGCCACTTTGGTGGCGATGTTTTTTTGATTAAGAATGTTTGCGCAGTAAAGCTCTAGTTGGCTGAACAGCAACTGTTTTGAAATGAGAAAATAAATAACATCCTGTCACGACGACAATTGTACCTAAAATTTGTATCCATGTTAATTCTTCTCCTAGGAAAAGGAATGCTAAAATAGCTGTGAAAATCGGATTGAAGTTTAGAAAAATTCCCGATGTTGTAGCTCCTAATTTTTGTACACCAATGTTCCAAAATACCATACAAAGTACTGTTGAAATGATTCCTGTATATAAAAGCGATGTAATGAATGATGTATTTATATTTGAAACAGTGAAGTTACCGATGTTAAATGGCAGTAATAAAATAATGCCGAAAATACCAGAATATAACGTCGCCATTAGTGGTGTAGTTGTTTTTGTTGCCCATTTACTGCACACAGAATATATCCCCCAAATACAAACTGCCGCAATCATCCATAAATCTCCGCTATTAAAATGTAGTGAAAATAAAAGTGAGAAATCACCTTTTAATAGAACGAGGATAACCCCGAAGAATGAAAGGGTCATGGATAATATTTGAAGTGTATTTACTTTTTCTTTTAGAAATAATACCGAAAATAGTGCAATTGAAATTGCATTCAATGTAGAGATGAGACCCACATTCGTTGCGGATGTTTTTTCTAATGCTAAAAATTGAAAGATGTTAAAGAGAGCGACTCCTGAAATCCCCATCAGTATTAAAGGTAGTATCGCAGCGCGCGGTGGCAGGATTTTCTTTTCTTTAAGCCATACCATAGGTAATAAACAAACGATCGCAATGATCCATCTTAAACTCGTCAGTGTCATCGGCGAGGCATGATCGACGAGAGATTTCCCAACGACAAAATTCCCTCCCCATAATAAGCTCGTTAATAATAGTAAAAAGACATAAAAATAAGGCATATTAAAATCCCCTTTGTTATAATCAATACGAATTGTAAATAATTTTAGCATTTTTCTTTATTGTGTAATATATTCTTTTGTATAATGGTTAAAAATCAATAAAACATTTCGTTTTGTTTGTATCTTAAAGAATAATATTCAGTTTCGTTTGAATTAAGGGATGTTTTTTCGAATAATCATCGGTAAGAAAAAAGGGGGAATTATAATGGAGTCATCTGTTATTAAAGTGTTAGATGATTTGGATGTACAAATTTTAGATATATTGCAGAAAGAATCACAAGTAAGTAATGCAGAGCTTGCACGCCGTGTTAATTTATCTCCAGCTGCGATGCATGCAAGAATAAAAAGGTTAGATGGAGAAGGTTTTATTGATAAGCAAGTAGCAATTTTAAATCAAGAAAAGCTCGGTTTTGATTTACTATGCTTCATTTTTATGAGTACGAATATTCATCAGTATGAAAAGCTTGAAGTGCTAGAACGAGAATTAGAATCGATGCCTGAAGTGTTAGAATGTCATTGTTTAACAGGGGAATATGATTATTTATTAAAAGTTGCAAATCGTGATCGTAAAGAACTGGAGCAGTTTATTAGAAAGTTGAACAAGCTTGGTATTACACGGATACAGACAAGTTTAGCACTGCGTGAAATTAAATATTCGACGGTATTGCCGATACGAAATGAGGAACCGAGCATCGATTAGATTGCTTGGTTTTTTGTTTGTATAAAGTGATTGACGAGGAGAAAAGAGAGATGTATTATTATATGAAATTATGTATTAAATTTCATTTAAAGTTATAAATATTAATATTGGGGGCAAGGGGATATAATATGAAAATCTGTAATGCGGTTACGAGTGATGTGAAAGAAATTTATAGTCTCATTGAAGTTTATGCAAAAGAGGGGGTTGTTTTACCGCGTTCTCTTTTGTCTCTCTATCAATATTTGCAATGTTTATATGTTATGAAAGAAGGAGAGGAAGTCGTTGGAGTTGCTGGCTTACATGTATTAGGAGAGGATCTTGCAGAAGTACGATCTTTAGTAGTTTCGCATACATATGCAGGGAAAGGGATAGGGCGTATGTTAGTGAATCATGTTATGAATGAGGCGGCAAAGATAAAAGTGAACAGGGTAATTTCTTTAACATATGAAACGGAATTTTTTCAAAAGTGTGGGTTTGATTTTGTGAATAAGAAAGTGTTGCCAGAGAAAGTGTGGATTGATTGCAGGCATTGTCCAAAAGTTGATTATTGTGATGAAGTGGCGATGATTAGGTATGTTGGGTGAAATGTTTAGAGAGAAAAAAGCCCACTATTATTTAAGAAATAGTGGGTATCTATATTTTAGGCAGAAATGAGATGTTGTTAAGAATTTGAATTTGTTTTTCTTACTGCAAAATTAAAAATGGGATTTTTAAGTTCATAGTTATAAGTAGAACCATCGACAAGCCCTATAACTTTATCGCTATCATAAAGGTCGAGCATAAATTGTGCCATTTGTTTTGCAGTGTGGAATTTTGGTACAACATTATCGTATTGGAATTCATCAATATCAAATGATCGTTTCGCGAACTCTGTTTCAGTTGCACCAGGAGCTAAAACTTTTGCTTGTAATTTTGCACCTTGTTCTTTCAGTTCGTGAGATAATCCTTCTGTAAATGCACTTACATAGAATTTCGTAGCGCAATACGTAACAGCATTAGCGACAATCGTATATCCACCGCCTGATGAAACGTTAATAAGCTGTGTTCCATCAATCATTGAATAATCTCGAACGAAAAGGGAAGAGAGTATTGTTAGTGCTTCTATATTTACATGCAACATCGTTTCTATTTTATTTAAATTTTGTTCAGCGATTGAGGCAAAATTACCAAAACCTGCGTTGTTAATCCACGTTTCAATCTGAAAACTTTGGAGACTTTCATAAAGTTTATAAACATTTTCCGTGACGGATAAATCAGTTCTTCGAATGACAACATCTAACTCCGGATACATTTCGTTAATTTTCAATTTTAATCCATCTAATTCTTCTTTTCTTCGAGCTACAAGTATTATATTTTTTCCACGAGATGCAAAGGCTAAAGCCGATTCATAGCCGATTCCAGAACTAGCACCAGTAATAACAGTATATTTCATATAAAATCCCCCTAAGTTCAAATTCATTTATGGTTAGATTGTATTTGTTAGAGTATACTCTAAGTCAAATGTTTTTTATAAATTTGATAAGAACGCAAAATATATGAGGGCAAATGGCATGCGGAGGGAGTATGAGTATGTACACAATTAGCGAGGTAGCTACATTATTAGGAGTGAGCACACATACATTACGTTATTATGAAAAAGAGAACATACTAATTGCAAATCGCGATACAAATGGAAATCGACTGTATGAAGAATCACATATAAAGTGGTTGCAGTTTGTAATGAAGTTAAAACAAACGCAAATGCCAATAGCGAAAATAAGAGAATACGCTAGATTATATTTAGAAGGGGAGCATACAACTGAAGCTCGTTTACAGCTCCTAGAAGATCATAGGAAATCTATTCAGATTCAAAGAGAAAACTTAGAAGTTACAGAGAAGATGCTTGAAAATAAAATCATTGCATACAAAGACTCGGTGAAAAATAAATAGATTAAAAAATACGCTGTTTCCTGTTATGTGATGAAAAATGGATTTGATCTATGAGTATTTCACCATAGTGTGTCGATAAATAAAAATGCGCAGCTAGCAAAAGCTAACTGCTCCATTCAAGGGATCTCTCCAAGGGGGAGTGGAGAAAGTATCGTATTATCAATATTATTGATGGAATATTGATTTTATTAAACTAGATTAAAAATTTGAAAGACTATTGTGTTAACTAAAATTATAACAGTATTAAAAAGTTCATGTATACGCTCAAAGTTTTGACTACTATGAAATCCATACTTTTTATCTTTTTGATATTTGGAACGAATGAATTACTTGAAAAAATGGATGATTAATTATAACGATTATGTAATTATAATTACATTAAAAACTCATATGTTTCTAATATATAAAAAATATTACAATTGCATTACAAAAACTGTTGACTATATTTAACTAACGTAATACAATTCTGTTTGTGGAAATAAAAACTAAAAATATTCATTAATTGGGGGATTTGGAAAATGAAGAAAGTTATTTTGCCGATTTTAATGTCTTCAATGTTTATCATACCAGCAGTGTCTCATGCAGAAGAAAATGTAGTTTCTCAAAAGAAAGCGGATACAATTGAGCAAGTTCAAGAAAAACGTGGTTGGTTTCAAGGGACGGGATACTGGTTGTACTATAATGAAGATGGTTCTTTGGCTATAGGTTGGAAAAATATTAATGGAAAATGGTATCACTTTGATGAAACAGGCATGATGGCTACATATATGAAAAATATTCAAGGAAAAACATATTATTTTAATGAAGATGGTTCAATGCAAATAGGATGGAAGAAAGTTCGAGTTTGGCATTATTTTAACGAAGATGGCTCTATGGCTAAAGATTGGAAAAAAATCAATGGTTCATGGTATCACTTTGACAAAGATGGTTACATGTCTGATGGCCGTAGGACTATAGGAGGAAAAACATACACTTTTAATGCAGATGGAACTATGGTTACAGGTTGGCAAGAGATTAAAAGTGGGCCTTATACAGGGAAATGGTTTTACTATAATGCAGATGGCGCTATGGCAACAGGTTGGGCACAAGTGAAAGGGAAATGGTATTATTTTGATGCATCTGGTGTCATGCAAACAGGCTGGTTAAAAAATAATAACGTATGGTATTACTTAAATACAGATGGATCAATGAAAAGCACAGAAAATAACTGGAACGAAGGCTGGTTAGAAGAAAACGGAAAGCGTTATGTTTTTGATGACACTGGTGCTATGCGAAAAGGGAAACTAGCTGAAGGCGGTACGGTTTGGTACTTTAATGAAGATGGCTCAATGCTAACAGGATGGAAACAGCTAGAAGAAGGATGGTATTACTTTAATGATCAATCTGGTGCAAGTGAACAAGGTTGGTTTAGCAATAAAGGGAAATGGTATTACTTTGAAGATGGCCCAATGAAAACAGGTTGGTTACAAGAAAATAAAAATTGGTATTATTTACAGTCTAGCGGTGACATGGCAGTTGGAAAACATTTAATTAATGGAAAATGGTATACGTTCAAACATAACGGTATTATGATGTAACAAAAGGTTTTTAAATAGAAATGTATTTTAAGAGATTTCCATAATGAAAAGGACACCTGTGAGGGTGTCTTTTTCACGCTAGCCCCCTATTAATAAAGAAAGAATAACATTTTTAACAATAATGAGTACCGATTTTTATTAAGTTGATTGATGGAGGAAGAGACATTGTTGCCATCAAGTTAAGCAATTTACGGTTTCTAAAAATGTAAAGTATTACAAGTAGTTAAATTGTTTATGGAATGTTGGTATTGACATTTTATAAATTATTCGTGTAAAATAATTTATGAATGACATTCAGTCATTTATTATGAAAGGGTGTAGATAAGTAATTTTTAATAACTGAACAAATATAAGGATAAATGAGGCTGATATTGTTTTTTTAAAATAGTAGTTTGCGTGAGATTATATTTTTTAAATTAAAAATGACTGACGGTCAGTCATATAATAATAGAAGGTGAGAGATATGAAAAATAAAGCTTGGTTATATGTGATATTAACATGTATCTTTGAAATATTTTGGGTGTTCGGTTTTAATACAGCCCATACTTGGTGGCATTGGGTTGTTATTGTAGGAGTTATTGCTGTTGATTTTCATTTTCTTTCTAAAGCGTGCGAACATCTTGCAACAGGGACTGTATATGCTGTGTTTGCCGGAGCTGGTACGGTAGGTACTTTCCTAATGGATGTATTCCTTTTCGGCGGCAGTTTCAGTGTAGGGAAACTATTCTTTATCGTGATGGTCGTAGCGGGTGTTATCGGTTTAAAACTGGCTGATAATAAAGAAGAAACCGCGGAAGAAATTGTGAAAGGAGCTGCTTAAAAATGGGTTGGTTTTTCGTATTTTGTGCCGCAATTAGTGAAATAGTCGGTGTGATAGGACTTAAAATGTATAGTAAAGATAAGACGTTAGCAACTGGAGCGATTTATATAGGTGGATTTGCAACGTCCTTCGCATTCTTATACACTTCTTTCTTGTTCTTACAAGTAAGTGTGGCTTATGCGGTTTGGATTGGTATTGGAACAGCAGGCGCAGTTTTATTAAATATGTTTCTGTTTGGTGAATCAAAAAGTAAGGCACGTTTGATTAGCGTAGCTCTTATCGTATGTGGAGTTACGGGATTAAAGGCCCTTTCATAAGAAAAGGATATTAAAGCTAAATCTCCTAACGATCTGTTGGGAGATTTTTATTATGAAAGTACATGATGATTGACAGTACAGCTAGTTATTTTATAAAATGAGTGACAGTCATTCAATATGAGTGTGAAAGGGTTTAGATGATGAATAAAAAAGAAAAAATTGTCTATGCAGCTATTGAAGTGTTTCAGGAAAAGGGCGTTGAAAAAACGAAGATTTCTGATATCGTGAAATTGGCTGGCATTGCACAAGGAACTTTCTATTTATATTTTCCTTCTAAGCTATCTGTTATGCCTGCAATAGCAGAAGTGATGGTTGAGAAGATGATACTTGCAGTGAAAGAAAAAGTACAGAACGATGCATCTTTTTCAAGTAAAGTTGAGCAAGTAATAGATGCAGTATTTAACTTTATAGCTGAATATCGTGAAATACAAGCATTAATGTATGCGGGCCTTGCATCTACTGAACATATAAAAGAATGGGAAGCTGTGTATGAGCCTCTTTATATGTGGCTAAGCGAATTTTTAAGCGAGGCAAAAGAAGCTGGTGAAATTCGTGACTCGGTTCACGCAGAGCGAACAGCCAAGTTATTTATCGCTCTTGTTGAATCAGCAGCGGAACAAGTTTATTTATACGATCATAAAGATGATGAGCAAGTGGAGCTTCAAAAGGCAGAAGTACTAGATTTTTTAATACATGCACTACATATAAAGAAATAAAGGGAAACTTTAGTTGGTAGGGCATTCTCTGCTGATTATTAGCCCGCATTAATGGGGACAAAACAGTTAGGTGAACCTATCTTAAGAAGGTAGGTTCATTTCTACGAAAAACTGAATGATAGTCATTCACCCTGTATTTATGTATGTGTGGAAAGATAAAGTGAAACTTTAATGAGTGGGGTATCTCCACTCATTATTAGCCCAAAAATAGTAGGATAAAGAAAAAGCTTCTTGGGCATTATTTTTTGAGAGGAACTTGCGGGAAGAGGTGTTAAAAAGTGAAGAAACCGATAAAAGAACAAAAGATGGTATTGGTCATTCTTTTAAGCAATATATTTATCGCTTTTTTAGGGATTGGGTTAATCATTCCGGTTATGCCGTCCTTTATGAATGATATGAATTTAACAGGAAAGACGATGGGCTATCTCGTTGCAGTGTTTGCAATGGCTCAGCTCATAACTTCACCAATTACAGGTCGTTGGGTCGATCTTTACGGTAGGAAGAAAATGATAATCATTGGATTATTTATTTTTGGTGTTTCAGAGCTTCTTTTTGGATTAGGAAAAGATGTGTGGATGCTTTATGTAGCGAGGGTGTTAGGCGGAATTAGTGCTGCGTTTATTATGCCAGGAGTTACAGCATATGTTGCGGATATTACATCGATTCAGGAACGACCAAAGGCGATGGGTTATCTTTCAGCAGCTATTAGCACTGGATTTATTATAGGGCCTGGAATCGGCGGGTTTATTGCAGAATACGGAATACGTGTGCCGTTCTTTGTGGCAGCAGTGATTGCTTTTGTAGCATGTGTAATCTCTATCTTTATTTTAAAAGAACCGTTAACGAAAGAAGAGCTTGCAGAAATTTCTTCTAGTACGAAAGAATCAAGCTTTATTGGAGATTTAAAGAAATCATTAAACCCAATGTATGCAATCGCATTTATTATCGTATTTGTACTTGCATTCGGTTTATCGGCATATGAAACTGTGTTTAGTCTGTTTTCTGATCATAAATTTGGTTTCACGCCGAAAGATATTGCTGCAATTATTACAATTAGTTCAATCTTTGGGGTAGTTGTGCAAGTATTTATGTTTGGAAAATTAGTTGACATGTTTGGTGAAAAAGTGTTAATCCAAATATGTTTAATTGTGGGGGCAGTGTTAGCGTTTGTATCCACTGTAGTCTTTAATTATTGGATTGTACTTCTCGTTACTTGCTTCATTTTCTTAGCATTTGATTTACTTCGTCCAGCTTTAACGACGTTTTTATCAAAAGCAGCTGGAAAAGAGCAAGGATTTGTTGCTGGTATGAACTCAACGTATACGAGTTTAGGAAATATCGCAGGACCTGCTATGGGCGGAATATTATTTGATATGAATATTCATTATCCATATGCATTTTCAGGAGTTGTTTTAATCGTTGGTCTCGGCATTACATTTATGTGGAGAGAGAAACAGCTAGCTGAAAGTTTTGCGAAGTAATGTAGTGAATAATGAAAAGCCTCTTACTATTTGTATGGTAAGAGGCTTTTCGTTTATAAACTTAATCCAAACCGCTTTAATTCAATAAAAATCCCCTCTAATTGCTTTCCTTTATCCGTTAAAGTGTACTCTACGCGGGGCGGAACTTCTGGATATACTTTTCGCGTTATAATCCCTTGTGCTTCCAATTCTTTTAGGCGAAGCGATAATGTTTTTGGGCTAATGCCGTCCATTGATTTTTGTAAATCACTAAAACGTAAAGTTCCTTCAATAAGAAGGTCACGAATGATTAAAAACGTCCATTTTGTACTGATTACGTCAAGCGTTTTAGCGATAGGACAAGGTATGCCAGGTAAACCTTTCGTTAATACAACTGAATCTATATTGTTCATGGAACTAGCCTCCATAAAAAATTTTTGAATGAATTTGCTTTATAGTATCACAAAACTATACTTTTGGTAACTATATGAAAAAAATATCACTACTTCCATAAAGGAAGTTAGTGCATATACAATAGCAATATGAAATAAAAAGGGTTTAGATGAAGAGGAGGTGATTTCCATGAGTATGAAAAAATTGTTTATGTTCCTTAGTTTGTTTGTTGTTTGTATTGTACTTGTAGCATGCGGCGTGGAAGAAAAAACTGAAATTCAGTTATTAAAAGAAATGCCAAAGCCAAAAGCAATGACAATTGATTCTTCATTAAGTAAAAAGGAAGCGACAGAAATGGTTCATGCAGCGCAGCGTTTTTACGCATTTTGGGATACAGGTAAAGAGAATCTTATTCCGCAGACTGTTACGGAAAATTTCTTTGATAATACATTACCGAAAGGGCGACCACAAGGCACTGAAGGACTAAAATTTGCGGCGCAAAATTTTCGTAAAGTCGTTCCTAATATACACTGCGAGATTGAAGATTTATTAGTTGTTGGGGATAAAGTAACAGCTCGTCTTTCTTTTACAGGAACGCATAATGATAAAAAAATCAATTTTTTTGCAATTGATATTTTGCATGTGAAAGACGGAATGATAACGGAAGATTGGCATTTAGAAGATAATCTTACGCTAAAGCAGCAACTGGGCTTAATAGCTGAAGAGTAGATCATATAGGGGAGAGAAAAGCGATGAAAAATATTTTTATAATAAATGGACATGAGAAATACGGTACGAAAGAAGGACGATTAAATAGAACGTTAGTTGATTATATGGTAACGGTATTAAGCGAGAATCATCATGTGAAAACAACAACGATTCAAGATGGCTATAGTATTAAAGAAGAGCAAGAGAAGTTTTTATGGGCGGATGTTGTGATTTATCAAACACCAATTTATTGGTTTAGTGTACCGGGACTATTTAAAACATATATGGATGAAGTGTATGAATACGGTTTGTTCTTTAAAGGTGCTGATGAATATGGAACAGGTGGTTTACTAAAAGAGAAGCAATATATGTTTTCTACAACTTGGAATGCACCTGAAAAAGCATTTGGAGATAAGACGAAGTTTTTTGAAGGAGAAAGTTTAGAATCTACGCTTAGTCATTTACACCGTGTGCAGAAATTTCTCGGTATGAGTCCGTTAAAGAGTTTTGCTTGTTATGATGTGGTGAAGAATCCGGATATTGAGCAGTTTTTATTAAACTTGAAAGATCACTTAGATGAAGTAATTAAATAATAGTTTATATTTGTATGTGAAGAAGGTACTACTAAGGATGTAGTACCTTCTCTTTTATGAAATACGTTGAAAATCTTTACTTATACAGGACTGCTTTAGTTTTTTTGATTTGATTAAATGTTTCATATCAGAGATGTTATCGTATGAAAGCTGAGTATGATAATAGTTAATGTACTCAAGTAATGCAAAAATATAAATAAATAGGGTGAATGATAGCCCACCTAAAGGTAAGTGGGGATACCAAATTACAAAATCAATAGTAAACGTAATAAATCCCGTGATAATGAATGCTATATTTATCTTTTTAAGTATTTTTAAATATTGAATCATCCTAATGGGCGTAACAGATGTCTTCTCTTTTTGTAGTCGTTTCCACTTTACGTACCAGTAAATTACTCCTTGTAATAAGATAAACTCTAAAAGAAGAAATGAGACCCAAAAAGAATATAGGGAATATAAATGTAATGTAGGATAAGCATAATTAAGTAAGTAACTTGTGAAGATAAAAGTAATGACTGAAAATAACTCACCTGTGTATAGATAGGAAAGTCTTTTTTCTAGGTTGCGTTTCATAGTTCCTCTCCTTTTATAATGACTCACATTTTAAGACATGGATGGCTGTATCCATAAATTTGCAAAATTTGCCCAACCGAATGAATCAATCGTTACATTTTTTAAAGAAGAAGGGTATGTTTTTCTTTTTAAAACGTGATAGTTAAATAAAATGATGTGTTCTGTTTGTAAAAATTCTTCGATTTCATACATGAGCTCGTAGCGCTTCTCCTTATTTCCTTCTAATAAAAATGTATCTAGCAAACAGTTAATTTGTTTTTCATAGTGCGGGTCCATGAACCGGTTTACGAAGCAACTTTTATTTTTAAATACATTTAAGAATGCAAGTTCATGATCGGCAGCAAATACTTCTCCCATAAAAATAATATCAGCATGTTGATCAATAGAACGATTCATATAATCTGAAACGAGAAATGGGTGAAGCTCTACTTGTATACCTAAACTTTCACATCGTGCTTTTAGGAAATGTGCATCATTTGCACTATCTTTAAATGCGAAGAAATAAATGTGTATCGTTTCTCCATTATAGGTGCTCTTTTTTAAATACTCTTTCGCTTTTTCTAAAGAGTAGGATCTTTTAGAAGCTTGACGGCTTCTTTCAGGGAAAAAACTTGATGCAGCAATTGTTCGTCTACCTTCTATGCTACGAAGTATCGTTTCAACATCATATAGTTCTCTCCAAGCCTTTCGAAAGTACATGTCATGATGAGGACCGGTTTTTTTTAAGTTGAAGCTAGCATAAATACAACCTATTTCTTCTATTTGTATATTATGCCTTTCATTTTCTTCTTCATTTGGTAGTTCATAATCAGCATCGATTTGTACATGATCAGGAATACCCCAAAATTCAATACGGTCTAATAACGCGCGCTCTTTAAAATAATGAGTGAACGCTTCGAACACGATATTATCTTCAGAGTAATGAGCAAGTTTGAAAGGTCCAGTACCTATATAATGATGATTTTCAATACTAGCATCATGTGGCAAAATTGCTAGTTGTATGGAACTTACATAGTGTAAGAAAAATAGATTTGGTTTTGCCAAATGGAATCGAATTTGCAATGGTGATGGTGTTTCAATTTGAACAATTTCTTCTGTTAACCATTCGAAAGGAGAGTGAATTTCTTTTAGTCTTTCAAATGAAAATCGTACATCTTTAGAAGTTAAAACTGTTTCGTTATGAAAATATACATCCTTTCGTAAATAAAAAGTCCACGTAAGCCCGTCTTCACTTAATTCCCACGTATGCGCAATGTGTGGTTCCATTTTTTCAGTAACATCGTTATAAACGACTAACGTATCAAAAATTTGACTCGTAAGATGGCTCTCTGTAGTTACAGCCACAAAAGCCGGATCTAATGGAAATATCTTTCTCGATATAGGAATCTTTAATATGTCGTACATATCATTTGAAGGTTCGTATCCAAAATGATGATGTAGTTTATTTTCTATCTTTTTTTGAAGTGCAAGGGGTAGGGGTTCTTTTAAAAGAAGAAAGATATCTTTTAATTTTTCTTGCGCTAACAGTTCATCTGTATAGGACTCAATCGCTTCTACGAAATTATGTATAAATAGAATTTCCGTTTTATTCCCGCGGCCTCGCCCTGGAGTCCAGTTAATTAATTGCTCCTCGCTCATTTTCTTTAATAAAATCTTTACGTTTTTCGTACTGCAATATAAAACATCCGCTAATTCTTGTAAGCTATTTCGCATATGTTGTTGATCTTGTGCATGTAGTCTTAGTCTAATGTAATAGTCCATAATTTTCATATATACACTTCCTTCTATCATAAAAGGGGAAACTCTTTAGAATGTTCTAACCTTTTTCTTCCTTTTTTTCAAAGTAAAATAAGTAAGCATAAGGAGGGGGAAACGATGGGATTTTGGAGTATGCATCGAAATATAAAAATTAGAATTATAACTTCGTTTTTAACACGTACTGTATCCACGATGATTTTTCCATTTATGGCGATTTATTTTTCAATAAAATTAGGTAGTGCAATTGCTGGTGCGTTGCTACTTATTAATGTAATTGCTTCATTAGTAATTGGTTTATACGGTGGATATGTTGGGGATCGACTTGGTCGTAAAAAAGTAATGATTATCGGTCAAAGTATACAAGTCATTTCAATCGCTTGTATGGGGATTGCAAATTCAGATTATGTAGATTCACCGTGGCTAACATTTATCTTTATGTTAGTGAATAGTTTAGGGTCTGGTCTTATGAATCCTGCGACAGAGGCGATGTTAATTGATGTGAGTACACCGGAAAATCGAAAAGTGATGTACAGCATTAACTACTGGGCGATTAATTTATCCATTGCAATTGGAGCGATATTTGGAGGACTATTGTTTGAAAACTATAGATTACAATTGTTTATTGGATTAACAGTTATTGCAGTTATTACTTTATATGTGATGGCTCTATATATGGAAGAAGTGTATGTAGCACGAAAAACGGTGGAGAAGAAAAATGTATTAAAAGATATGGCGGATAGTTATAAAGTCGTAATAAAAGATAGAGCGTTTTTAATTTTTTGTGCAGCAAGTATATGTACATTATCTTTAGAGTTTCAGGTTAATAATTATTTAGGAGTACGTTTGCAGCAGGAATTTGAAACGGTGCACTTTTTCTTTAGGAATGGTGTGACGTTTGATTTAACAGGTATTCGAATGATGAGCTGGATTTCAGCAGAGAATACAATTTTAGTTGTGTTATGTTCGGCACTCCTTATTAAAATGCTGAAAAGCTTCAACGATTTGAAAATCTTATATGTAGGTTTATTCATTTATACAATTGGATTTACAATACTCGGAACGAGCAATAGTTTATGGATTTTATTAATTGCAGGGCTTTTCCAAACGGTAGGCGAGATGATGTATGTGCCAGTGCGTCAATCTATTATGGCAGATATGGTGCCAGATGAGGCAAGAGGTTCTTATATGGCGATTAACGGGATGGTCTTTCAAATGGCGAAAATGAACGGGGCATTAGGTGTTATGTTAGGTTCATTTATTGCATCTTGGGGCATGAGTGCTCTGTACTTTATTGTTGGTATGAGCAGTATTTTATTATTTATGAAGGCGATAGGGAAAGAGAAATATCAAGATGAAGGGAAGGTTTCTCAGATCGGATAAAGTGAAACGATATAAAAAGCGAACCAGTTATAATGAGGAGCGCTTTTTATACCATTTTTAAAACGGATCAACTTCAGCTAAATTTGGAGTGGTATTCGGCTGTAGTAAAAGATTTTTTAACGTTCCTACTTCAGAAAGTGCTACTAATATGTAGCCACTAATCAGTACAATAAGCCCAATGACGCGTAACGTTTGTAAGCTCACTTCATTATTATTCGTTTCCGTTGGATTTGGGGGCGTTGAAGGTGGAGTATTGTTCATAGTTAGGCTCCCATCTTTTGTATTTATATATGTGTAAAATCATGATTTAACTTATGGATAGGAATTATATAGTCATTTTCACTATATGAGAACTGCCTATGAATAGTGATTGGGAATTTTAGAGTGAGATAAGAGGTGTATTTGTGGGAGTCGGGTTGCCCATAAACACGCGATTAGTGTGAACTAATAATCAGTGGGGGATGAAAAAAATCCCCCACTGATTACATTTTGTTTTTCATACAAATAAAAGAGGTTAACCAAAGTAGCTATCCTAATATACGCAACGATTCTTCAATAAAAGCGGGGATATCTTCCGGTTGTCTACTTGTGACTAGCTGATTTTGGCATACGACTACTTCTTTATCATGAAAGTTTCCGCCAGCATTTTTCAAATCGACCCCAATGGATTTATATCCAGTCACATCGCGTCCTTCAAGTGTTTGTGCAGTGATGAGTAGCTGAGGTCCGTGACAAATAGCGAAAACGGGTTTTTCCGCATCCATAAATGTTTTGCTAAAGTGAACAAAACGTTCATCTGCACGAAGTATATCTGGGGAAAATCCGCCCGGTATGAAGAGGGCATCAAAGTTCTCTGGAGAAACATCATCAATACTTTTATCAATTACGACTTCACTTTTTCTTTGCTTACCGTGTACCGTTTACCTTTTTCCATTTCAATAGTTGTTAATTCATATCCCTTTTGCTTAAAAGCTTCTACTGGCTCTGTATATTCTGTATCCTCGAAATAATCCGTTATTAAAATAGCAATTTTTTTACTCATTGCAGTCAGCTCCTTATATTATAGTATCGGTTCCAGAATCATCCTTGAGCAATGCCTTTTATAAAGTGAAACTTTAATTCATGTTTTTTCATTCCCTCCAGTTCCTTTGCCCTGTTAATTTAATAAATACCCTTTTTATTAGGACGTAAACATGTATTATCGTTTTTGTATGTAAAAATCATAAAATATCGGTTGTTTGAGGAAGAAAAATAAAAAAGCCAAGGAGATAATTTATTTTCTCCTTGGCTTTTAAGATAATTCTTTTCGTTAAAACGAAGAAACACGTTGCTTCGTTTTTGGTACAATAATAAATTTAATCCAAATTACCTCGATTATCATAATAATCAAGGTATGTAGTAATTGACCTGTAGCAATGAGTATAACACTCGAAAATACAATGAGTTGAATGCTTAGTAATATAAAGATTAAGCGAAGAAATTGATTCATTCGTTTTTCAGTATCAATCGGATACAATGCTACAATAATATTTCCCGAAAAATATTTCCAAAGGGAACGAAGCTGCATAGAAATCATATATAGGACGATATATGCGATAGCGCCTTTTACGTATGTGTTTGGTATAAAATATAAGGCGAAGGCACCAATCAGCCCTAAGCGAATATATATACCGAAATAATCATTCCCGCGTAAAAATGCTAGTGTATGTAAATAGAAGAAAGTTTCTCGTTTTTTATGTAATAAACGTTCAATCCAATTTGTAAGCCATTTTCTTTTATTTACTTGCTTATTAAGTTGCGGAACATCAGTAAAGATGCTAGCAAATTGATAAAAACGAACGTTCATTTTTTCTTCTTGCTCGATTATGTAATCCCACGGTATTCGTTTTGTAGGCTGTTTTTTCGTATATAGAAGTAGGAAAGCAAGTAGTAAGAGCAATCCGCCTAATATGAGAACATGTGCCGAGTAAAATAGCATGTAAATGATTAGGGCGTTACAAGCAATACGAATAATGAACCATATGTTTTTTTCATGGCTATCACGCCACATCCAATATATGTACATGTTCCAAGCTTTCGTAATCATTAAAACGATAAAGATTGTACATAAGAACGGTACAGTTAATTGTAATGATTGCATAGCAAGCGGTACGAGAATAAGGAACGTAAATAATAATGGGAAAAGTTGAATGATGTAATTATATAGAAGAGATTTTTTAAAATAAGATGTTAGTTTCTCTTCTAATGCAAGCAAATAGACAGCATCAGGTTTTTGAATAAATGTACGGATCGGGCATCTCGTTATAATGAATGTAAGTACAATCGTGATGAGTAGTAAAGATATTCCTTTAGAAGGAGATGCTTTTAGAAACTGAGCATAGTAGTATGCACCAACGCATGAAATAAAGATAAAGCTATATAGTAAACCGTTAATCATACGTGCAAAGTATGTAATGATGTTTTGCATATGTTGTTGGAAGCGACTGCTCCATAGTGATTCAATTGACATGTTTTTCACCTCTTTGTTCTATTATATATGTTTTACAAAAGAAAAAACGAGCAAATTGCGTTATGCAACTTGCTCGTTTTCCTTTTCGTTATTTTTTTTCTGATCACGATTCATTAATGGATAGAAGGCAAAGCCGATTACGAATAAACCAATTCCGAGAAGGAACGTTTTTATATCGGATGCGCCCGTTTTAATAACCCATAGTGCGTAGCAAAGTGCAATAACTGCGACTATACCATCCGTAATTCTTGCCCGCATTTCATTTTTATACGTTTCACCAGTTGCGACTAGTTTTAACTGGAAGATCGGTGAAACGAGATATGGAATGAGGTAGGCCAGTGTTGATACGGTAATAACGAATGTATAAGCTTCCGCAATAGTTCCTGATAATGTTGAGAATAAGAATACTTGCGACATAATGTTTGTTAATCGTAATGAGTAAATTGGACTTCCTTTTTTATTTGTTTTTGTGAAGAAGGAAGGGAAGAAACCTTCTTTTGCTGCTTGATACGGTACTTCTGAGCTTAATAAAATCCAGCCTAAGATAGAACCGAATAGGGAAGTAAGAGCAAGTAATGCCATCAGTTTCCCGCCGCCATGACCCATTGCAGCATTTAGTGCATCTGCTAACGGACGTTCAGAAGCTTGTAATGTATCAACGTGAAGGACACCCATTGTTAAAATTGTAATTCCTAAGTAAATTGCAACTGTAATAAGTAATCCCGCAACTGTTGCCCGTTTTACCGTTTTTGGAGAAACAGCCCGGTTTGATAAAAGAACGGCTGATTCAATTCCGATAAACGCCCAAAGCGTTGTAAGAGCGGCTAAATTTACTTGTGAAAGAAGACCGTGTGATACACCTGATTTATCGATCATCGGTGTGTACCATTGTCCAAACTTAGAAGCTTCGAATGCAAATAACGTAACGACGATAAATAAAAGGAATCCAGTCACTTTCGTTGTTGTTGCTAAGAAGTTTAGCTTTCCAGCTCCGCTTACACCATTAGTTAATATAATATGAGTTCCCCAAAGTAAGATGGAACAAATCGTAAATGTAATTAGTTTTCCGACTTCTATGTTAAACGAACCGATTGAAAATAGTAGTCGTGTATCTTTCATAATTGGGAAGAAGAGTGATAAATATCCCGCGAAAGATGTAATAATAGCAACGTTACTTGCCCAGTTTGCAACCCAATATCCCCATACCATACTGAAACCAGCCATTTTTTTCTTTTTTGGTGTTGAGAATAAAGCATATGCATGACTTTGTGGTCCTGTCGTTAAATCAGGACGACGAATTGCTAAATTACCGAAAACAAGAGCTAGCATTAAAACACCAAACCCTGTTGTTAACCAAGCTAAAGTGACACCGAGTGGGCTTGCTGTTTGTGCCAATGTACTTGGCACCATGAAAATCCCAGCGCCAACCATATTACCGACAACGAAAGCTGTTAGTACCCAAAAGCCCCATTTTTTTTGTTGCATAGAAAATACCTCCAAAGTTAGTATAACCAAGTCAAGCGAGGAGATATGTATGTCTTCCGATTAGAGAAGAGAAGTCCCAAACAAAACAAAAAAAGCACGTAATCTGCCGCTACATGCTTTCTATCTTATAAGAAACCCACGACATACCTCTCGATAGCTCTCCACAAACGAAACGTTTGTGACAGTTCTGCACTTATTAAATGCAGACCCAGCAAGTGTGCATGGTGGACACGACTTACTTCGGCAATCATTCCTTTCCCATTTCTTCATCAATGCCACTACATCTCCTGAAATGATACTCTTAATGACTGCAACCTCTACCTCACCGAGATACGAATGAGGATTTAAATATTAAATTAACGTATTTAAGAGTAACAAATGTATTTTTATACGTCAATGGATATAGTAATAATCAGATTATAGAGAAGAGTTTGTGATTAAAAGAGAGAGGGATTATTATGTAATATTGAATTTTCATAATATAATAAATGTTATTGACGCTAGAAGATTGAGAAGGGGATGAAGTATATGTCTGTATGTCATAAACATTCAGTAATAGGTGTGCTAGATTCGGGAGTTGGGGGATTAACAGTTGCGAGTGAAATTATAAGACAATTGCCTAAAGAGAGCATTTATTATATTGGTGATAATGAGCGTTGTCCGTATGGGCCAAGAAGTGTAGAAGAGGTACAATCTTTCGTATTTGAAATGGTTGAGTTCCTCAAACAGTTTCCGTTAAAAGCGCTAGTGGTAGCATGTAATACTGCTGCAGCTGCTGCATTGACTGCGCTGCAAGAAGCACTGTCTATTCCGGTTATTGGCGTTATACATCCGGGGGCAAGAGCGGCAATTAAAGTGACAAAGAAAGGGGTAATCGGAGTAATTGGAACTGTAGGTACGATACAGTCTAATATGTACGAAAAAGCATTACACGAGCTTGATACATATTTGGAAGTGCATAGTCACGCGTGCCCGACTTTAGCTACAGTTGTAGAAAATCAATTAGAAGATACAGCATATGTAACGCAGCAAGTGAAACAAGCTTTACTGCCATTAACGAAAGAAGATATAGATACGTTAATTCTTGGGTGTACGCATTATCCACTTTTAGAGTCCTATATAAAAAAGGAACTAGGAGAAGATGTAACGATTATTAGTTCTGCAGAAGAAACAGCGATAGAATTAAGTACAATTTTACAGCACAAAGGAATCCTGTCTGACAATTTGAATCCGAAGCATCGATTTTTTACAACAGGCTCTATTTTATCATTTGAACATATTGCTGAGCGTTGGCTAGGATATGAAATTTCTGTAGAATGTGTGAATTTACCTATGGAAAAACAACTCGTGAAATAAAAAGAAGCTGATCTAAAACTAGATCAGCTTCTATATAAGATTAAACTAAGTTCAATACAGTTACTTTTTCACGTGTCATAGACTCAAGGCTCTTACGAATACCTTGTGCGCCCATACCTGAACCTTTTACACCGATGAATGGGAAGTGGTCAGGGCCGCGCTCTGTGCGTCCGTTAATTTGAACAGAACCAGTTTCGATTTTGTTAGCAATTGCAAATGCTTTGTTAATGTCTTTTGTGAAGACACTTGCTTGTAAGCCGAACTCTGATTTGTTAGCAATTTCAATTGCTTGCTCATCTGAAGAAACGCGGATGATTGGAAGGATTGGGCCGAATGGCTCTTCCCAAGCAACTTTCATTTCTTCAGTTACGTGGTCGATTAATGTTGGGTAAATTAAGTTACGCTCACGTTTGTTACCGATAACGATCGTAGCACCTTTTTCTACAGCGTCGTCAACTAAGCCTTGAACGAAGTCAGCAGATTTATCGTCAATTAATGGAACGATTGTGCTGTCTTGTTCTGGAGATCCAACTGATAGCTCAGCTACTTGCGCTTTTAATAAGCCAACAAGCTCGTCCGCTACGTTTTCGTGTACAAGTACACGTTTAATAGCTGTACAACGTTGACCAGAGTAAGAGAATGCACCGCTTACGATATGGTTTGCAGCATCTTGTAAGTCAGCATCTTCACGAACGATACCAGGGTCTTTACCACCAAGTTCTAATACAAGTGGAATCATTGCAGCTTTTTTCGCTAAATGTTTACCTGTGTTTGTACCACCTGTGAACGATACCATATTGATGCCTTCGTGTTCTACTAAGTAGTCACCAATTACAGAACCGCGTCCTGTCGCTACGTTTACAAGACCTTTTGGAAGGCCAGCTTTATGAAGTGCTTCAACCATTTTAATACCACTAATTGCACCTTGAGTTGCTGGTTTGAAAATAACAGCGTTACCCATAATTAATGCTGGTGCAAGTTTTGCAGCAGATAAGTTTACTGGGTAGTTAAACGGTGCGATTGCTAATACAACACCAAGTGGTGCACGTTGGATAATCGCAAGTTTTGATTTTGTTCCGCCAGGGAAGCTATCGCCCATCATGCTTTCTCCGTGCATATGTAGAGCTTCTTCAATTGTGTAACGAATGAAATCAGCTGTACGAACAACTTCTTTCTTCGCATCTTTATATCCTTTACCGACTTCTTTCATAATAATATCGGCAATTTCATCTTGCATATTTACGAGCTCATCAGCCCATTTATATAAATATTTTGCGCGATCTTGTAGAGAAGCTTCAGCCCATGATTTTTGAGCTTCTTTTGCAGATGCAATTGCTTCATCTACTTCTCCGCGAGTAATTGCTTGTACTTGACCAATTACTTCGTGTAAGTATGGAGATGGAATGTCGATTGTTTGTCCTGAAGAGCTTTCTCTCCATTCTCCGTTTAAATAAAATTTGTACGTATTGCTAGTTGTCATGATTAGTCCTCCTAAAATAGCAACTTGTAAGAGTGAGTATAAGGTGATTGTAGGGGGTTTGATAATATTTTTCAAATGAAATGTTTGTGAAAACGATTTCTTATTCTTTTTTTATTTTGTATGCCCTTTCTTACAGAAGATTCCCTTATTTCAAACTGTTTTATCTCGTCATAAATCCTCTTCATTTTATCGTGATTGGTATCTATTTTCTTCAATTTGCAAAAAAAATAATTGACAGAATACTCAAAGAAGTTATAAGATTATAAATGGAAAATAAATGAAAGGGGTGTGCGTAATGATTGTAATCGTAAATGTAATGGGCTTAGCTCTGTTAAATAACGGAAAACATTCATATCATTACGCAACCCGTACGGATATATAGGGCATTTTTGTCTTATAAAAAGCGTACGTTGCGTATATCGTAACGTACGCTTTTATGCATTTTTGTGCATATCGTCAAGCGACGGTATGCTTTTTTTTGTCCAATTTGCTTGTTTCCATACTTTGTATGGTTACTATAAAACTGAAATTTGGAAGGTGGAAAAATGTGATGAGATTGTATGGGTTACGAAATGTAAATGTGATTGGTTTGGATAGCGGATAAAGAAATGAGAGTGGAACGAAAACGAGAAGGGAGAGGTTACATTGTTTTCAGTATTACTAAAGTTAAGATGGTTTTTTAAAGAGCATTGGAAGAGATATAGTATCGCAATTGGTGCGCTTTTAATTGTAAATATAGTTGAAGTCATTCCCCCAAAAGTACTAGGGGTTACGATTGATAATATAAAAACAGGAACGTTAACGAATGCAGCAATTATGGAGTCTATTCTTATTTTAATAGGAGTTACGATAGTTGGATATGGCCTTACTTTTGTTTGGCAGCATCAATTGTTTGGAGGTGCGTTCGTACTTGAGAAGACGATGCGCTCGAAATTTATGGGGCATTTACTCAAGATGACACCGACGTTTTATCAAAAAAATCGTACTGGCGATTTAATGGCGAGAGCAACAAACGATTTAAAAGCAATCGCTATGACAGCTGGTTTTGGTATATTAACGCTTGTAGATTCTAGTTTATATATGCTTACAATCGTTTTTATGATGGGATTTACAATAAGTTGGGAGCTTACATTAGCGGCCCTTATACCGCTGCCAATTATGGCATATGCGATGAATATATATGGAAAGAAATTGCATGAAAGGTTTACAGTTGCGCAAGATGCGTTCGGTGATATGAATGATAAAGTACTTGAATCAATTGCTGGCGTGCGCGTGATTCGTGCATACGTACAAGAGAACGCAGATCAGGAAAGATTTCATCATTTAGGAGATGACGTCTACGAAAAGAATATGAAGGTAGCAAGAATCGATGCGTTATTCCAACCAACTGTGAAAATGCTTGTCGGTCTTAGTTATTTAATTGGTTTAGTGTACGGTGCATACCTTGTATTTCAATCAAAGGTGACACTTGGCGAACTCGTTTCCTTTAACGTGTATTTAGGGATGATGATTTGGCCGATGTTTGCAATTGGCGAATTAATTAATGTTATGCAAAGAGGAAATGCTTCGTTAGATCGTGTGAATGAAACGTTAGCATATGAACCAGATGTAAAGAATCCGAAAAATCCAAAGCTTGTACACGAGCCTGATTATATTCAGTTTGATGAAGTTTCTTTTTCCTATCCTTCATCATCTGAAGAAAATTTAAAAAAGGTTTCTTTTACATTAAAACAAGGAGAAACGCTAGGGGTTGTCGGAAAAACAGGAAGCGGAAAAACGACGCTTGTACGTCAGCTTCTTCGTCAATATCCGCTTGGAGAAGGGGATATTGCAGTTTCTGATGTGACATTAGATAAAATGACGAGTGATAATGTACTCGGGTGGATTGGATATGTACCTCAGGAGCACATTTTATTCTCAAAAACAGCGAGGGAAAATATTTTATTCGGAAACAGGGAAGCGACTGAAGAAGAGCTCGAGAAAGCCATTGAAATTGCTGCGTTTACAAAAGACTTAGAGTTTTTACCAGAAGGATTAGAAACGCTCGTTGGAGAGAAAGGTGTTTCGTTATCAGGAGGGCAAAAGCAAAGGATTTCGATTGCGAGAGCGGTTATTCAAAATCCAGAAATATTAATTTTGGACGATTCGTTATCAGCTGTCGATGCTCGTACGGAAGCGGCGATCATTGAAAATATAAGAACGGAAAGAAGCGGAAAGACGACGATTATTACGACGCACCGTTTATCTGCCGTACAACATGCAGATTGGATTCTCGTTATGGATGACGGCGAAGTAATGGAAGAAGGCACGCATGACCAGTTACTTCGAAACGGAGGCTGGTATGCTGAGCAGTTTGAAAGACAACAAGGTGAAAATGAGAGTGCGGATAGTGGGGTGAAAATATGAGTGTTTCAAAACGATTGTTTCAATATGCGATGAAAGTAAAAGGGACGATTTTTGCAGCGATGGCGATGTTATTTATTTTTGTTATCGCTGAGCTTGCCGGTCCGTTCGTCGCTAAAACGATGATTGACGATCATATCGTCGCGATAGAAAAATCTTGGTATGAGATAGAAAAGAGTGAAGATGCTGTTGCATATAATGGCGCCTATTATAAGCGAAGTGATCGCTTTGAACAAGGTGAGAAAAAAGGAAAAGAAGTACGCGTGATGCAAGTCGGTTTTCAATATTACTTTGTACCAAATAAAGTGAATATTGAAGGAACACGTTCTGTGAAAGGGGATATGATTACCATTCAAAATGGTAAGGCGGTGCAAGTGTATAAAGCGAAAGCATTAACGAAGGAAGAAGTGTTTGCGTTTTATAAGCCAGAAATAAACCCCCTACTGTTACTTGGTGGAGGCTATTTTGCTCTATTAGTAATTGTGTCATTATTTGCATATGGAAAGCAGTTTTTCTTACAGAAGGCAGCAAACAAAATTATTCAAATTATGAGGGAAGACGTCTTCTCTCATATTCAAACGTTACCGATTAGATATTTTGATCATTTACCAGCAGGGAAAATCGTTTCGCGTGTAACGAATGATACAGAGGCGATTCGAGATTTATACGTAACAGTGCTTGCGACATTCGTCTCTAGTTTCATTTATATTATCGGGATATTTGCAGCGCTATTTTTACTCGATGTGAAACTTGCGTCGTTCTGTTTATTAATTATCCCGATTTTAATTGTTTGGGCGATTTTATATAGAAAGTATGCATCTGTATACAATCATAAAATGCGTTCACGTTTATCCGATATTAACGGTACAGTGAATGAATCGATTCAAGGGATGCCAATTATTCAAACGTTCCGTCAAGAGCGTGAAACGAAAAAAGAGTTTGAAGAATTAAATGGCGATTATTTTAAGTATCAAAATAAAATTTTAAATTTAAATGCAGCAACTTCGCATAACTTAGTGTCTGTATTACGAAATATCGCTTTCACAGGTGTGATTTGGTATTTCGGGGGAGCTTCATTAAGTGCTTCAGGCATCATTTCTCTAGGGATACTGTATGCGTTCGTCGATTATTTAACGAGATTGTTCTCACCAATTACAAATATGGTAAATCAGCTTGCTAACTTAGAACAATCGCGCGTTGCATCAGAGCGTGTCTTCGAATTGCTAGAGGAAAAGGGAGAGGCAGTGGAAGAAGAGCGCATGCCTCGCTTACAAGGAAATGTGAAGTTTGATAATGTTTCGTTTTCTTATAATGGAAAAGATGAAGTGCTAAAAAATATTTCTTTTGAAGCGAAACAAGGCGAGACAGTAGCACTTGTCGGTCATACTGGATCAGGAAAAAGTTCCATTATGAATGTACTCTTTCAATTTTATGAGTTTGAAAAAGGGAAGCTTACGATTGACGGTCACGATGTAAAAGAAATGCCGAAACAAGCAACTCGTGAGCATATGGGAATCGTATTACAAGATCCGTTTTTATTTAGCGGGACGGTCGCTTCCAATGTAAGCTTAGAGAACGAAAAAATTTCAAAAGATCGCATCGTAAAAGCATTACGTGATGTGGGTGCGGAAAGGTTTGCGAACAATATAAACGAAGAAATTACGGAGAAAGGAAGTACACTTTCAACCGGAGAACGCCAGCTTATATCGTTTGCTAGGGCACTCGCTTTTGATCCAGCCATTTTAATTTTAGATGAAGCAACATCTAGTATTGATACAGAGACAGAGGCAATGATTCAACAAGCGCTAGAAGTTGTGAAAAAAGGGAGAACGACGTTTATTATTGCTCACCGTCTTTCAACAATTAAAAGTGCGGATCAAATTATTGTACTCGATAGAGGAACAATCTTAGAAAAAGGCTCTCATGATGAATTGATGAAAAAGCGTGGGCGTTATTACGATATGTACAAAACGCAAATGGAAGGAAACCAGAGCGCTTAATGCGGGGAAGAACTTGCGATTGTCGCAAGTTCTTTTTTGTTGGCAAAATGTCGGCGATAAAGGTACATAATAAGAAGTATTATTTTACCTTTCCTACAATTAATGCTATATTAAAAAATGTTACTTATTTTTTGTATGTAGCGTTATTTTTCCATTTTGTTTGATTATGAAGAAAAAGGATAAACTAAATAAGAACATTTTCATTGAAAAATTGTTCAAGATTGCATACAATCAATATAGTTTTTAAATTCCTATCAGAATACTTGGAGGATTACCATCATGAAAAAATTATTTTCAGTGCTTGCAGTAACTACATTAGCGATCGGGATTGTAGCCGGCTGCGGTAAAGAAGAGAAAAAAGATACAGCTAGTCAAGACGCATTACAAAAGATTAAACAAAGCGGTGAACTTGTAATTGGTACAGAAGGTACATACCCACCATTTACGTTCCACGATTCAAGCAATAAATTAACTGGATTTGACGTTGAATTAGCAGAAGAAGTTGCAAAACGTTTAGGTGTAAAACCTGTATTTAAAGAAACACAATGGGATAGCTTACTTGCTGGTTTAGATGCGAAGCGTTTCGATATGGTTGCGAACGAAGTTGGTATTCGTGAAGATCGTCAAAAGAAATATGATTTCTCTAAACCATACGTTTCATCTTCAGCAGTATTAGTTATTGCAAAAGATAAAGATAAACCTGCTACATTTGCTGATGTAAAAGGGTTAAAAGCAGCGCAATCTTTAACAAGTAACTATGCAGATATTGCTAAGAAAAATGGTGCGGAAATTACTAACGTAGAAGGCTTTAGCCAAGCGGCAGAATTGTTAAACACTGGCCGTGTTGATTTCACAATTAATGATAAGTTATCAGTATTAAACTACTTAGAAACGAAAAAAGATGCAAAAATTAAAATTGTAGATACAGAAAAAGAAGCTTCACAAAGTGGATTCTTATTCCGTAAAGGTAGCGATAAGCTTGTACAAGAAGTTGATAAAGCGTTAGAAGATATGAAAAAAGATGGTACGTACGACAAAATAGCGAAAAAATGGTTCGGTGAAAATGTATCTAAGTAGTGCATTGGTTTCAGATCGATTGTCTACTTGGATAGATATTATGCAGTCTTCCTTCATGCCTATGCTGAAGGAAGCTGTCTTTACGACAATTCCATTAACGCTTATTACATTCATTATCGGAATTATACTGGCGACGTTAACAGCGCTCGCGCGTATTTCAGGTAGTCGTATTTTACAATGGATTGCTCGTATCTATGTATCTATCATTCGCGGAACGCCACTTCTTGTACAGTTATTTATTATTTTCTATGGTCTTCCAACTCTTAATATTGAAGTTGAGCCATATACAGCAGCAGTTATTGGATTTTCATTAAATGTTGGTGCGTATGCATCTGAAATTATTCGTGCTTCTATCCTTTCAATTCCGAAAGGACAGTGGGAAGCAGCTTATACAATTGGGATGACATATCCACAAGCATTAAAACGTGTTATTTTACCGCAAGCAACGCGCGTATCAATTCCGCCGCTTTCGAATACATTTATTAGCTTAGTGAAGGATACTTCATTAGCATCGTTAATTTTAGTAACAGAAATGTTCCGAAAAGCGCAGGAAATTGCGGCAATGAACTATGAGTTTTTAATTGTTTATTTTGAAGCAGGTCTTATTTATTGGGTTATTTGTTTCTTATTATCAATCGTACAACAGATGTTAGAAAAGCGTTCAGAACGCTACACATTAAAATAATCCTTTTACAAAAGGAGTTTTTGTTTTTATGATTTCAATTCAGCACTTACAAAAAAGTTTCGGAGATAATACCGTACTAAAGCATATAGATCTATCAGTTGAGAAGGGTGAAGTTGTTGTTATTATCGGACCTTCTGGATCTGGTAAAACGACGTTTCTACGTTGCCTAAACGTTCTAGAAACACCGAACGCTGGTAGCATTCGTATCGGCAATAAAGAGCTTGATTTCGCTCGAAAAGTATCGAAGAAAGATATTGTAAATCTTCGTACACAAACAGGAATGGTGTTCCAACATCATAACTTATTCCCGCATTTAACAGCCATTCAAAATGTAATGGAAGGGCTCGTTACAGTGAAAAAGATGGGGAAAGAAGAAGCGAAGAAAAAAGCAAACTACTTCCTTGAAAAAGTTGGTTTAGCAGATAAAGTGGATTTATATCCGTTCCAATTATCAGGCGGACAACAACAGCGCGTTGGAATTGCTCGCGCGCTTGCGATGGAGCCGGAAGTGTTACTATTTGATGAACCGACGTCAGCACTTGATCCTGAACTCGTTCAAGAAGTTCTAAAGGTAATGAAAGAACTTGCTAAAGAAGGCATGACGATGGTTATTGTAACGCATGAGATGCGTTTTGCTCATCAAATTGCGAATCGCGTTATTTTTATGGATGGCGGTGTCGTTGTCGAACAAGGTACACCAGAAGATGTATTTACAAATCCAAAAGAAGAACGCACGAAGAAGTTTTTACAAATGCTTCAATAATTAAGAAAGGTCTCAAGGCATATGCCTTGAGACCTTTTTGCCATATATATTTATTTTTGGAATCCGCCAAGGCTTTGCTCAGCCATTGCAACTAGGCGTTTTGTGATTTCTCCACCAACAGAACCGTTAGCACGAGCCGTAGAATCTGCTCCTAATTGTACACCAAATTCTTGAGCGATTTCGTACTTCATTTGATCGATTGCAGCTGTTGCTCCTGGTACTACTAATTGATTTGAAGAATTTTGGTTTGCCATAGGAATATATCCTCCTTAGAGTTATAAAAATTTTTTTGGTTGGACTAGCTGGATTTGAACCAGATATTATCGCCCCGTTTGGCGCTAATCCATCGGTAATTAAGTTTGTACTCATAGTATGGATGTTACCTAGAAAGATATACAAAATAATAATTTGTAAATTTTGTCAAAAAAATGTAGTGATTTCGTAAATTATGAAATAAGAGTAATCGTTGTATTTTTAAGAAAGAAGGCTAAACTAAGAACGATATTAAATATGGTGTTCTCTTTGAATCCGGCTATGTTAGGGCTAATAATTAGCTTTTTATTAATCGTTTATGAAAGTGAGATACATTACAATTGCAGCTTAGTAATATAAAAACTAAAAAGGCATTAACTTCTCATTTCTAGTTTAACTAAGGATGGGGCATGGAAAGGGAAGGAACTGACCGTATCTACTCATGGCTAGATGCTTTCTTCAACCTAAAAAGAAAGTCTTTAAATGATGTTAAACGATAATGTATGGAGGAATCATGATGGGGATTTGCCCGCTTTGTAACGCATTAGAATCACAAACATATTCTTGTCAAAATTGCCAAGGTATACTCCAAGATTATGGGAAAACTGTTGATTACATAGACGATTATAGTGCGTATATGGATCAGGAATTATTAAGTGAGGTAGATGGATTAACACATAATCATTCACAAGAATATTGCAATCATATTTTTTATTGCGGAGTATGTAACGTGGAAACGGAGGTTGTAGTAAAACTTGTGTAAATAGAAAACTTCCACCTTATGAATGAGGTGGAAGTTTTTGTTTTCGTATTTGTGAGTGAATCATGGGAGAAGGGATATTTTCGGTGTTTGATGAAGTCCCTAATTTCATTTGGGACATTTTTTCTTTTGCATCGCGCAAAGAATGTTCAGTTAAGTAGATAGCATATTCGTAAAATAATTGGCGCGTCAGTTCACTTTGTTCTTTTAACTTTTCATCTTGGAATACAGTTCGCCCAGGTTTTGAGTTTGCTTCAAATAGCCACGGATTTTCCTGCATGTCTAAACCAATATCAAAACCGATTTCTCCAATGTTCCCAGTTACTTGCCCATCGAGCGCGTAACTTATTTGCAAGGCTGTTTGTTTTAATTTATTTTCAATTTGAACTTGTTTCGTTGAATCTGGAAAAAGTTCTTGTAGTAATTTTGTATCACCACCGCTATTTACATGTGTAGTTAAGCTACCTTTGCCAGCAATTTTGGCGACGATGGCACTGACGACCCAATTACCGAAATGGTTTTTATTTGTATGAATGCGAAAATCAACAGGTTGCCCGTCGAAGCGAAGTAAAGAAATACCTTGCTGTACGATAAACTTCTTTAAATCATGTCCTTTTAATACGTGGTTCAGAAGTGTTTCTAATGATTGATACTTTCTTAGTTTATTCTCTTCATTTTCGCGATAACGACAGTAGTAGCAATTCTCTGTTTGAGAATAAAATAGTTGATGAATATTTCTTCCGAAGCTACCGTGTATCGGTTTCATGTAAATTGATTTATATGTGCCAAGAAACCGTTCTACTTGTTCGAAGTGCTGAAATGTCTCTGTGTTTGGTAATAAAGGCACAATTGAATCGTCCTTCATGAGAAGTTGATGAACGTCCCATTTATTAAAAAATCCTGGGTTAAACCATGGAATGTTATAGTCATGTTCTAATTTCCTTTTTGCTCTAACGATTGGTTTATAATTTTCTGCTTTACGATTTGGTAGTCGATCGTAAATGACATTTGGCAAAGGAACTTTTTTCTTTAGCCATTTTCCTTCTTGAAAGAAATACCCATCAATCGTTTCTTCTTCCCAGTTTATATGTTGAACGCCAAAAACGAATACGAACGGTCGTAATGTAAATGGTGGTGTTAGTAACTCACTGAGAGATGTGGAACGGTTTCCTAAAGGAATAGGTGAGTCATCGTTAAAACCAGTTGTGAAAATACCGACTAATGGTCCGAAAATAATTGTTTCATTTTGTGTAAAGGCATGAATGGTAGTGGAATGAGGGAGTAAAAGTTTTTCTGCAATTCGTTTTCCAATCATAATTTCACGAGTAAAGGAATAATGAATTTTTACCTCTTCACTTGCAACATGGCGTCTGCCGAAGGAAAGGGATGTAATAGGTGGTGTAATAGAAAAAATGTAAGGTAAAGTAATACTATTTGGATGCTCATCTGAAATGTTTAATGTATATATGTGCTCTTTCAAAATGGGATTCCCTCCTTTCGTTATGGTGTAAAGCGGCTAAATTTTAGTGGTCCGTGAAAGATCTTTTCAGCTAACGAATCATTATGATGAATGTAACGTTCGTAAGGGGGAATCGTGTTGACATACATAAGCCAAATCGCCCCTTTTTGATCCATAATTGTGGAAAGTTCTAGTTCGAATAAAGAAGAATAAGATTGATCTAATGTTTGAAACACTTCATTTATAATGTCGTGTAAAGCGTCTTGTAATAGTTGCACACCGGTATTAGATAGTACATATTTAATTTTTGATAATGAATGCAGCGAGGAATCATCCGTTACGGAAAGTAAAAATTGGTTCGGAAATGAGCTTTTTTGTATAAATTGACCGATAACGTTCCATTTTTGTTCTTTATTTTTTTGCAAAATGGTTCGAATGTGGAGTGGATACGTTAGTTGATTCGGTGGTTGTAGCATCGTATGGGTGATATAACGTGTTGATTGTATGTTAGATGTGTACCAAGATATAAACTCATCTGTCCGTTTGATTGGAGTAGAATTATGATATGCGTCATGTATTGTATCGATATGAAACGTTTTATTTTTATAAGCGATCCGGTACAGACTTTCATTGGAATGTGTATGAGTAGGACGTATAATAATATCTTTTGTTTTTAATAAAAGTTTGAAAATGTTTTGTATCGTTGCTATTTCAAATTTTGGTATATAAGGAGATAATTTTTTATTAGTAAGAAATAAATCATGTAGTTCGCTTAAGTCAATAAGTGTGTTATTTAAAAAGGTAGTGGAAGGACGGTTGTGTAATGAATGAATAATTGATTTAGCTTTTTCAAAGTCTGTATCCTCGTTAAAAGAAGAACGATCGTATATATAAGAAGGAATAGGGAATGTTTGCTCTTTCCATTTTCCTGTATCTGTATCATAAATAAGACCAGAAACAAGGTCTGTTTTAGGATCAATACAAAATGGTGTAAACTGGGCAACGACATTATGATAAAGCCGAGCGCGTTTGGCGATTTCGGTGTAATAAGTTTGCTCATAATGAGGCCGGGAAGTTAAAATACCGAGAACCAACGAAATCACTCCTTTACTAACAAAGTGTTGGCATAATAGGCGAAGCTATATATTGCAAATACTTTTTTATACCATTATACTTTTGTCCGTATGATGATATGCTATAGTTTTGGAGAAGCGAAAGGTTGATTGTAATGAATATATGGTTGAATATGTTAACGACGACAGGGCTCGGAGCGATTATTGGAGGATATACGAACCACTTAGCGATAAAAATGTTATTTCGTCCCCATCGTCCTATTTATATTGGAAAGTTTCAATTGCCATTTACACCTGGATTAATTCCGAAGCGACGTGATGAGCTTGCTGTTCAATTAGGGAAAATGGTAGTCGAGCATTTGTTAACGCCAGAAGGAATCGGAAAAAAGCTAACAAATGAAGAGTTTCAAAAAAGTTTAATTCACTGGGTGCAAGTGGAAGTGGATAAAGTCATTACGAATGAACAATCACTGCGACATATGTTAGAAAAATGGAATGTAGCACATGTAGAAGAAGAGGCGACCGGGAAAATCGAGCATGTGATTACAAAAAAAGTTCAGGAATTTTTAGCGGAGTACTATACATATACATGGGAACAAGCTTTACCTCATTCTGTACATGAAAAAATAGAGAATGCCATTCCAAATGTCTCGGCTTTTATTTTAGAGCGAGGAATTGAATTTTTTGAAAGTGAAGAAGGGAAAGCGCGCCTTTCAAAAATGATTGATGATTTCTTTGCTTCTCGTGGAACATTACTTAACTTAGTCGGGATGTTTCTAGGGAATGTAAGTGTAGTGGATCGTGTGCAGCCAGAAGTAATTAAATTTTTAGGTCAAGATGGTACGGAAAAGCTTTTAACTAATGTACTGCAAAAAGAGTGGGAAAAGTTAAAGGGAAGAGATGTAAAAGAATTAGAAACGTTTGTAGAAAAAGAAATGATTGTAAGCTCCATATTGTCTGCAGTTAAAGTTGAGGAAACAGTGAGTAAGTTTTTAAACCAATCTGTACAGCAAGTGTGTGCGCCAGTTCGAGAAACAATCATTGAAAAAGTGGTTCCAAGTGCAGTAACGAAAGGCTTGAAGTGGGGGACAGAAAATGTAGAGACCATACTAAATAATCTACATCTTGCGGAAATTGTCCAGCAAGAAGTGTCTACGTTTTCAACAGAGAGACTAGAAGATTTAGTTCTGTCCATTACAAAAAATGAGCTGAAAATGATTACGTATTTAGGTGCCTTATTAGGCGGAATGATTGGACTCGTGCAAGGGTTGTTACTGTTGTTCCTTAGGTAGTAAAGATAAGTACATAGAAATAAGAGTGAAATTTCTTCACATCTCTTGCATAGTTTGATATGGTAAGAAGAGGTGCGTATGTAAATGCACTTAAAAGGCAGTGTGAGCGAAAAGCGCTAGCCTTCTAAAGGAGGAAAAATAAAATGACAAAAAACATTCATGATGTAGCATATGAATTACAAAAAGCAATCGCTGAAAACGAAGACTTCAAAACTTTAAAAGAGAGCTATGCGGCAGTACAAGGAGATGCAGCTTCAAAGAACTTATTTGAAGAGTTCCGTACGATGCAACTTAGCCTACAACAAAAAATGATGCAAGGCCAAGAAATCACTGAAGAAGACAACCAACAAGCACAAGAAGTTGTAGCTCGCATTCAACAAGATGCTAAAATTACAAAATTAATGGAAACTGAGCAACGCCTAAACGTTGTAATCGGTGACGTTAACAAAATTATCATGAAGCCACTTGAAGAATTATATAGCGCGCAACAAGCGTAATAGTGGAAGACGCTCCTTTATGGGGCGTCTTTTTTGTTTAGGGAATTAAGTTTAAAAGTAAATGTTATTTTAAAAAACAAATTAATTGTAAGCGTATTCTTTAAGGGTTGTCAAAATACTGTCAAATTCATATTGTTGGAAAAATAATGCATTTGTAATATAATGATACATGATACTTCACCACGTTAATTAACTAGGTGAAATTAAAATATTTATTACACACATTATGAAATAAAGGGATGATTAGTTTGATGAGTACAGGTGTAAAAGCAAACGACGTGAAGACAAAAACAAAAGGAGCAGATCTTGTTGTTGATTGTTTAATTAAACAAGGTGTTACACATGTTTTCGGTATTCCAGGAGCGAAGATTGACTCTGTATTTGATGTATTGCAAGAAAGAGGACCAGAGTTAATCGTTTGTCGTCATGAACAAAACGCAGCATTTATGGCAGCTGCTATTGGTAGATTAACAGGGAAACCGGGTGTGTGTCTTGTGACTTCAGGACCAGGGACATCAAATTTAGCGACAGGTCTTGTTACTGCGAATGCGGAGAGTGATCCCGTTGTTGCTTTAGCTGGTGCAGTTCCACGTACGGATCGATTAAAACGTACCCATCAATCTATGGATAATGCTGCACTATTCGAACCAATCACAAAATATAGCGTAGAAGTAGAGCATCCGGATAACGTACCAGAAGCACTATCAAATGCATTTCGAAGTGCTACCTCCACAAATCCGGGAGCAACTTTAGTAAGTCTTCCGCAAGATGTTATGACTGCGGAAACGATTGTAGAGTCTATCGGTGCGCTTTCTAAGCCACAGCTTGGAATCGCTCCCACACATGATATTACATATGTAGTAGAAAAAATAAAATCAGCGAAATTACCAGTTATTTTACTCGGTATGAGAGCGAGCACAAATGAAGTGACGAAAGCTGTTCGTGAATTAATTGCTGATACAGAACTTCCTGTCGTTGAAACGTATCAAGCAGCTGGTGCAATTTCACGTGAGTTAGAAGATCATTTCTTCGGCCGCGTTGGATTATTCCGTAATCAACCAGGTGATATTTTACTAGAAGAAGCGGATCTCGTTATTTCTATCGGTTATGATCCAATTGAGTACGATCCGAAATTTTGGAATAAACTTGGGGACAGAACGATCATTCATCTTGATGACCATCAAGCAGATATCGATCATGATTACCAACCAGAGCGTGAATTAATTGGCGATATCGCTTTAACTGTAAATAGCATTGCAGAAAAATTACCGAAACTTGTATTAAGCACGGAATCAGAAGCAGTGTTAGAACGATTACGCGCGAAGTTATCAGAGCAAGCAGAAGTTCCAAACCGCGCTTCTGAAGGTGTTACGCATCCGCTTCAAGTCATTCGCACACTTCGTTCTTTAATTAGTGACGATACAACTGTTACGTGTGACATCGGTTCCCATTCTATTTGGATGGCGAGATGTTTCCGTTCTTATGAACCACGTAGACTATTATTTAGTAACGGTATGCAAACGTTAGGTGTTGCACTACCTTGGGCAATTGCCGCTACTTTAGTTGAACCGGGAAAAAAAGTTGTTTCCGTGTCAGGTGATGGTGGTTTCTTATTCTCTTCGATGGAGTTAGAAACAGCGGTACGTTTAAATGCACCGGTTGTACATCTCGTTTGGAGAGACGGTACATATGATATGGTTGCGTTCCAACAAATGATGAAATACGGTAGAACATCAGCTACAGAGTTTGGCGATGTTGATCTTGTGAAATATGCAGAAAGTTTCGGAGCCATAGGTCTTCGTGTCAATACACCAGACGAATTAGAAGGTGTATTGAGAGAAGCATTAGAAGCAGAAGGTCCTGTCATTATTGATATTCCAATTGACTACCGTGACAACATTAAACTAAGTGAAAAACTATTACCAAACCAATTAAACTAATGGAGGCATGGTTGAGATGACTGTTGCGCAATTAATTGATATTGATGCAAAAAAAACGAAAACGAGTAATGAAGTATATCAAACATCTACAATGCTTGCGCTATTAGATGGTATATATGATGGTGTGATTAGCTTTGAGGAACTAAAAGAACATGGTGATTTTGGCATCGGCACATTTGATCAATTAGATGGTGAAATGATTGCATTTGATAATGGATTTTATCATTTACGTTCAGACGGTTCAGCAGAAAAAGTAGAGCCAGAAGAAACAACGCCATTTGCGACTGTAACGTTTTTTGAAAAAGAAATGAGTTATACGGTAGAGCGTCCGATGAATCGTGAAGAAGTTGAAGCGTTATTACATGAATTAATGCCGAGTAAAAACTTATTCTACGCTATTCGAATGGACGGTACATTCCGTGAAGTAAGAACGAGAACCGTTCCGAGACAAGAAAAACCGTATACACCGCTCGTTGAAGTGACGAAATCACAGCCGATCTTTTCATTTAAACATACAGAAGGTACGCTAGCTGGATTTTGGACACCAGATTACGCGCAAGGCATTGGTGTAGCTGGGTTCCACTTACATTATATTGATGATGAAATTCGCGGGGGCGGACATGTTTTCGACTATGTTGTTGAAAACTGTACGATCCAAATTTGTCAAAAAGCTCATATGCATTTAGCACTTCCAGAAACAGCTGACTTTATGGCGGCTGAATTATCAAGAGAAAACTTAGAAAATGATATTGCGACTGCGGAAGGTGCAGAGTAAGAGGGAAAGACTGTTCCATTTTGGAACAGTCTTCTTTTATTCGTAATGTTATTATTTGTCGATAAATCGATATTTCTTGTCGAACCGTTGATATATTGTAAGTTACGATAGATATATTTGAAAAATCGTTGATATCGCTTATTTCTTTGAAACAAACCGATGCCCCTCATAATAAAACCGCCACGGATAATGCACAGCTTCTTCTGCATAGTCGATATTAATACGAGGTCCTGCTGTTATTTTATATTGTGATGACATATGTTCTTCTTCTGGAACGAGTTCAATATATAACGTATCACTTTGTAATGATACGCCGCGTTCTTCTAAAGTGATTCCAAGTGCACGGCATAGTTTGCCAGGACCGTTTGTTAAATTTTTGTACTGTGCTTTCGTAATGTCGGTTTTGTTGTAGCGCGCTAGTTTTATTTCCTCAATCCCATCTACAGGCTCAAGCGCTCGAATGAGAACGCCTTGCGGGGTGCCAACTGGCGCTGTAATGACGTTAAAACAATGATACATACCGTAAATTAAATATACGTAAGCATGCCCCGGTGCGCCAAACATGACTTCTGTACGATCCGTTCGTCTGCCGCCATAACTATGTGCGGCCTTATCATCTGGGCCTTTATATGCTTCTACTTCTACAATGATGCCGCTTCGTTTTATTCCGTCTACAATATGAACGAGTTTTTGGCCGAGTAATTTCTTTGCGACTTCTAACGTGTCGCCTTCGTAAAAAGAAGGTGGTGCCTGCATTGTACTATCTCCTTTACTGAGTGTATATGTATATAGTAAACCAAATTTTCAGTAGTAATTCTAACTCGTTCTATTTGCTACATTTATTTCATAAATTATGGATAGAGTACAACAGCGAAGAGGGGGAGTGCGACATGATTTATCGCTTACTAGCTCTTAATATAGATGGGACACTACTATACAATAACGGAAAAATCGCAAAAGGATTACGAGAAACAATTGAATTTGTGAAAAGAAAAGATGTATACGTTACATTATTTACGAGCCGTAATTTTCAATCCGCTCATAAAGTAGCAAAGGCGTTAAAATTAGATTCTATATTAGTGACACACGGTGGTGCTTTCGTTTCAGCAACGTTAGATAAGCCTTACGTTCAAAGAAGATTATCTGAAGAGAAGACTTTTAACATTGTGCAAGTGTTAGAGCACTTTGATTGTAATGTACGCATTTCTCATGAGCGGTTTTCAATCGGAAACCGGGAGAGAAATACACCAAACTTAATTGCGCGTACTGTATTATCAAGCGCAGATCCGTTATTTTATCCAGTTCAATTTGTAGATTCGTTAGGCGATGCGCTTCGTGATCATCCGGTAGCGGCACCAAAAATTGATGTTGTTTTCCATAGTAAAGGTGAAAAGGAAAGAGGGCTAATTACGCTAAGAAAAGCATTCCAAGATATAGAGTATGTTGAATGTGACGCAAAACGAATAGAAATTTTGCCGCAAAATGTATCAAAGTTACGCGGATTACAGTTGCTTGGAGAGCATTTAAATATTTCGCTAAATGAAATGGTTGCGATTGGGGATAGCATGGAAGATTTAGAGGTCATTGAAAACGTTGGACTCGGGGTAGCGATGGGGAATGCGCCTGTAGAGTTAAAGCAAGCGGCAGATTGGATTACACGTTCAAATAGTGAGAACGGTGTAGAGTATATGATTAAAGAGCATTTCCGTAAGCAATTCCCACTTCCGTTTTTGAAAAACCATAAAAATACACCGAAACGATGAAAGAAAAACGTAGCTTTGTGGCTACGTTTTTTTGTTGAACTTACTAAAAGGAATGAAAGCGTTTTAGGTTGTGAATTGTGTATGAAATCTATACAATTCACTTGAATCCTTTAGAAAACTAATGTAAAGTGGATGATGTTCCCAAAATAGTTACACCACATGAAATATTCTTCAGATAAATTTTATTGGGCTCCCGTATGTAAAACATTTCCGCATGATAGTGTAGTTCACGTATTATTTCAAAAATGAATTGTAGTAATTTTATTAATTAGTTGTAGCGTTTCTTTGTTTTATTTAAATGGATTATTTTAAGTTAATGTGAGTAAGATCTGGCACATATGAAATGTGTTTCTTTTTATGATTTTAGGAAGTTTAAAAGGGGGAATGAATTTCTTGAGGAAATCATTTAATCAAAAAATTAAAAAGTTAAGTAGTAGTTTAATAGTTGTATTACTAATATGTATGAATTTTTTAATCCATTTACCATTTAAAGCAGAGGCAGCTACAACAGAATTAAAAGGTTTAGGTGATGTATCTTATTACAACGCCATCATTTTTGGAGATCATAGTGCAACGAGTGCGGATATTGAAGGTGCGATGGCTGTTCAGAAAAATATGAACGCATCAAGTTATACAGTCGTAGCGGCTGCAACTGGAGCAAATAACTTAGCTGGAGCAACTTGGGTAGATGAAGGATATCCATCATTATTACTAGGCGGTCAATTTACGAAAGCGGGAGCAGGACAAGTAATTATTCAAGATGGAACAGTGGCCATGACAAAAGACGGTGACCCAGATGGCGCAATGAAAACGTCATATGACCGTATCTCTTATAAAGAGCAAGCGGAGATTGATGCTAAGTTTAAAGAATTTAGAAAAGACGTTGATGGTGTAATCGGGGATGCGGGCCAATTACACACTGATAAGCCAACACTTAATATGAGCTTTGGAATCGGTGAAGATGTAAACAACCCTAATATTTATGTCTCTTCAGGCCAAACGGGAAAGAAAACATTTGATGTAAAAGACGTTTATCTTCCAAATGTAGAGAATAAAGACTTCATTGTTATTTATTCAGATGCAGAAGAAGTGAGTTTTGGTGGCGGTGCAATTTTGTATGATACAAGAAATACTGGGATGGCAACAGACTTAATTAATACATCTCAAGCATACGACCCTAATTCATCTTTTACTGAGTTAGCTAGTAAGGTAATTTGGGTGTTTCCTAATGCTACAAAGATAACAACTAAAGGTTATGGTGTAGTAGGTAGTGTGTTTGCACCTAATGCAGTTGTAGAGACAAAAGGTGGTTCTATTAATGGACAAGCCTATGTTGGAGGATTACACCAAAGAGATGGATTTGAGGTTCATAACTTTAAATTTAACTGGCCAAAGTGGAATAAGCCAGCAGCTGAAAAAGGAAATTTACAAATTAAAAAAGTTGATGAAAACGATGAAAACATTGTTTTAAAAGACGCAAAATTTGATGTTATAGACAAAGATAATACTGTTGTGGCTACTGTTACAACAAACGAAAAGGGTATTGCGGAAGTAAAAGATTTACCACTTGGTGATTATTTTGTAAAAGAAATTAGTGCACCAGAAGGATATATAAAAGTTGATACACCAGTAAAAGTAACAATTGATAGTACAAACGTAATTGAACTTGTTATGAAGAATACGAAAAAAGTTGAAAATGGCCAATTTAAATTGTTGAAAAAAGATAATGAATCTGGTCAACTTCTATCAGGTGCAAAATTTGATGTTATCGATAAAGATGGGAAAGTTGTCGAAACAATTATTACAGACAGTAAAGGTGAAGCTTTATCAAAACAACTTCCAGTTGGAACATATACATTAAAAGAGGTAGAAGCCCCGAAAGGATATGAACTATCATCTAGTTCAGTTCCTGTAAATGTAGAGGCTAATAAAGTAATTACTGTAGATGTGTTGAATAAAAAAATCCCTGAAAAAGTAACAGGTCAATTCGAAATCGTGAAAGTAGATGCAAATGATAAAGAGAAACTATTATCAGGCGCAGAATTTGAAGTGTATAAAGATGGCAAGAAAGTAGATACGTTACGAACAGATAAAACAGGTAAAGTGATTTCTCAGAAATTAGAACCAGGGAAGTACACATTAAAAGAAACGAAAGCACCACAAGGATATAAGTTGTTAAAAGAAGAAATTGAAGTCGTTGTGGAAGCAAATAAAGTAGTACAAGTACAAGTGGAAAACGCGAAAGAACTGGGAAGCTTACAAATAATCAAAAAGGATGCAGAGAGTGGAAAAGTTCTAGCAGGCGCAGAATTTATACTGAAAAACGAAAGTGGTCAAGTAGTTGGAGAAACGAAAACAACAGATAAAGATGGCGTAGTGAAGTTCGAAAACGTAGTGCCAGGAAAATACACGTTAGAAGAAACGAAAGCGCCAGAAAGTTATAAAGCGCTGGAAGTGACAGTAGAAGTCAACATCGTAGCAAATGAAGTAGTAAAACAAGAAGTTACGAATGAAAAAGTAACAGGTCAATTCGAAATTGTGAAAGTAGATGCGAATGATAAAACGAAAGTATTATCAGGTGCAGAATTCGAAGTGTATAAAGATGGTGAAAAGGTAGCGGAACTGAAAACAGATGAGAGTGGAAAAGTGATGTCACCGAAATTACCATTAGGTGAATACACAGTGAAAGAGACGAAAGCACCAACGGGCTATAAACTTTCTAATAAAGAATGGAAAGTAACAATTCAAAACGAGAAAGAAGTAGTAAAAATAGAGGCAGAAAACGAAAAAATCTTAGGTTCTCTACAAATTATTAAAATGGATGATAAAGATCAAACGAAACGTTTAGCAGGCGCACAATTTACATTGAAAGATGTGAAAGGAAATGTTGTAAAAGAAGGAATTACAACAGATGAGTCTGGAATTGTAAAAGTAGACGGACTAGTGCCGGGGGAATATACGTTAGAAGAAACAAAAGCGCCAGAAGGTTATGAGTTAACAAAACAAGTAATTCATGTAACAGTTGACGGTGAAAAAGTTATTGATGTAAAAGTAACGAATAGTAAGAGCCTTGGTCAATTTGAAATTGTAAAAGTGGATGCAAATGATAAAGAGAAACTATTATCAGACGCAGAATTCGAAGTGTATAAAGACGGTAAAAAAGTAGAGACATTACGAACAGATAAAACAGGTAAAGTAATCTCTCAGAAATTAGAACCAGGGAAGTACACATTAAAAGAGACGAAAGCACCACAAGGATATAAGTTGTTAAAAGAAGAAATTGAAGTCGTTGTAGAAGCAAACAAAGTAGTACAAGTACAAGTAGAAAATGCGAAAGAACTAGGAAGCTTACAAGTAATCAAAAAGGATGCAGAGAGTGGAAAAGTTCTAGCAGGCGCAGAATTTATACTGAAAAACGAAAGTGGTCAAGTAGTTGGAGAAA
>NZ_JAAMNK010000148.1:0-215 GCF_011066025.1 Bacillus sp. EKM202B | reverse complement strand
TACTTCCGCAAGACATGTTATGAGATATTTTATTAAAAGTGCGGGTGAAGGGAGTCGAACCCCCACGCCAAAGGCGCCAGATCCTAAGTCTGGTGCGTCTGCCAATTCCGCCACACCCGCATATTAATTTATTTAAGAAAAAATGGGGCGACTGATGGGAATCGAACCCACGAATGCCGGAGCCACAATCCGGTGCGTTAACCACTTCGCCACAA
>NZ_JAAMNK010000147.1:0-224 GCF_011066025.1 Bacillus sp. EKM202B | reverse complement strand
TACCATCGGCGCTAGAGAGCTTAACTTCCGTGTTCGGTATGGGAACGGGTGTGACCTCTCTGCCATCATTACCAGACATTATTCTTTTGAGACAATCATTATTATAACTTATTCACTTTAAAAGTCAACAAGTTTTTTTATGTTCTCTCAAAACTAGATAACATTTGCTACATATTATATGGTTAAGTCCTCGATCTATTAGTATTCGTCAGCTCCACATGTCA
>NZ_JAAMNK010000146.1:0-226 GCF_011066025.1 Bacillus sp. EKM202B | reverse complement strand
GTGAAATGATATGACAAAGCAGAATAAAGCATATAAATTCCGTTTGTATCCAACAGAAGACCAAGCACATCTTATGCGTAAAACCTTCGGTTGTGTACGTTTCGTGTATAACAGAATGTTAGCTGAACGGAAAGAAGCGTATGAAAAATATAAAGATGATAAGGATCAACTAAAGAAACAAAAGCTTCCCACTCCTGCGAAATACAAAGCAGAATTTGAGTGGTTA
>NZ_JAAMNK010000145.1:0-226 GCF_011066025.1 Bacillus sp. EKM202B | reverse complement strand
GTGAAATGATATGACAAAGCAGAATAAAGCATATAAATTCCGTTTGTATCCAACAGAAGACCAAGCACATCTTATGCTTAAAACCTTCGGTTGTGTACGTTTCGTGTATAACAGAATGTTAGCTGAACGGAAAGAAGCGTATGAAAAACATAAAGATGATAAGGATCAACTAAAGAAACAAAAGCTTCCCACTCCTGCGAAATACAAAGCAGAATTTGAGTGGTTA
>NZ_JAAMNK010000144.1:0-227 GCF_011066025.1 Bacillus sp. EKM202B | reverse complement strand
ATCGTTTCTCCTTTTTCCTCTGTTATTAACTCCCCAACTACTTTTCCGTTTGAATCTTCTATATAAAACTTTGCTCCTGCTAGCTTTTTATTTTTATCATTTGTGTCTACTTTCACCAGCTTTATTTTCCCTATTGGATCTGGCAATTTTTTATTTCCTATTTTCATTTCTATTACTTTATCTTTTTCTACTTTTACAGCTACTTTATCTTTCAATAATTCATAACC
>NZ_JAAMNK010000143.1:0-227 GCF_011066025.1 Bacillus sp. EKM202B | reverse complement strand
GGTGCGGCTGGATCACCTCCTTTCTATGGAGAATTGATGAACGCTGTTCATCAATATAAGTTTCCGTGTTTCGTTTTCGTTTAGTTTTGAGAGTTCAATTCAATATTGACTCTTAAATGAGGATATGATATAAATAAATCCTGCAATTTGTATGGGCCTATAGCTCAGCTGGTTAGAGCGCACGCCTGATAAGCGTGAGGTCGATGGTTCGAGTCCATTTAGGCCCA
>NZ_JAAMNK010000142.1:0-230 GCF_011066025.1 Bacillus sp. EKM202B | reverse complement strand
ACCATTTCTTGCCACAATTGTGCCTTACCACTATTATAATACTTAAATGTTTTATCATTAGTAATATTTTGGATTTCAGGTTTAGCTACTCGAGCTGCATAATCAATCCATTCTTCAGGTGTAGATAGAGAATTGTTATAATTCCCTCCAGTATTGACTGCAAATTGATTTTGAATGGTTGTAACATAATTTTCAAAGTAGCTATGATATTTTATAGCTCTCGTATCAAT
>NZ_JAAMNK010000141.1:0-233 GCF_011066025.1 Bacillus sp. EKM202B | reverse complement strand
TTGTTTCCAAGCAGAATATTACAGATGAAGACGTTCTTTTAGAAATTGCCGAAAAGACGAAATTGGATGTTGAAGAATTCAAGCGCGACCTCCATTCGCAAAGCGCGGTAAAAGCGCTTCAGTGCGATATGAAAATCGCGGCGGAAATGGACGTCACCGTCAACCCGACATTGACGTTCTTTAACAGCCTGCATGATGATGAAGGGCTGAAGGTCCCCGGCAACTATTCTTAT
>NZ_JAAMNK010000140.1:0-234 GCF_011066025.1 Bacillus sp. EKM202B | reverse complement strand
TGGCTGGGCTAGCTGGATTCGAACCAGCGCATGACGGAGTCAAAGTCCGTTGCCTTACCGCTTGGCTATAGCCCAATGAAATAGTTTTCTTCTTTTTAAAGACAAATGTTATTGTACCATAATGTCCAATAAAAAACAAATGCTATGTAGCAGAAGTTAAAATGGCGGTCCCGACCGGGGTCGAACCGGCGATCTCCTGCGTGACAGGCAGGCATGTTAACCACTACACCACGG
>NZ_JAAMNK010000139.1:0-238 GCF_011066025.1 Bacillus sp. EKM202B | reverse complement strand
TATGCGCCCGTAGCTCAATTGGATAGAGCGTTTGACTACGGATCAAGAGGTTAGGGGTTCGACTCCTCTCGGGCGCGTTTTCTTTCGGGAAGTGGCTCAGCTTGGTAGAGCACCTGGTTTGGGACCAGGGGGTCGCAGGTTCAAATCCTGTCTTCCCGATATTCCCAAAAACATGGGGCCTTAGCTCAGCTGGGAGAGCGCCTGCCTTGCACGCAGGAGGTCAGCGGTTCGATCCCGC
>NZ_JAAMNK010000014.1:0-131220 GCF_011066025.1 Bacillus sp. EKM202B | reverse complement strand
ACCTCCATTAAAATCATAACTGATACTTACGATTTAGAGAGGTGTTTTTTATCGTCTCATTCTCAGGGTTCACTCCACATACTAGGCAAGCCTTTTTAAACTAATCCTCACTTATTCTCTTCTTATACCAATCCTGCATTCTCTCTGCATCTTCTACTCTCGTATGCTCTAATTTATAATTCGATGATGCACTAGAAAACTTATACGTACATAAGTCTACGCGGCGCTGGAAATATGATTGTGTCTTCTCCATTGATTGGACGTGTCTTCTTCTGACAAGTCCTGTATATTTTCCAATACTACGATACACAATTGTAATTTGTTCTCCGTTTACACCGTAACCATTTGTTTTAAATGTTGCGTATCCAAGTGTAAAGATGAGGATCGCGAGCGGTAATAATGCCCACATGATGTAATACTTTTCAAAGTATATGCTGATTCCCGTCAGCGGGATTGCTAGCATGGCGAAGAAGATAAAACTATCAATGAGATAGCGACGCAATGCTGCTTTTGGTAATGAAATAATGTTTGTATTCAGTTCGTATGGTAATTGTAAATGGGTGAGTAACTGTTGCACGCGATCTTTTCGAATGATAGGATGTAGCGTAACTTTTTCTTCTTTTCCTTCACTTTGAATGACTTCTACTTGCACAGCACAATAACCGAATGGTTGGCGTAATATACCTTCTTTTATCGTAATACCTTGAATGCGGTGTAACTTTAATACGAGTTCTTTTTTCTCAAGTAATCCTTGCGAAATACGGACTTCATCATTTTTTCGATTGACTGTGAAATCCCCATGTTTTAACGCATATCCAATTGTAGATATAATCCAAGAAACGACAAGTAAAATAGCTACCATGTAAATCCAGCCATATATATCATGATCCATAACATAAGACTCTACGCTATTTTTGATCCATCTCGGAATGTACTCGTCCACTTGGTTATAAACGAAAAATATTAAAGAGAATAATAATCCAAATTGACCAGATGTAATAGACGCTATTAAAATCTCTTTCCACGTTAACTTGTACTCTGTCGTTTGTTTTTCCTCTGTAATAATTTCTTTTCGTACTACTTCTTCTGATGTTTCTTCTACTTTTACTACCGAGGTTGGCTCATTTAACATTGTAATAAGCTTTGTTGCCTCTTCTACCGTAATACCAGCTAAACTAACTTCCGGCTCATTTCCTCCGCCAGCTGTTTCAATTTTAATTTTCTTTAGTCCTAACACTTGGTACAGCATGCCTGAACTTGTATTAATCGTTTGAACACGTTCTTTATTTAAGTAGCTCTCCTTCTTCACAAAGAGCCCTTCTTTAATATGTAATACGTTATTTTCGACCCAATATACTTTGTAGTACCAGCCTACGATAGCTGAAACAATCGTGATTACCGCAAAACCGATAGGAACTAAATACCAAAATGGAAACTTTCCTTTTAAACTAAAAAGAAAAATAATAAATGGTATAAAATCTGTTATTTTTAATTCTAATAACATCGTGATTGGATGCTGCCTCTTATACATCCTCATCACTCACTTTCGCTAATTCTGCGATTTTCGTTTTCAACATTTCTGCCTCATACATCGTTAAGCCTGGGATACTATGAGAAGTCGCCGCTGTTGAAATGTGTAATTCTGCTAATCCGTATTTCCTCATAATTGGCCCTTGTTCAATCGTAACGTGCTGCACACGAATCATCGGTACTAATACACGTTTTACGACGAAAAGACCGTGCTGAATTTCAAGTTCTTCTTCATTTAGTTGGTAGCTATAGTAACGTTGACGCAATTTCGGGAATGTAAGGTAATCAAACGGCGTATATACAATTGTTAATCCGATGAGCACATAAAAAATCCAAGCCCACCAATTAAACTTAATCATAAAGAAAAGATATGCCAAAATGACGATAATACTAATTCCTAACTCAATTAAGGAACGCGTTTTCCACACCTTGACCATGTCAGGGTGAATTTCATTTTTCAATGGATCCATGTAACCACTCCAAATCTAGTAATCTAATATATGAATACTCTTAATCTATATTTTACATAACTTTACAGAAAATTGAAATTTAATTATCTTTCTTCTCTGGAATAAAATATCCGAACCAAAGTAACCAAATGAAACCGATTAACTTCAGCCAACTTCCATCCGCCTGAAAAGCCTCTATCATACCTGGAATTTTATACACTCCAATGAATCCAAGAAAACCGAGCCACCAGTTTTTTTGCATTTTCACTTTTATTCCTCCTTTATGACGTTTTTCACATTTCGAATCCAAATTTCTTTATACTTTAACTGGAATCCCATGAGCATGTAGTTGCTCATATTATCGATAACGAGCGCTAACGTATGAGCATTCTCTTCTGTTGCATGTTGTGACGCCATACCAAGTTCTACACCTTGCTTTAATAAATCATGAAATCCATTTAAAAACTCTTCTTGTATTTCAAATAAACGTTTCTGATACTTCTCATTTCGCGCCGCAGTTACGATAAATTCATTTATGACGCGTAATATACCTTCCTGTCCTTCATACTCAGACAACATATGTAAACCATCTGCAATTAACTTTTTTGCAAAATTTTCTTTCGTATATTGATCTTTATCGAAGTAAGAAGAGAAATGATACCCAGAAAAAATTTCTTCAAATAAAAAATCTACTAACGCTTCTTTAGAAGAAAAATGATAGTAAATGGCCGGTTTTGAAATACCTACCTCTTTCGCAATCATGGAAAGGCTCATTTTCTCAATACCGTGCTCTGCCATAAGTTTAAATGACGCCTCTACAATGTTCTGCGATGTTTGTAAATTCTTTGTCATACTGTACCTCACTTGTTTTTACTTACCGGTCGGTAAGTAAATTATAAAATGAAACGAAATGATTTTCAAGTTAGTTAGCACTTTAGAAGGGGGGTTATTGGTAAATGTAGAAAAACATAAAGTAAAAGCAATATATAACAATAAGGAGGATGTTCATATGGGACTTGGTGGTAAAGGCGGTAGCGGCGGAACTGGCGGCGGTGAAGCTGGACAAGCTGGTAAGAGCGGATTTCCATTCATCATTGTACTCTTTATCGTATTAATTATAGTTGGAGCTAGCTATAGTGGACTTGGCTTCTAAGAAAAGGCGTCCTACATTACACATGTAGGACGCCTTCTTTTTAATCCCTATTCAACAATCGCATACGATAACAATTCATCGTCACTTCTCCAAGTCTTTGCAGTAATTGATAGTTCGCATATGCGCCGACCGGGGCACCGATTATCGGTACGAGCTGAAGCATTTTTGCTAAATCGATATAGTCTCGGTACTCTGTTTGGAACTTTTCCCAGTCCATATGATTTTCTTCTTCTGTATCCCACGTTTCGATGGCTTTCCATATTTCTTTTCGATGATCATCACTTGAAAAGGCGAGTTGGAAAACGTGAAGGATAAAAAGGCGCTCTTCTTTGTTACTCGTATCAAATCCGTACAACGTTGCTGCATCGAATAAAAATTTAATTTTAATGCCGAGTAAAAGCGGAAAGTCAGCAAGGCCAAGGAGAATACCACCAGCTCCAGTCCCAGCCCCTTCCGCCGCTGCTATTTTTTTGTACTCATCCATTTTTTTGCGTACTTCATCGTCACGTCTTTGCAGTGACCATGTCGTCTCTTTTAATTTCGGCTTTATAAAGTTTGATCCGGCGCTGATCGTTTGCACCATCATACGAATCGTCTCTGTTAACACCTTTTGTACTTTCGCCGGAATGAGCTGTTGTACTTTCGTCTGCACTTTTTTGGAGAACCGTGTCATCATAGAAGAATCTTTCATGAATGTAGCTTTCCACTGCTCCAATTCTTTTATAACCTTCTCTTCATATGTAATCATAGGTTCATTCCTTTCAATTTAAACGCTCAATGCGCTTCGCCCCGTATTGGTAAACGAAACCGATACTAAATAATATGCTTACGATAAGTAAAATTCCTGTCATCATGAAATCTTTCGTTGCTAGTGCAAATATAACTGTAAAGATTACGCTCCCGATGATTAGAATCGCGTTTAATAAAGTAAGAAAATCTTTCTTCTTTTCATCTACCTTTACTGGATACAAATCAAGCCAAATTTTCATGCGGTGATGTTTCCATAAAGTTAATAGCTGATAGCCGATTAAGTATAGGAAGATAAAACTCACGATGAATCGTCCATATAAAAATGGAATGAAGTAAAGAATAACTCCTCCAAGAGCGAGCAAACGCACATATAATCCAAAATAGTTACCTGATCTTAAAAATGTTCTCGTATATAAGTATAAATATGTACGCTTTTCGCCGATTATCGAAAGAATGAAATCAAGCCATTTCTTGCGGGATACTCTCTCTTTTAATGCTGGTACATCAACGAACATATTCGCAATGCGGTACAGTAACATCATCTTTTTACCTTCTTCAGAAATTAAATACTCCCAGTTCAGTGGCTTCCCTTTCACCATTTGATGCATGATAGCAAGGTATAACACCATGAATAGAACAATTCCGCCAATAAAAAGAACTGAAGTACGTTCTACAAGGAAATATACAAATAAACCGTTTAAGATAAAACGTATGAACCAATCCGCCTTTTGTACATTTTGATCTGTTAAAAAGGACTTTTCCCACGCTATAAATAAATTCCAAGCTTTCACAATAACAAACGCGATTACAATCCATATGTAAGCCGCTCCTGTTTGCTTCATTTGCTGGAAGTATAACGGGGCAAGCGCAGCTGCTACGATTGCGATTATGTATAACTGAATCATAAACGTAAAGAGAAAGGCCTTTGTGAAGTAAGGCTTTAGCTTCTCTTCAACTGGCAGTAAGTAAACAAGGTCTGCTTCTTTTAATAACGTTTGCATTGATCCAGCTGTTAAAACTAGTCCAATTAACACTGCCATCACGAGCGCAGTTGGAAACGAAGGTGTTAACGTTTGTAACCATTGTTGGTAATAATACGCTCCCGCACCGATGATAAACACGAAAATAAATTTCAAATGATCGTTAAATACGTATTTACTATATGTACGAACTTCTTTTAGAAAGTGACGAAATCGTTCTTTCCATAATGCTGTACTATTCATAATCTTCTTCCTTTGTTAAGGCAATATAAATATCATCTAACGTTGCACCTGGCATATTAAACTGTGATTGCAGTTCAGATAATGTTCCCATCGCTCTTACTTCGCCTTGATGTAAAATAATGAACGAATCACAATAACGTTCTGCCGTCGCTAAAATATGTGTACTCATTAAAATACCTGCGCCGCTCTTTTTCATTTGATCCATCATTTGAAGTAGAGATTGAATTGCTAACGGATCCAGTCCAACGAAAGGTTCGTCTACTATGTAAAGAGATGGCTCCACTAAAAATGCACTCATAATCATTACCTTTTGTTTCATCCCTTTTGAGAAATGAGATGGAAACCATTTTAAACGATTTTTCATACGAAATTCTTGTAATAGTTGTCCTACACGTTCTTCGTACTGTTTTTCATCGACACCGTACGCCATCGCTGTTAATTTCAAATGCTCTTCTAGCGTTAGCTCATCATATAATACCGGTGTTTCTGGAATGAATGAAAAGCTAGAACGGTACGCTGTCATATCATCACGAATTGTTTTCCCATTAATTGTGACAGTTCCTTTTTTCGGTTCCATTAAACCGATAATATGTTTAATCGTCGTACTTTTACCAGCCCCATTTAAACCGATTAAGCCGACAAGTTCGCCTTTATTAACAGAGAACGAAACGTCTTTTAATACAGGTCGTTTCGTATATCCTCCTGTAACATTTTCTACACGCAATAACTCGCTCATACGACACCACTTTCTTCATTAGTATTCATTCTATATTCATCTTACCAAAAATTGCGCTGTACTACATAGTATCGATGTGTTCAAAAAAAATTTAAATTTGTTAGCATATATTTTTACGAAAGCGGACATCATAATTAGTGAAGAAGGAACACATTGAAAAAGCAACCACCAATTGATGAGTATAACAACATAGTGAAGTCATCATGAAATGGGGTGTCCATGTTGGACAATGAAATTTACACATAACCAGATTATTTGTTTCATTTTCGAAACGGGGTGTCTCCGAAAGAGCATATACTGTTTTAAAAAATAAACAATTTCATTTTAAAAAGATTGCAATTCATTTCACTTGAAAATGGGGTGTCTACGGCAGAAACTTTAGCCGATTTACCATGCATTTCTTAAATAAATGGGGTGTCTGCGAAACGTAAATTACGATAATGCTTTTTCAATCCCTCTTCAGAAAACAGGAAGCTGACTCAGCTTCCTGTTTTTCGTGTTTGTTCTCTTATGTAATTATGGTAAAATACGGCTAAGGATATTTGAAAGGATGAGATCAATGAATCATACAGCAGACAATTGTATTTTTTGTAAAATCATTGACGGGCAAATCCCTTGCTCAAAAGTATACGAAGATGAACATGTGCTTGCATTTTTAGATATTAGTCAAGTAACAAAAGGACATACTCTTGTTATTCCGAAAGTTCACAAACAAGACATTTTTGCGTTAACGCCAGAAATCGCATCACACATTTTTTCTGTCGTTCCAAAAATCGCAAATGCGATTAAGGCAGAGTTTAATCCAGTTGGCTTTAACCTACTTAACAATAACGGTGAAAAAGCTGGACAAACTGTGTTCCACTTCCACCTTCATTTAATTCCACGCTACGGTGAAAACGATGGTTTCGGTGCCGTTTGGAAATCACACCAAAATGAATATACAATGGAAAATTTACAAAACATCGCAAGCACAATTGCAAATAGTGTGAAATAGTGACACTATAAGAAGACGTAATACATAACAAGCCAATTCCCCGAAGTAATTACATATTGCAAGGCTTGTTTCTTCACTCCATATACCGGGGTATACTTTTCTGTGCATAGCGCACTTACAAGAAGGAAAAGTTCTCTTTTCTTTCTCTTGTTTTAAAGATATGCATACTATTTCACATCATGAATACGAACGAAAAATAAGGAGGTCTCTTTTTATGTCAAAAGCTAAATCCTTTATTACAGGTGTCCTTTGCGGCGGAGCAGTTGCTGGATTAGCAGTTCTTTTCTCTACTCCTTCTTCTGGCAAAGCCATGCGCGGCAAGTTAAAAGAAAAAGGAAATGATATTAAAAAGACTTTAGCTGATATTACAGCTGATACAAAGTTATTAAAGCGTCAAATCGTTGAAACTGCTTCAGAAGGTAAAGAAGTGTTTCAAGAATTAAAAGACGACATGCAAGACACGCTTTCTAACTGGAAACAAGATATTTCTCAAAACAAGCGCCATATTGAAAAAGAAATTTTGGACATTCAAAAGTCAATTGAGAAACTACAAGAAGCTGTTCCAGAAAAAGCGTAAACAAATTCCTGCTTAGTTTTTGCATATAACAAATATTTTTTATATAAATTGACCTTAACACGGCATATCACATAGATATGCCGTGTTTTTATGCATTTACAATATATGTTAGCCGTTAACATGTAAGGACAACACATGTACTCACGACTCATAAACCGCTTCCATAGTTATGCATGATTTGTATAGAATGTCATTTTTTTAAAAAATTTTCACAATTCTCACAAAAAGACTTTATTAATTTTTATTTTACTGGCATAATAGATAGTAATGAAAAAGAATGTTAAAGTGGGTGAGTAAATGAAAAGTGGAGAAAAAGATTACTCGGTAAAAGAAGCGATGATTTTCAGCCAACGCATTGCTCAATTATCGAAAGCGTTATGGAAATGTGTAGAGAAAGATTGGCAAATGTGGATTAAACCTTACGATTTAAATATTAATGAGCATCATATTTTAACAATCGCTTATCATTTAAAAGGGGCTTCTATTTCTGAGATTGCTAAGTTTGGAGTTATGCACGTATCAACGGCGTTTAACTTCTCGAAAAAGCTTGAGGAACGCGGCTATCTTGTATTCTCGAAAAAAGAAGATGATAAACGAAATACGTACATTGAAATTACAGATAAAGGGGAAGAATTACTACTTCGCTTAATGGAGGAGTATGACCCTGAAAGTAATTCAGTGTTTAATGGGGCTCTTGCACTTCGTAATTTTTATGGGAAGTTCCCAGAAAATATCGAGCTGATTGCTATCTTGCGCAATATTTACGGACAAGACTTCATCGATATTTTTGAGAAATCATTAGAAGATATTGAGGAGAATTTTACGGAATCCGATCAGAAGTTAGTTAAGAAATAATCTATTTATTTTTTCGCACTCATGCGTAAGAATTCATTCATAAGTGGGTTAAATAAACCTTGTTTTGCTAGCGCTTCCGCAGTTTCGTTTACTTCGAGCTGATGTGGAAGCGCTTTTTCAAATTGATCTAACAGCGCATCGAACAATAAAAGGCCTTCTGCTTTCTCCGCTACATATTGTTCGTTCAATATTTCACAAAGTTTCAGTATACGTTCAATATCTTTTTTACGGGCTTTTTTCTTTATGATTAAAGAATAAAATGGACACTTTTCTTCATCAATCATTTTAAATAGTAGGTCTACGTAGTATTCAGCTTGTTCTAATCTTCTAACAACGTCCATTTTCTCCCTCACTTTCTAACACAAAGTCTTCTATTTCTGAATTTTATAACACGAACAAAATATCGTATGATACAATATATAAAGTATATGTATTTTAGCCAAAAGGAGGTCTCGCCTCATGACACTTATAACAGTTGTTTTTGTCGCATTCGCACTTCTTGTTATATTTTACACGAATTTCATGACACATACACTGTGTGAACGAAAACAAATAGCTGCGAGCCGCCAGCCCGGTGTCTTTCGGGTTATTAATGTATGTATAACAATTTTATTAATTTCTAGTTATATAGAAATTATATTTCATGGAAAGTGAGGAAGGAAAGCCCCTTCCTCACTTTTTTCCTCTATAAGCAAATTATACCTACTATAACCAATAAAATAAACAGTACAAGTAATAAAATAAGTTGAGAATTCATCCCCATCCCCTCCTCTATTCTGTATATGCGGCATCCGCCCAATATGGCACACTTTCAAAATCTGACACGATATGGTTAATTTTTCTTTATCAATATGAAAACGAGTCGAAATATGATATATTAAACTTTGTACATATTGCTTATACTATAGAACAAATAACATTCATCAAAACTTTATCCTCAGCCTCGGTAAGCCCTGTTAAGCGCGCTTTAACAATATAAAAAGCAAAAGTATCAGTGAGACTTAATCGGGCTCTTATGAACTTAAGTTCATTGGTGTAGGATAAATTAAAAATACATAATAGTAGGAGTGTTTATCGAATGAAGAAAGCTATGCTTGCCTTAGCCGCAACAAGTGTAATCGCATTATCAGCATGTGGAACAGGATCATCATCAGACAAAATCGTTACATCTAAAGCTGGTGACATTACAAAAGAAGAGTTCTACAATCAAATGAAAACACAAGCTGGTAAACAAGTACTAAATAACATGGTTATGGAAAAAGTACTTATTAAGAACTACAAAGTTGAAGACAAAGATGTAGACAAAAAGTTCGATGAAATGAAAAAACAATACGGTGATCAATTCGATACACTATTAAAACAACAAGGTATTAAAGAAGAAACTATAAAAACTGGTGTGCGTGCTCAATTAGCGCAAGAAAAAGCTATCGAGAAAACGATCACTGATAAAGAACTAAAAGAAAACTACAAACCAGAAATTAAAGCAAGCCACATTCTTGTAAAAGATGAAGCTACTGCGAAAAAGGTGAAAGAAGAACTTGGACAAGGTAAATCTTTCGAAGAGTTAGCGAAACAATACTCTGAAGATACTGGTTCAAAAGAAAAAGGCGGAGACCTTGGCTACTTTACTGCTGGTAAAATGGTTAAAGAATTCGAAGATGCTGCTTATAAGCTGAAAAAAGATGAAGTAAGCGAACCTGTAAAATCACAATTCGGTTACCACATCATTAAAGTAACAGACATTAAAGAACAAAAACCATTTGATGAAGTTAAAGGCGATATCAAAAAAGATCTAGTTCAAAAGAAAGCACAAGATGCTGCATTCATGAATGATCTTATGATGAAAGAAATCAAAAAAGCTGACGTAAAAGTTGACGATAAAGATTTGAAAGATCTTTTCGAAGAGAAAAAAGCTGACGAGAAAAAAGAAGAAAAGAAATAATGAAATAAAAAGCTCGGGCTTAGGCCTGAGCTTTTTGTATACCCTCTTCTCTCGGGAGTTATATCCAGATTCGGTAAATGAAATTATATAGTTGGTCCTCTGAATGAATTATATCAGCGATTTTTCAAATATATCGACTTACCGACAAAAAACGACAACAAGCGTCACTCCCTCTACAAAAACAAAAAAACCTTGATCCACGTAGCATGGAACCAAGGTTTATCTTATTATCATTGATTAAATGAAAAAACTATGTTAAATTAGTACAGAAACACATTTTATAAAACGCAAAGAACGTATTTATCCGTATCTTAATTGTACACCAAAACACATCTTCAGTCAACCTCTATTTTTCACTTTTAAAGGAGTGCTACCGTATGAACAAAAAACTTGATCTAGAGCAAAAAAGATTGGATACCGTAATCGAAACGATTACGCAGCAAATTGATAAACTGGAAAACGAAACTGGCAGACGCCGGGCAGAAGTAATCCATATTCGTAAACATTTCTGGGATGACGTGAAAGTGAATACTGATACTTTTGATGATTATCTTGAAACAGTTATCAACTTAAGGCAACAAGCTCAGTCCCTTGCTGTAACACAAATTACACATAAGCACACTTTCAATCGACTCGCTGCACTAAGACGTATGCATAAAGCCCCTTACTTCGGACGCATTGATTTTACAGAAGAAGGTGAACCTGCCGCAGAGGAAATTTATATCGGCGTCGCTACGCTTACCGATGCTAGCGGAGAAAACTTCCTCATATACGACTGGCGCGCACCTATTTCGAGCGTTTATTACGACTATCCACCAGGACCAGCTGAATACAAAACACCAGGAGGCGTAGTTCGCGGTAATGTGGAGAAAAAATTACAGTACATTATTCAAAATGGCGAGATTGATTCTATGTTCGATACGAGCCTTACAATTGGCGATGAAATTCTGCAACAAGCGCTTGGAAAAGGTACGAATAAACATATGCAAAGTATCGTCGCTACGATTCAGCGCGAGCAAAATGAAATTGTTCGTCACGATGAAGGCCGACTCCTTATCGTGCAAGGAGCTGCTGGTAGTGGTAAAACGTCAGCTGCCCTGCAACGTATTGCCTATTTACTATATAAATATCGCGAATGGCTAAAAGCGGACCAAATTATTCTCTTCTCCCCTAACTCTATGTTCAACAGTTACGTATCTAACGTACTGCCAGAACTCGGCGAAGAAAATATGCAGCAAGTCACATTCCAAGAATATTTAAACCATAGACTAAGTAAATCGTTTGATGTTGAAGATCCTTATGAACAACTAGAATATATGCTAACTGAAACGAATAGCCCTGCTTATAAAACGAGAAATGCGAGCATTCGATTTAAAGCATCTACTCAATTTTTCGAGATGATTAGAGCGTACAGACAATCTCTTGAATCTTCAGGCATGCTATTTAGAGGAATGAAATTTAGAGGGAAATTGATTGCCTCTACTAAAGAAATTACAGAGCAATTTTATAATACGGATTCCTCCCTCCGCTTCCATAATAGAATCGAGAAGTTAACGGATTGGCTAAACAAACAAATAGACGCAATCGAAAAAACAGAACTAAAAAAGCCGTGGGTAGAAGAAGAAATTGAATTACTTAGTAAAGATGAATATCAAAAAGCTTATAAATACTTACAGAAAAAAGGCGAGTTTGAAGATAACTCCTTTAATGATTATGAGAAAGAAACGAAAGTACTTGGACGTATGATTGTCCGTAAAAAATTGAAGCCGCTTCGTAAAGGCCTTCAAACATTACGTTTCATCAATTTTACAGGCATATATAAACAACTCTTCACAGATGCATCATGGGTTACTGGAGAAAAGCCGAAAGAATGGGACGACATTTGCTCATTAACTGTGAACATGCTTGATGAAGGAAAATTATATTACGAGGATGCGACTCCATTTTTACTTTTAAAAGAACTAATTGAAGGCTTCCAAACGAATAGATCGATTAAACACGTACTCGTAGACGAAGCACAAGATTATTCTCCGTTTCAGTTCGAGTTTTTAAAACGCCTCTTCCCTGCCGCAAAAATGACAGTGCTCGGAGACTTTAACCAAGCAATATTTGCCCATGCGAGTGAAACAGTGAACTTCAATACACTTACTAGCTTATACGGACCAGATGAAACGAACGGCATCAACTTAACTCGTAGCTATCGTTCCACAAAACCGATTATTGAATTTACACGTGCTCTCGTACCGGAAGGAAAGAACATTAACGCATTTGAACGTGACGGTGAGAAGCCTACAGTAACGAAAGTAGCGAATGATAGCGAACTGCACGACTGTATTTCTTCCAAAGTTGCTGAACTTCAAAAACAACAGCATAATACAATCGCAATTATATGTAAATCCGCAGCTGAAAGTGCCGCTGCCTACGAAGCACTTAATCATATCGAGAATATTAAACTCGTGAAAAGTAACTCCGCCGAGTATGAGCAAGGCATTGTCGTGATCCCAGCTTACTTAGCGAAGGGTATCGAATTTGACGCTGTTATTATTTATAATGCTTCTAAAGATGTGTACAGTGATGAGAGCGTTCGTAGATTGTTTTACACTGCTTGTACGCGAGCTATGCATGAATTACAACTTTATAGCGTTGGCGAGGTTAGTCCTTTTATACTCGGGGCTGCTTCAGAGAGCTTTGAACTTATTACAACACCTTGATACGAATCAAGGTGTTTCTTTTTTATGCAGGATTTACAACTTTAAAATAGAATATATCATTTTAGAAAAAAATAAGGAGTGGAAAAATGAATCATTATTTCATTGCTATTTATGACGGTGAGTTTCCTACCGAAAAATTACATACCATTTTACAATTGAACCCCACTTTTATTGATTTAAACGTCCGCACCATTTCAATTTCATCACCAAGGCCTTTCACATTAGTAGTTGGAGAAGAAAACGATGCACTCACAACTGGACTTACAGATAAATACCACTTATTAACGAAGGAATTACAAGCACTTGAGCAGCAAGAAAAGTACTACTACGTATACGATTATAAAATTAGAAAGACCATCGAGAATCCTAACGAAAAATGCTTTCCATTAGCAAAAATCAATATAAGCGTTACGAATTTCCATCAGATGATTCAAAAAGTAAAAGATTTAAAACGCCCTGTATTTGCAGGGTATAAAATCATTTCTCATGATTCGGATATACTGACAATTGATGTACTTCTTTCTTCTCATTTATTGGATCCTAACACTTCTGAAAAAGATGCGGAAGAATACGCCTATTTACAACAACTAGCTGAATCAATCTCTCGTTCTGAATTATGTACTTCTATAAAAGCAAGTGCACTTATTTAAACACGAAAAGAGGGTTATTTATCATAACCCTCTTTTGCTATCTATTTACGTTTGTACTTAATCAAAATAGTGAATTCTTTTTACATATAACAAAAACACCTTGATCATCATCAAGGTGTCCTCTTCATTCTAAATGACATACCTTTACGTCGATATACACTTAGTACGATTCCCATTAAAAGCGCATGAAATACAGTTGGTGTTAATCCATAACTAATAAAAGGTAAGGATATAGCAGTAATCGGTAATAAACCTAAAATCATACCAACGTTATAAAGGAATTGCACTACGAAAAGAGTCATGCCTCCAATGAGAAGCAATTTACCATACCGGTCATTTATTTTATAAGATATGACCACTAACCTTATTACAAAAAGAGAAAGAATCAAGAAAAGAATCAGTGCTAGCACATATCCATAATAATAAGTCAAACTTGCAAATACAAAATCAGTATCTGGATTAGGGATGAGCTTTACATCTCCGTATGTACCAAACCAACCTGCTGACGACATTACCTCTTTTAAACATATATACATAAATCCTGCGCCCTGTGCATCACGCTCTGGATTCAAATACCCTAAAAATCTATCCAAATAAACTCCTTTTACTGTGGGCCAGGAAAAATAGGCCCCTATAATCAATAAACAGATTGGTACAATTGTAATAATTAATGCCTTTTTCTTCCCTAACTTACTCCACCAAAGCATAACGAATACCATCGTGATATAAATAAAAATCACTGAAAAAGCTGCGCCAATTAAGAATAAATACAAAGAAAATAAATACAGAGCCACAAGATGCATTACTTTTATCCTACTATTATTGAAAAAAGAAGCCCAAGCTAGAAAAAAGAACGGCACTGCCATTAAACGGTCAATTGCAATAGGACCAACTTTTATTATCGGTTCTCCAAGCATCCCAGCATTCGGAAAGCAGTATAGCATTAACAAGATAAGTACTCCGGTTGTATAAAACAACCATCCTAATCTCTCTAACTTTCGATAATCAATCAGCATCATTCCTAACGCTGTTGCAATACCAAGAACAACAGATATCACCTTATCCATTAGTAAATCATTCATATATCCAAAAGCTATAACTGGCAAAAAACCTAGCCCCATCGCAGCCACTAATAAACCAATTAAGAACCAATCAACCTTTGGCTTATGCAGTTTGTTCAGTTCCCGGCCAAGTTTAATCGGACTCCCCATTTGCTCAACAGCCTTATCTTCAGCAACTTCCTCACTTAATCCTTTCTCTACCCACATATTCTTCGCCTGTTTTAAGTGAAAATCTAGTTCCGCTGCTACTAAGTCCTTGGCTTCTTTTGATTTAATATGGTTCGTAACTTCCCTTAAAAAATGCTCCCCTTTTTCATTCAATTTTTTCTCACTCCTGTACTAATCCTTTTAATATAAATCGTGCCTTCGTAGCATTCTTCTCAGCCTTTCGCAGCATCTTGTTTCCTTTATCATTTAATTGATAATATTTAGCTCCTTCGTAATCCCAGCTAGATTGGATAAAGCGATTCTGTTCTAGACGATGTAATAAAGTGTATAGAGATCCTTCATCACCTTCGAATTTTTGAATTCCTCTCCCACGTAGTAACTGCATCAATTCATAACCTGTTTTTTCATTCATAAGAAGTTGCAACACTGCTAAAAGGATATCTTCTTCCTTTTCGGACGATTGATTGATTTTTTCGCGCACCCGCTTTCGATGCTGATCAGAAAAACTCAAATGTTTAAAAGTTGTATTCTCCATTGATTTTCGCAAGCCTTTTAATCGATCTTCCATTTGATTATTCCTCCAATCCTTTCTTCAATAGTTCCTTAGCTCTTTTCAATCTTGTTTTTATCGTGTTTTCCTTCACTTCTATTACCGTAGCAATCTCTTTAATTGATAATTCTTCATAATAAAATAGATAAATGACTTCTCGATATTTTATCGGTAAATTCATTACTGCAGAAGCAAGCCTACTATCCTCTGCATTTTGAATAACAGTTTGTTCCACACTTTCTTTTTGACTCTCCATATACGTAAAGTCATCCTCTGTAACGATAACTCTTTTGTTATACCAACTTTTTATATAGTCCTTACAATGATTGATTGCAATCCTCCATAACCATGTTTTTAAGTTCGAATTCCCTTTATATGTATGAAGAGATTTATAGCATTTCACAAATATATCTTGCGTTAAATCCTCCGCAACCTCTTTATTATTCACATATGAATACACAAGCTGTAAGGCTTCTTGTCCATACTTGTTCATTATTTCATCGATAAGGTCCTCTTTATCTTCTATTTCAAACATCTCTACTGTTAATTCATCCACACTATTTCCTCCTTCCCATATATTAGACGACGCACTCTATGGAAAAGTTTTATACATTCATAAAAAAAAGAACGGTTAGCAATGTCCATACCGTTTTTTGAACTCTTAATTTTTCTTTACTATGAGTAAAATCAATCTTTATTTGCTCATCGCCCCCTCACTTTACACACGAATGAGTCATTTATTTTTACATATATGTCTTGTCCCTTATTTTGAAAAATAATACAATTAAAAAGTAACTTACTAACGCTATAACTAGTAGGTGTGGTAATCATCTCTTCCATTTTGAAAAAAGGGGGGAGGTGATAATATGATCGCGATGTTTGTAATTAAATTAGTGTATGGTATCCTAACCGGAGCTGGCGTTGTCATCGGTAGAAGATACGTCGGTCCGTGGCTAATTTCTGTATACAAAAAAGCGAGAACCACCCTGCTTCGTGGAAAAGGTAAGGGCGGTTCTCGGCTAAAACGTTAATGTAATTGTCTTATAACCGCACCTACTACCACCACAATAGCAAGTTAGGTTACACAAGGCAGAAGTTTCTCAGGCTTCTGTCTTTTTTATTTTATGCAAAATTCATACTACATACCCTATCATCATTGTAACACATTCTATTTATTTTTAGTCAAGATAAAAAAACCACCTAAAGGCTCCCCTTCAGGTGGTTTTCTATTTTACGCTAACGCAGCTGCTTGTTCTTGTTGATCTACAGGAATGACAGCGTCTGTTAATGCTTTTTCTAATTCTGCTGTGTATTTCATTTGCTCTTCTTTGCTCCAGCCTAGTTTCGCAGCCATGTAGTTGATTACTGCTTCTTTCCACTCGTATACCCAGTGGATGTTGAAGAATACAGCACCTCTGCGGCGTACGAAGAAGTCTACTGGTTTTGCTGTCATTTCGTAATCCATTGCGTATACAAGTGGGATTAGAACGTCAAGCGGCATGTTATATTCTTTCGCTTCGTCTTTATGTTTTTTCGCTAAGTCGAATAGTACGTCAACGTTAGAGCCGTAGAATTTCGCGAACTCTTCTGCTTGCGCTTTCGTTAAACCAGATTTCGTACCTTCGTCTGCTTTTTTCGCAACGAATGCTTGGAATCCGTGTGAACCATCTACATGTCCACCAGAGATTGGCATATGTTTCGTGTCACTCTTCGGATATGCACTATGACCTTCTTTTTGTAGTAAGTTTGTTACGTAGTCTACTACCATTTCAGCCATTTTGCGGTATCCTGTTAATTTACCACCAGCGATTGTAATTAAACCAGATTCAGAAGTCCAAATTTCATCTTTACGAGAAATTTCAGATGCATTTTTACCTTCTTCATAAATTAATGGACGTACACCAGCCCAGCTTGATTCAACATCTTTTTCCGTAATTTTCACGCTTGGGAACATGTAGTTAATCGCATTAATAATGTATGTGCGATCTTCTGTTGTCATGTGTGGTACAGCTGCATCTTTATCATAGAACGTATCTGTTGTACCTACGTATGTTTTTCCGCCACGAGGAATCGCGAACACCATACGTTTATCTGGTGTATCGAAGTAAATTGCTTGACCTAATGGGAAACGTTTTTGATCAATTACTAAGTGAACACCTTTTGATAACTGAAGTACTTTTCCTTTTTTCGAGTTATCTTTTTCACGAAGTGTATCTACCCAAGGACCAGCTGCGTTTACAATTTTCTTACCGTAAACTTCGTACACTTCTCCGTCTAGTAAATCGATTACACGTACACCGCATACTTTTCCATCTTTATATAAGAAACTGTCTACTTTTGCGTAGTTAACAGCTTTCGCACCATGCTCAATTGCTTCTTTCATTACTTCAATTGTAAGACGCGCATCGTCTGTACGATATTCTACGTAGTAACCGCCGCCTTTTAATCCTTCTTTTTTCACAAGAGGCTCTTTGTTTAATGTTTCTTCACGGTTAAACATTTTTCTGCGCTCGCTTCGTTTTACACCTGCTAAGAAGTCGTATACACGAAGACCAATTGATGTACTGAATGATCCGAACGTACCGCCTGTATGGAACGGAAGTAACATCCACTCTGGTGTTGTTACATGGGGACCGTTCTCATATACGATCGCACGCTCTTTCCCCACCTCTGCTACCATTTTCACTTCAAGTTGTTTTAAATAACGTAGACCACCGTGTACAAGTTTCGTAGAACGACTTGATGTACCTGCTGCAAAGTCCTGCATTTCAAACACAATTGTTGATAACCCGCGTGTTGCCCCATCTAATGCAATACCAGAACCAGTAATACCTCCACCAATTACGATCACATCTAACTCTTGTTTATTTACTCCGTTTAATACGTCTTTACGTTGTTTACTTGAAAATTTCATGGTAATTCCTCCCTTTGATAACGAAAAAAGAGACCACGAACTCCGCTATAGATTTCGCCTCTATAGCGTGTTGTGGTCTCTCCAAATCTCCTACCGAATTATTAACTTGTCATCATTATAACACTGTTTATGATTATTTGAAAGCTTTTGTTGCTTCAATTGCTTTTTTCCATCCAGCATATAGCTCTTCGCTTGTTTCCGCTTCCATCGTTGGTTCAAAGCGTTTGTCCATATGCCACTGCGCTTTAATTTCATCTTGGTTTTTCCAATATCCAACCGCAAGACCTGCTAAGTATGCTGCACCTAAAGCTGTCGTTTCATTGATCACTGGACGCTCTACAGGAACTTCTAAAATATCACTTTGGAACTTCATTAAGAAGTTATTCTTAACTGCTCCGCCATCAACGCGTAATGTATTTAGTTCGATACCTGAATCTGCTTCCATTGCACAAAGTACATCTTTCGTTTGGTATGCTAAAGATTCTAGCGTCGCACGAATGAAGTGCTCTTTCGTCGTACCGCGTGTTACGCCAAACATAGCGCCGCGTACTTCACTATCCCAGTAAGGTGTTCCGAGTCCTACGAATGCTGGTACAACGTATACACCATCAGTTGATTCAACGCGTGATGCGTACACTTCACTCTCACTTGCATCTTTAAACATGCGCATTCCGTCACGTAACCACTGAATTGCAGAACCTGCTACGAAAATACTTCCTTCTAATGCGTAGTTTACTTTACCATCTAAACCCCATGCAATTGTTGTTAATAGACCGTGCTCAGAAGCTACTGCTTTTTCACCTGTGTTCATTAACATGAAGCAACCAGTTCCGTAAGTATTTTTCGCCATACCTTCACCGAAACAAGCTTGTCCAAATAATGCTGCTTGCTGGTCACCAGCTACACCTGCAATCGGTATATTTTGACCGAAGAAGTGATAATCAATTGTTTCACCATATATTTCAGATGATGGACGTACTTCAGGAAGCATGCTCTTTGGTACTGTTAACATGTCTAGAAGCTCATCATCCCACTGTAAGTCGTGAATGTTAAACATTAATGTACGTGATGCATTTGAGTAGTCTGTTACGTGCGCTTTACCACCAGATAGTTTCCATACAAGCCACGTATCAATTGTTCCGAATAATAACTCACCGTTTTCTGCTTTTTCTCTTGCACCTTCAACGTTATCTAAAATCCATTTTACTTTCGTACCAGAGAAGTATGCGTCAATTAAAAGACCTGTTTTTTCACGAACCATTTCGCTATAACCTTTTTCTTTTAACTCATCACAAATCTCCATTGTTTGACGAGATTGCCATACGATTGCGTTATAAATTGGTTTACCAGTCGTTTTATCCCATACAACCGCTGTTTCACGTTGGTTCGTAATACCGATACCTGCGATTTGCTCTGGTTTTACATCCGCTTCACTTAAGCAAGTTGCGATAACTGCTAAAATAGATCCCCAAATTTCTTGTGCATTATGTTCTACCCAGCCTGGCTTTGGAAAATGTTGCGTAAATTCTTTTTGAGCTGAATGAACAATTTTCCCTTCTTTATTGAAAAGAATTGCGCGTGAGCTAGTTGTTCCTTGGTCTAATGAAAGAATATATTTTTTCATATCGGTTTCCCCCTATGCTACTTTTCTATTATTTGTAGTGCTTCCACTTTTTTTACTTGTCATATATGAGATTGCTAGTACAACCACAGTTGCAATAATTACATAAATAAGTGCTGAATTTTGTTTTCCTTCAAATACAACTTGATGGAATAAACCTGCAAGTGATCCACCTAACATCGGACCAACTACCGGAATCCATGCATACTTCCAGTTTGAACCGCCTTTTCCTGCAATCGGAAGGAAGAAGTGTGCAATACGCGGACCTAAATCACGAGCCGGGTTGATTGCGTATCCTGTTGTTCCACCTAATGATAAACCAATACTTACAATTAAGAAACCTACGATAAATGGATTTAATCCATCTGCAAATTTATTTGCTCCAATTGCTAATATACCAAATACTAAAACGAATGTTCCAATCATTTCACTTAAAAGGTTTGCAAATGTGTTCGGAATTGCTGGACCTGTTGCAAATACGCCTAACTTTGTTCCTGGATCTTCTGTTTCTTTCCAATGTGGTAAGTAATGTAAATATACGATAATTGCCCCGATAATTGCCCCAATCATTTGTGCTGCGATATAACCTGGTACGTCACTCCATGGGAACGCTCCCTTAAATGCTAGTCCTATCGTTAAAGCTGGATTCAAATGTGCCCCACTAATTGATCCAACCGCATACGCTGCAACCGCTACTGCTAAGCCCCAGCCCATTGTAATTACAATCCAACCAGAATCTTTCGCAAACGACTTCTTTAAACTTACACCCGCACAAACGCCGCCACCAAGTACGATTAACAACGCTGTCCCTATTAATTCCCCTAAAAATGCTGACATAAAATCCCTCCACAATCAATTTAAATGCTTTCAAATGTGATAGAGGTAAAATGAATGGCCATTCGTTTTTTTCAAAAGAAAAAGATCCACAGCTTACACGCTTCTATATAAAAGTATATAGAAACAATGAAATGTGGATCTCTTCTTTTCTCCGTCACGTTTATTAACTTGTCTATAATGTTAACCGTTAATGAAAGCGGTGTCAACAGAATCTTTTCACATTTTCGTCACTTTTTTTGGTAATGTTTCCATAATTCTTTTTTCGATGTCGTAATCGCTGTCGCACCAGCATGTAAAGCTCTTTCAACATCCTCCACAGTACGAATAAAACCACCCGCTAAAATCGGTACACCTGTACGCTCTTTTACTTCAGCGATCACATCCGTTAGCGCACCAGGAAGCACCTCTATATAATCCGGTTTCGTCTTTTCTAACAAATTACAGCTCTTTTCCATCGCACTAGAATCAATCAAAAAGATGCGTTGAATGGAGACGACACCCTTTTGCTTCGCCTTCATAATTACGCTCGCCTTTGTTGACAATAACCCGTACGGTTTATATTCTTGGCATAAAAACTCCGTCGCATGCCCATCACTTTGTAACCCATGGATTAAATCAACATGTAAAAACACCTTTTTACCGTGTTGCTTCGCGAGTGAAACAACACTCTTCAATTGACCAACATGAATATCTAAAATAACAATATATTCATACGAACTATGTAATAGCTTTTCCAAGTCTTTAATTTGCCTCACTGCTGGCAAAATCTTTTGTTCATGAAATTCCATTCTAAATGTCCCCTTCTTTATATCATCCTATCCTTTATAGTACACAATTTATATGAAAAGAACAGCTAGTGTAGGGAATTTCTTTCAAACCTTTCCTCTATTTATATATTTTCTTCAACTTATCAGAAACCGCGCCACCTATAATCATTAATATAAGAGGTAGAAAGTTCATCACATACGGTGCGTCTGCTACAATTGTAACGCTCGCTCCTGCAAACTTATTTAACATCCACACAATGATTTTTGTAACAAACAAAAATACGCCCATCATAAATAAACTATCAAAAAACACCTTCCATTTTGGATATGCCAATTGCTTACTATCTTCAATAACTTTCTGTGTCAACTCTTCATCACTCCTCAATAACTCATCAATCGTAATACCGAACAGATCGCTTAAATGAATAATAATTTCAATGCTCGGATAGTTCTTTCCTGTTTCCCATTTCGAAACAGACTGCCTACTTACATGAAGTTTTTCAGCCAAATCATTTTGGGACCAATTCCGTTTTTCTCGTTCTTCTTTTAAACGCTCACTAAAGATCATACTGTGTTTATCACCTCTCTACGCCTAGTATGGTCAAATAAATGATGAAGAGTAAAGCTAGTTATCGTTGCATAACCTACGCAACTTATGCGTTACACCTTAACATAGAGCTATTGCGCACTTTATGTCATGCAAATTTTTTATACTTTTCTTCTATAATAATTTCCCGAACAATAATATATCCCAATAAAACAGGACTAAACATAAAAACACGCCCTCTGTTTTAGAATAATAAACAGAAAGCGTTCCTTTTTTATAAACTGTATTTAGAAATTATTATTTAAGATATTTCCCCAAATCATCTAAGTTTCTCGTATGATTTAGAATGATTACATACTCAACTTCAACTTCTGTTACTACCATTTCTAATACTTGATGGACTTCAATATAATCATTTTCATATTCTTTTGCCGAAGCTACAATCTCTTCTAGAGTTCTTACAAATGTTTCAGCACTCCAGTCTTTTGTTGACAATGCCACATAGGTTTGAAATTTTTTTGTATTCATGTTAGTTCACATCCTTTTTAAAATTAATAAAATTATATATTAGATAAAAAAAAAATATAAAATACTCTCTTGTATAAATCAATTACCTTTTTATTTAGTACATCTTCAATTTTAAAATGACAGCTAATAAACGAAGCATATACTTTCTCTTATACAAATATTTCATACAACAAAAAAGAAGAGAAATAAAATATATTCCTCTTCTTTACAATCTCTATTAAAGTAATACCGAATCTTTATCACTATCCTGATTACGTTTCTCGCGTTCTTCTTCTAAACGTTTCATATATACTTCGCCTTCTTTTTCAATAAACTCATTATCCATCTCTTGCTCTTTTTTCGAAGTATATAAAACCATGTAGCCACTTAGTACAATCCCAACAATTACAAGATACACCCACCATGGTAAAATTTCCAAATCACTTCATTCCTTTCTTTAGACAAGCCTTATTAGTTTCACTGTATGAGGAAAGAAGTGGATTTATGCTTAAAAACTTTTTATTGTGGATGCTTTGAGAAAAATGCTTGTACATATTCCATAAATTCGATTGGCTCTTGGCGGAACGGAGCATGGTATCCTTTTTCAATAATATGAAATGTACTATTTGTAAATAACTGATGATACAGCTCACCGTTTTTCCAAGAAACGCTCTTATCATGTCGTCCCCATATAATTAAAGTCGGTACTTTAATTTTATCGGCCTCCATCGCAATGCGGCGCTCTCTCATTTTCGTAAGCTGATCGTAATGCTCTTTATCATCACGACTATTTTTCACTTCATTTTTATTATAATCCGTAATCTCTGTTACTGTTTGAAGATCCGTTGATAGGGGCGACACTTCATAACTTTCTTTTTGCTGGAAAGACTCGATTCCTGTAGAATCCGCCAAAACGAGATGTGTCACTGCGTCCGGATATAAATACGCTAAATTAAGGGACATCTCTCCCCCCATCGAATGACCAAATACCGCAAACTGATCGTATCCGAGCTTCTTCATTAACTTATAATATAAATTCACTTGCGCAGGAAACGAATACTGAAAATCAACCGGCTTAGAAGAACGCCCAAATCCTAAAATATCAACTGCAATAATCGTATGATCTCTCGCAAGTTCCGGATAAATATCACTAAACCCATCTGAAGAACCACCAAATCCATGAAGCATAAGTAAAGGCGGCTTCCCCTCACCAATTTGCTTAAAGTAAATCGTCTGCCCATCAATCTGTGCCATACTCTCTTTCGTATTCAGCTTCATCATAACAGTATCTTTCACTTCTCTAACCTTCGCAATCGGCTTATCGACGAAGTTACATACTACTAACAAAACGAGCACAATACCGCTAATCATATAAAACTTAAACCGTTTCAAAATTTCCGTCTCCTTTCTCATGTTGCTATTTAAAGTTTTTACATTTTTTGGTTGTTTTATGATTGATTTTTTAATTGTAACTAAATCAGTTACAATTATATTAAAAAAATATAACTCATCTCTATTACTGATGGTTACTTTGTAACTATTATAGTTACATATTAAAAGTAAGTCAATTCTTTTCTCTGCATGGCCAAAAAATAAAGAAGGGACTTCCATATGAAGTCCCTTCTTTATTTTTATTATAGTTGGCTTACTCCGCCGCCGTCACCTTTATTATCTGCAGGTGCTCCACCCGTGTCTCCAATGTTAACGTAGTCTGGTCTTGCTGGCGCCCCTCCTGTGTCTCCTATATTAACGTAGTCTGGTCTTGCTGGTGCTCCTCCCGTGTCCCCTATATTTACAGCTTGATTTGTAAAAGAACTATTGAATCCAATTGATAATACCCCTACTAATGCAGCCCCAACAATAGCTAAACGAAATTTCTTCATTATTTTAACGCTCCCTTTTCCAATATATTTTTTTGAGCCTTATTATTCATATAAAAATATTTACTTGCCTTAACATGATCATCAACTTCATAAAATTTCATTGCTAAAATTTCAGTGTATTCTTGAATACAATCCCATAATCTTTCTCTCTCAAAATAAGAAAGGCCTTTTAAAATTACATCTTCAATAATTGATATAGAAGAATTTCCATTGAGTTCTTTCAAAATTTTAAACCGATGTTGAAATTCTTTTTCGCCTAAATCAATACAAATATTTAAACCTTTTTCAACAATTGGATTCGCTAAATTATATTCTCCTAATTTGTAATGTTCACGTGCTTCTACAAACAAGGCTTTAAAATGTTCTGGGTAATTTTTTGTCACCTCAGATATATGGCGAATCGCTAATTCTGAAAGGTTTTGACTGGCATAAAGCCAAGCTAAATTATGTCGAACCATTAGCATATATTTTTTTTGATTTGCTTTTTGCAATACTTCCATAGCAGCATTAAAGTTCTCTTCCGCTAATTCATAGTGATCTATGTCTACGCAACATAGCCCAAAAGCATTTTCACATAACCCTACTTTTATTTCATAGCCTGGATATTTCAAAAATGCCGCTTTGGCTCTATTCAAGTAATCTATTGCATGAACTTGGTCATATTTTTGGTAATAAAAATTCCCCATTCGATAATTAAACTCCGCATGCTCTATCGGATCTGCAATATATTTCAATAACTTCTCAGCTTGTTCATACTGTTCTTTCGCTTCGTTATAATTTGAAATTAATGTACAATGAAATCCTTTAAAGAAGTGATAGTAATACGCTAAAAAGCCTTCTGTCGGAATTTCGAAAGATTCCACTTTATCAAAACTATCTTCTCTAACCCCAATCCAATCAACTAATGCATCGTATCTAAAGTTCAATAACGCATGATAAAGTAATACATCTTGATCCACTTCCAAACCACTAATCTTACTATCAATCTCCTCTTTCATTTCCGTAACTTGCTCTATTTGTTGCTGCAACATTACACGATACCAATCATCTAAAGAATGTTTCATTTGCTCCTTCGTTACTATATTCGTTCCCATACTTTCGCCTCTCCCTTGCCAAATTATAAATTTGGGATATTTATACAATTATCCAAATTGTATATTATCACCTCTTTTCTATGTATTGAAAAATAATTATCAGAAAATTTATAATTTAAAATCATTATACCAAATATTTCTATTTCAAAAACTTGAGAAACATTTATCAGAAAACTTTATAGACCAAATAAAAAGCAAGCAATTTCAGCTATTCGCTAAAACTACTTGCTCTTCTACTTATTATATCTAAACAGCAACGTACATTTTTACTCTTTAATAAATTCCTTCGTACTTCTCACTGTATCAATTGGACGAACTAATTTTTCAATTTCTTCACGTTTTGGCTCTAGGAATGGAGGTAAAGATAATTTTTCTCCAAGTGTTTCGTATGGCTCATCTCCCATAAACCCTGGGCCGTCTGTTGCGAATTCAAATAAAATTTGCGGTGCCACTCTTGCGTATAATGACTCGAAGAAGTGACGGTTTACATAACCAGATGAAGGGAGACCAACGCTACCTATTCTTTCAATCCATTCTTCTAATACCGCACGATCTTCTACGCGGAATGCAGCATGGTGCACTGTACCAAAACCTTGTTGTGCTTCAGGAAGAACTGTATTATGTTCTACAATGACAGATGCACCGTTTCCACCTTCGTTCACTTCAAATAAATAGAATTCTCCTTCTTGCGCAATCTCTTTAAATAATAGAACTTTTTCTAACACTTCTTTAAAGAAGCTAAAGTTCGCAATACGAATGAATACAGGTCCTAAACCAGTAATTGCATATTCTAATGGAACTGGACCGTTTTGCCACGGTGTACCTGATTCTATCCCTTTATCAAGTTCATCCGAGATTAATTGATAGTGTTGATCATCAAAATCAACGAAAGAAAGAGTTTTCTTACCAAATTGCTCTTTAATTCCTGTATGTTCCACTTCAAGACGGTCAAAGCGTTTCACCCAATATGATAATGCTGCATCAGTTGGAACGCGGAATGAAGTTTTTGAAATTTCATTTGTACCGTGTACTCCTTTTGGAACACCTGGGAAGTCAAAGAATGTCATATCTGTCCCGGCACTACCTTTATCATCTGCAAAGAATAAATGGTACGTTTGAATATCATCTTGGTTTACCGTTTTTTTAACTAAACGCATTCCTAAAACATGAGTGAAAAATTCATAGTTCTTTTCTGCACTACTCGTAATCGCTGTAACGTGGTGAATTCCTTTTAATTGGTTCATTTTATATTCCTCCAATGGTTTTCATTTATATATTAAGGTTGTATTTTTTTCTTCTATTACTTCTCTTCAATCGGAGCTAAATTTGCTTCAATTTCTGCTCGCTGATCTTCTAAGAACGGTGGTAAATCAAGTTTTTCTCCTAAATGCTCCACATCTCCGTCAACTGTAAATCCTGGTCCATCTGTCGCAATTTCAAATAGAATTCCGTTTGATTCACGGAAATATAAGCTTTTAAAATAGAAGCGGTCAATGATTCCTGAAGAATGGAAACCTCTTTGTTTCACCTGTTCTTCCCAATAAGCAAGCTCTGCATCGTTTTTCACACGAATCGCTAAATGGTGAATGCTACCGCGGCCCGGTTTTTCAGATGGACCGTCCAAATATTTCACAACGATTTCGCCAAAGGCCTCTCCTTTAATAGACTGAAAAATTGCTTCTTCGTCATTTCGGCTAACCTCTGTATAACCAAACATCTCTGTAAGTGTACTCGCCATTTTATCAAGTCTACGCACTGTCATTTCCACAGCACCCATTCCTTGAATTTGATGCTTTGCAGGAACTTCTGATTTCTCCCATGTTTCCCAATGCTTCACTTTTTCGCCGTTTGAAACGAGTAGTACGAAACGAAGTCCTTCAGCATCCTCAAATTGCAAAGCAGGACGATTTGCATATGTTGTCATTTCACTATGTTCCACACCAAATTCCTCAAATCGTTCTTTCCAGTATTGCAAACTGTCCTCTGACGGAACGAGTAATCCAATTCGAGTAATCGCATTCGTACCACGATATGTTTTTCCTACTAAAGGAATTTCAAAAAACGATAATTCCGTACCTGGGCTTCCTGTTTTATCTCCGTAAAATAAGTGATACATTGACGGATCGTCTTGATTTACCGTCATTTTCACACGACGTAAACCAAGCACGTTTTTATAAAAGTGATTATTTTCATTTGCGTTTTTCGTAACCATTGAAATGTGATGATGCCCTTTAATTTCATACATCGGTCATTCCTCCGTTTCATTTTACTAGTCAAGTGATAACGAAAAAAATAATATGCTTCTTAGCTTTTCAATTTATTCTCATTATGTTTTTATAACTTAGTCGTAGTTTTTACTAAATAAGCTGCATTGAATTCATTCATACATTATTTTACTGTGTAAGACGAAAACAACTGAGTGTATGTTTTTCATATGACTCATTTGCTTTCGTTACTATCACTTTACATCTCAAGTGATTAAAAAGCAAGTGAAAAATCTCGAATTTGAGATATTTTTTTAGTTAAATAACATTTAGGGTGTAAAATCATTAATCTCTATGTGGGATAGCGTCACATCACTATCAAGCTAAAGACTCCAGGCTCCCCATGCCCCAAAACAAAAATTTTATCTCACCACAGTTGGTTGTTTATGAGAATTCAGTGTACTTTTGTCGTTTTGGAGAATAATGAAATTCTTAATCTGATGGCGATAAGGAGTTATATTATTTTTCTTCCTACCACAAATGAGAGATACTAACTCAGAGAAGATCTTCTGGTGCATAGCCTACTCGTTTTAAAATCACTTTCTTTCATATCAAAGTATTCTAATCCTACTACATCACTCGGCAACGTATCCGATGTAAATTGAACACGCTAAAAAGCCCCATCAATACTTTTCGCAAGAGTTTTGGCTAATGTTGTTTTCCCTGTTCCTGGTACGTCTTCTAATAAAACATGTCCATTTGCAACTAATGCCATCATCGCTAAATCAATTACTCCTTCCTTTCCTACAATAACCTTTGAAACGTTTTCTTTAATTTTTTCTAATATGTTCATATTCCTTATCCCCTTTATGTTATTTGATTTTTCTGATATTTTATCACAATAAACATTTCCCATAAACTAGAAAATATAGATTTTGTTAGTGCTATCCCTTATTTTGAAGGGCTGTTCTTTTAAGATCTAATAACTAACGTTCTTGGACTAAAAACACGCGAGGTTCTTGGTTTGAGGACATTATAAAATCCATAAGTTGATGGATTTAGGATATCGCCAGCATTTTTGAAAAAACACGCTAAGAGTATGCAAGTACAGTTTTTCAGCTAATTCAGCAACAAACGAGGACTCTAAAGCCGCTCCAGGATAGGAATGTATTAAAAAATGCATAGATCCATAAAACAAAAAAAAGGAAGTTCCCTTGTGAGAATAGGGGTTCCTCCTTGTCCTTGCTACCGATAATAAGACGTTATGTTAACCTTACATGAATATCATATACAACCAAAATTATACAACATATCACTTCCTCTAAATGGTACAATTAGGAAAAAGGGGAGGGAAGTATGAAAAATAAAATACCTCTAATAACATTCATTTTAGCTGCTTTATTTGTAGCTGGAGGTTTTGCGTTCTTCTACTGGATCAAAATATTCCCATTCAACTAAAGAGACCTAACTACCGATAACACTGATTATATGAACGAAAATCCCCTTGAGAAAATCTGAAGGGGCTTTTCTAGGTTTCTAGATAGATTGACTCCTCATAATGAGACGTTATGTTAACCCCATATGTATAGAATATACAGTTAACTAAAAATGAAAAGTTTACATTTTTTATTGTTTCTTATAAGTGAATTATTTGCATTCCTGTTTATATAATTTAAACGAATAAATAGCTCCAATAAAGAATACAAAAGCTTCAAATAATATAAAGATTTGACGGAAATTCTCAATATCTTTACCAACTAAAGAAATAAATATAGCATTCATTAGAATCTGAATAGTAAACATACGAGAAGTAATTTTTAAATAAATAGCATTTGTTCTTTCATATGGTTTACCAATTTTTTTGTAAATAATAATAAGTGCAATTACTGAACCCAAAAATAGAAGTGCTGTAAGTCCTACAACGATATTGAAATTGCCTGTACTTTCTAACATCCATTTATTTAATAGATCAATCATTATTATCTTCCTTTCCTACATAAGAGAATATTTCGTTCTTCTTTTTCACTATAATAAAAAAAGAAAAAGGAAAACATCGAACTTTCTTACAAACATTCGTGTATTCTTACAGTTTTGTCATTTTGTAAATGTATTCAGCGCCTTGCCTTTCACTATTTTCTTTGGAAAACATAGTGAATTACGAGAAAGAACGCTACAAGATCAACTTCCGAGAACGAGAATTATGTAAATAAGCTGCCCATATGGACAGCTTATTGTATTTTTTGCTTAGCATATTTTTTCTGAAATGCTGGCGGTACTCCGATCTAGTCGAGGAAAGGCACCTTAGGGTGTCTTTTTTATATAGGGATCCCTCCCACCTTTTAACAAAAATATATGCTAAACAAATTTCAACTCTTATTTTTAGGCCTATTGTACAGGCTGAAGCGATTCTCAGTATCTGCCATATTAAAGTTGATATGCTCCCATTCTAGTGGTGAGATATGTTTTAATCGTTCTTCGTTAACCCCATGCGTACTTCTTAACTATTTCATTTAATTTTTAATACAAAAACAGCCTCACTAAGCTTTTAACGCTTAATGAGGCCATTCTATTTACAATCTTAATTATGGAACGTCGGTTTATAGAACGAACGATTATCAAGTGCGAAGACACGCTCTGTGTATTCGCCTGGTTTTGTACGTCCTAATGCGCGGTCCATCATGTTCATTTTTGCATCTAAGTTGTCAATGTAATGCAGAATTTCTGCTTCTTTTACTAATGGTGGTTTTGGGCTACCCCATTCTGCTTTTCCGTGGTGAGAAAGGACGATGTGCTGAAGAATTAATACTTCTTCTGCATCAATTTGCAATTCGTCTGCTGCTTTCCCAATTTCGTTCACCATTATAGAAATGTGGCCTAGTAAATTTCCTTCTAACGTATACGTTGTAGAAATTGGACCAGATAGCTCAATTACTTTACCAAGATCATGTAAAATAACGCCTGCATATAGTAAGTCTTTATCTAACGATGGGTATAGAGCCGAGATAGCTTTTGCTAAATCTAGCATCGATACAACGTGATAAGCTAGTCCAGATACGAACTCGTGATGATTTTTCGTCGCTGCTGGATATTCTAAAAACTCATTTTGATGCTTATTTAATAAATGTCTTGTTAGACGTTGAATGTTCGGGTTTCTCATTTCAAATATGTATTGCGTAATTTTCTCAACCATATCTTCTTTTTTCACTGGTGCTTTTTCTACAAAGTCCGAGATATCTGTTACTTCATTTTCATTCGCAACTCGAATTTGTTTCACACGTAATTGAATACGTCCTTTATAGTTTAAAATATCTCCAGCTACTTTAACGATTGTTTCTGCTACATATTGTTTCTCAACTTCCGGTGATACATCCCATAGCTTCGCTTCAATATCTCCACTTGGATCTTGTAAAATTACTGTTAAAAACGGCTTTCCATTACTTGCGAGACCTTTTGTCGCTGTTTTAATTAACAAGAAAACATCGACTTGTTCACCAACTTCATATTCTGCAATTTTCTTTTTCATTCGAATTCCTCCACCAAATCAGTTACTTTTAGTATAGCACACTACAACTCATTTTCTTTACGCTTATGCGTTAATTTTATAATCTGTTCTTCTGTGAAATACGTTAACAAATGCGCATGACATGTAAAGAAGATGACTTGTCTATCTTTCGCAATTTCCTTTATTAGTTCAATCGTTCGATTCGTCCTTACCACATCAAAATGCACGAAACTATCGTCAATAATAAATGGATAATCATGCTCAAATGTTTTCGCTAATGCAAATCGTAACGATAAATACAATTGCTCCGCTGTCGCTTGGCTTAGTTCATGACTGTAAAAACGTATACCGTCGTTACGTTCAACAATGAACGGCTCCGCCTCTGACGGTGAAAAGATTTTACTATAGCGCCCGCCCGTTAAATAGACGAAATACTCTTCTGATTTTTGTAAAATACGAGGCAAATGTACCTCATGATAGTATTGCTTCGTTTTCGTTAACACCGTCTTTGCTGCCGCATAAGCAGCCCACTTTTTCACTTGTTCGCGCACTTGCGCTTTTTTCATTTCCCATTCATGCATTAAATCACCGTACGTACTGCCTTCTTCTAAATTCTCAATTTCCATACGATGTTTCGCAATGCGCTCTGTCAGTTCTTTCTCTTTTGCAAGACAGTTTCGCACGACTGTCATTTCTCGCTTTAATTTTTCCTCATAACCTTCAGCTTCATAATGTTCAGCTAATGACAAACTCGTTAAACGCTGCTCTAAAAGCTCAATTTGCGGTAATAAACGCCCCACTTGTTTCTCTGCATCTTCACATTTCTCTGCCAGTTTACCTGCTTCTAAAAACATCTCTTCATCTGTAACCTCTGCAATATGCCACAAACTATCTCGTTCTACTAGTAGCTGTTTCAATTGCTCTTGCATGAACTCATATTCTTCTTGCCATTCCGTCAGCTTCTCTTTTAGTTGCTTACAAGTTTGGCGCTTTTCTTTCTCATTTTGCATACGACTTTGTGCCTCGTGCAGCTTATTATACTCCGCGCTACCGATAACAGTTTCTAGTTTATGTTCAAAGTGCGAAATCATTTCATATAATGAAGATTTCCGCGTGCTTTGTTTCTCTACTTCACGATACAGTTGCTGCATTTTTTCAATCCGCTCAAATGCCGGCAATATGTGTGCATACGTATAAAATTCAGGGAACATATAGCGCGATTTATACGCATCGACTTGTTCTCCTGCGCGGAACGTTTCTCTCTCCCATTCCTCATACGATGAAACGACTTTATCATAAGCTCGTTCCATTTGCTGTAACTTATATGACTCGCGCTCAAATAGCTTACGGATCTCTTCATCTTTTTCTAATTGATAGCGAACGGACATCGCTTCTTCACTTTGTCTTCCGCCAGCACTTTGCTGAAGAGTAAGAAGCTCTTCTTGTAATCCGCTTGACGGATCTTTATATAAAACAAGGGCGAGAACAATCCCTACAAAAACAATGACACTAATAAATAAAAGCTGGCGGTTATCTATAAATAAGCTCGTGAATAAAACACCTGTGTTAATAAGAAGTAACAGAAGACAAACTCTTTGCCACTGCTTTTTCTTTTGCGTAGCCACTCCTACTTTTTCCTCATACTTACGCTTCATTCTATCCGCACCCATACCGATAAACGCCGCGTCTTGGAACGATTTTTCTTTCTCAGCTAATGTAGCACGCTCTTCATCAGCTAACATTTGTTTCTTGATCTGTCTTATATTTTCTTCTTGTTCTTCTAACTGCTCTTGCGCTACTTTGAAGCGATCATCGAGCTGTGCTTTTTGCGTTTCTAATTCGCGCGCTTTTTGCACTGTTTGTGTAATTAGCTCTTTCGTTGCCAAACTCATATCAAACGAAAGAACTGTTTCTTTTTCAAAAGTAGCACCAATTTGTTGCTCTAATTCTGCTATTTCTTCTTTTATATTCGCAATATTCCCCGTCATATCTCGCATTTCTTGGCGTGCATTTTCATACGACATATGCTGCATGCGAAGTTCTTCTACATAACTTTCTTTTTGTAAAAACTCTTCATCTATTTGAATCGAGGCAATTTCCGATTGCACTGTCTCTATTTTCTTATGGAGCGAATCAACTTGTAATTGAAGCGGCTCCATCTTCGCCTTTATCGCTTCATAGCGCGCCGTTCCGTTTACAGGAAATTGCCTTTTTTCATATTCTAACACTTTCTCATGCGCATGCTTTTCAATAACGAGAGGCTCAAGCGCTGCTAATATTTCATAATCTTGCTTTCGCTTTTCCGCGTTCTCCTTCTCCGCACGAACAGAGGCAAGCTTCTCTTCATCCTCTTTTAACTGCTCGACCTGTTTTTCATACGTGCCAATTTTCCCTTGCCACTCTTTCATCTTCTCTTCAAGCTTCTTCATCTCTTGCAGTGACATATTAATCTCTGGCTTACGACCACTCGGCTTAAAGCGCTGATCCATTTCTTTCTCTAGCTTTTTATCGAGCTGTAATAACGCATCGCTTCCAACTGCGCTTGCCGAAAATAAATAATTTCCGATATCCGCTTCACCAAGCTGATGAATATTTTGCAACCCATGCATATCAAAAGAAAAAACAGATTCAAATAAACTTTCATTCATCCCGCTTAATATATCGTGTAAAATTTCCTCGCCGCCCGTTTTTCCATCTTCAAAATAAACGGTCACCTCACCAGCTGCCGTCTTTGGTAATCGTTCAATTTTCAAACGGCCGTACTTCTCTGTTTGTACAGTAACTGCACCACCATACTTTCCGCCTTCTTTCGGCTCATAACGGCGCTGTCCTCTCGTCGGAAAACCGAACAGAATACTTTTCATAAATGAGCGAATTGTCGATTTCCCCGCTTCATTTTCACCGTACAACACCGTCAGCATCGACAGATCCATTTCCACATTTTCTAATTTTCCGTATCCATAAATATGGAGTTTTTCCATTCTCATTTCTTATCCCTCTCTTGCTGGAATAATTGTTCTAAAATAATATTTTCCGCTTCCTTTTGAATCTCTTTCTTCTCTTCTTCTGTAAAAGATTCAATACTATTACGCGCTACAGGAGATGTCCAAATGGTGCGCAACACGCCGTCCATATTTGTGAAAGCTTCTAACTCTTTCAGTACACTACCGACAAAATGATTTTCTTCTTTCAAACGCTCTATTTCTGCAAAAGAAACCGTCTCATTTTTCCATTTCATCGCATATACGAAATCTTTTCGCTCTTCTCCAGATGCTAAAATGTGAAAAATCTCTTCCACACGCTTTTCGTCACGCAAATAAGGAGAAAGTGGGCCCTGCCCTGTGAATACGACAGTTAAAAGCGTCCCTCCCTCTTCTCTTCGGCACTCATTCATCGCAGTAGATATGCTCGTCATAATTTCATCAACAGTTTCAAGTCCATCAATATTCACTTCTATTTCATCCCATACAACATCTGCCGTATGGAAAAATGAGCAATGCGTTCCTTGTTTCGTAAGTTCAATAAGGTACGCACCCTTTTCCCCTGTCTCTTTACGATGACGCCCTTGTATGTTACCTGAATAAATAATGTACGGCTCTTCTGATAAAATTTCACGTTTATGTATATGGCCAAGAGCCCAATAGTCAAACTGCTTTTCTTTCAGCTCACGAATTTGAAACGGTGCGTAGCGATTATGCTCTGCATCTCCTTCCACACTTCCATGAAGCATGCCAATATGAAAAGGTGCATCACTCATTTTCGTATACTGCGCTGTCATATTATCCGTTACCGCTTGCTGCAAATAACTAAATCCGTAAATAGAAGCTAACAGTTCACCATTTTTATAAAATGATTTCTCTTCTACATAAGGCTCCGTAAACACATGAACATTTTCTGGAAACTCAATTGCAGCCCAGCTCCCCCCTAAATGGTCATGGTTACCATGAATAATAAAAACAGGGATATCGTACTGCGAAAGTCTCTTCATTTGCTCACGCACAAACACTTGCGCCCGCAAACTTCGCGTCTCCGCATCATACAAATCCCCGGCTAGTAATACGAAATCAACGCGCTCTTGAATCGCTTTATCAATAATACGTTCGAACGATTCAAACGTACTTTGCTTCATTCTCTCCCAAACAGACTGCGGTACATTCATTTCCATCCCTTTAAACGGACTATCCAAATGCAAATCAGCCGCATGTATAAACTTCACTTGTTTCACAAATAACGATCCTTTCTATATTTCAAAAGTTTCATTTTATCCCGTACTAACGGGCAATAGGCAAAGAAGGCAATCTGAAAGTTAACTGCCCTTAAATACCCGATTGGTTCCACTAATAATAAGCAGGGGATGAAAAACTCCCCTGCTTATTAAAGTGTCACTTTATTGTAACATGCAATGTCATATATTTCTTTGCATATTCTAGTGATTTATGCCAAAATAGTTATAAGATTCTGATTTTAATTTTTGGAGGGAATTTTCATGGGAGTATACGTTCTAACAGTCTTTGAAAAAGATGGTTCAAAAGCATTGGACGAATCATTTGAGGCGGCAACTGAAAAAGAAGCGAAAGCAAAAGGTGAATCTATTTTGCAAGAAAAAGGATTGCACGAAAAAACACATCGCTGCACATCTTCTGCAGGTAAGCTCGTTTTATTCCAGCGCTAAAAAAAGAAGCGTCATCCGCTTCTTTTTCACTCTACTATATCTTCGTCGCACCACGTAAACTCCACATCTAGAATGCGATTACCGATACGTACGCGTTTATTCCATTTACCTGTTTGGATCTGATGTTGCAATTCTGCCTTCATCTTTTCCGTCCAGTTATGAATCGTTTCACTACCGTCGTACGGATATATGCCCGGAAACTCTTCCTGCAGAAGGTGTAAGCTCTCTGCATCAAAATGAAAATGGAAGAAGTAGTTTGCTGTAAGCGATGGTTCTTGTAAACGTAAAAAATCATCATCAATTTGCTTTCTATTTCTATAGAAAGTAAAGATATTCACTTTACCGCTCGTAATTTGGTCAATTTGAATTTCGTGCTTCTCTATAATCACGTCTTGCCCACCTCGTTATATACTACCTTTAGTATATATGTCTTTTGCAACAAAGTTAACCATTTTCGCACGAAATTCATTTCCTTCATTATATTACCTGTACCTCCAAGTACAATCAGAACAAATAAAACAAAGTTGAAGGGGAGCGATCACATGTATTTCGGAAGCAAAGGTTGGTATGTAAAAGAACTTAAAAAATTAGGTATCCGTACTTATGAAGGTAAAAAACTAGAATCTTATCGTACGCATATTTTATCTAGTTTACTTGAGAGAATGAAGAAGGCTTCGGCTTAATAGACAAATAGAAGAAGCTACTTTAAAAGTAGCTTCTTCTATTTGAAAAATCGCTTATCCTTTGTACCAATCATAGCCTAAACGAACAACATTAGCCTCCATATAAGACAATGAATTTTCTCTAAGAAACGTCTCGTAGTTCACAAAATTATTCATCCCAAACCTATCCTTATGTAACCACGTTGCGTCACATTCATCACAAACATATACAACTTTATCAATGTCTTTTATTTCAACTTTACAAACGAGACCATTCCCATCACATCTTGGACAAACAACTTTACCTTTAAATAGCTCCATCTATAATTCCCCCATTACAAACTTTTAAAGCCCTCATTATATAATAGAATTTAAAATTGTTCTTTTTAGGCCATATATTTTATTTTGCGATTATTTTTTGTTTTTTTCTTGAATCTTCTCTACTTCATTTTTTATATCCTCTGATATAGCCACATCAATATTCCCTTTATATTTCTTGTATTCTTGGAATAACATGTTTGCATTTTGATTAAACGTTATCAGAGTTCCACTAGGAGATTCTGTTTGTTCCTTTAAAGATGTAATAATTCCATACATCTTCTTGTATTCATCATAAAGTTCTTTGTACTTATTTGGATTTTCTTTCGCAGCTTCAGATACCGTTTTTAATTGCCCTTCCATATCACTATATATTACAGAAGATTGAGCCACCATTGAATTTAGAGATTTTTTCTTAGCATTTAAAGCTATGTTAAAATTTCGGCGTTCATCAATAGCTTTAGACCAGGACTCTGAATATTGCGGTAAAACAAAATCAGCAACAAATCCCATTAATTCAATATTATTATAAAATTCCGCTGCGGCTTGAACATAGCTAGCTTCACGTTTCTTCTTTTCCTCTGCTTCTTTGGCATTTTTTTGTAATACATTCATACTCACAAGGGCTATCATGATCACAACAATCCCTAAAATTCCCCAGATTATCTTTTTATTCATGCTGACTCCCCCATTTATGTATAATCTTTAAATTATATTGGTAAAAACAAAATAAAAGCACTCGTTCGGGTGCCTTTAACTTTAGTTTTTATTGGGCTAATTTTTCATGTTTACTCCCTCTTTAAAATTTCTATTCCCTTTTATATATGTAACGAAATAAGTAGCCAAGCTAAAAATGCTATAATACATTTGACTACATTAAGGAGGAACCATTATTTTGCGCGGAACATGCATTCAATTTCATAAGTTTGGTAACCCAAAAGATGTATTACAAGTTGAATATAAAAATATAGAACCATTAAAAGATAATGAAGTGCTAGTTCGTATGTTAGTTAGACCGATTAATCCATCTGACTTAATTCCTGTAACTGGAGCGTATGCACATAGAATCCCTTTACCTAACATACCTGGTTATGAAGGTGTTGGTATTGTTGAAGATGTTGGTGCGAGTGTTTCTAGAGACCTTATCGGTAAACGCGCGCTACCTTTACGCGGGGAAGGTACTTGGCAAGAATATGTGAAGACATCAGCTGATTTTGTAATCCTTATTCCCGATTCAATTGATGATTTTACAGCTGCACAAATGTACATCAACCCATTAACAGCTTGGGTTACGTGTACAGAAACGCTAAACTTAAAACGAGATAACGTTTTATTAGTAAACGCTTGTGGATCCGCTATAGGTCATCTTTTTGCACAGTTATCACAAATTTTAAACTTTCGACTCATTGCAGTGACTAGAAATAGTAAACATACAGAGAAATTACTTCAGCTCGGTGCTGAATATGTAATAGATACTTCCACTGTTCCGCTTTATGAAACCGTTATGGAGTTAACGAACGGGATAGGCGCAGATGCTGCGATTGATTCTATTGGAGGATCCGATGGAAATGAATTAGCATTTTGTGTACGTCCAAATGGACACTTTTTAACTATCGGTCTTCTATCAGGCGTACAAGTAAACTGGGCCGAAATTGTTACGAAAGCAAAGGTGCATGCTAACATATTTCATTTACGACATTGGAATACAGACGTGTCACCGTATAAATGGCAAGAAACGTTTCGTCACTTAATTCGTTTAGTTGAGGATAAAAAATTACGTTTTATGACAGTACATTCTACGTATGACTTAGCGGATGTGAAAACTGCGGTTGCTGTTGTGCATTCTGCTGAGAAAGCAAAAGGAAAAGTATTTTTGACGAGTTATTAAATGCGGTTGAAGAATTCATTTTGATTGATTTTTTTCAAAATGGATTTTTTTATGCCTTATAAATCTGATTTTAGTATTCCGCTTCAAACACCTAAAAAATAACATTGTCAACAGAACTTAAATTGGTTATTATAAAAGCGAATATAACAGGAGATGAGCAGATGAATATAAATGAAAAGAAATCTTTTTCAAAAGTTTCTCGACGAAAATTAGTCGATGAAGTGTTGGAACGTCTACAAGAAAAAATCTTTTCTGGCGAGTACGAAGTTGGTGATCGCCTCCCTACAGAGCCCCAATTAATGGAAGAGTTAGGTGTAGGGCGTTCGACGCTGCGAGAAAGCATAAAGATATTAGTACATGCTGGTATCTTAGAAGTTCGACAAGGACAAGGTACTCGTATTGTCTCACTAAATACTACGCAAGATTCATTTGAAAAACGATTGCAGGCAGCAAATATTAATCATGTGTATGAAGCACGAAATATGTTAGATAAAGAAGTAGCTATGTTAGCGGCACAGCGCCGAAGCGAAGAGGATCTTTTATACTTAAAAGGACATTTGGATAAAAGAAGAAATGCCCTTCGAGAAGGAAATTATGTAGCTTACATAGATGCAGACATTCAGTTTCATTTAGCAATTGCAACGGCGAGCAAAAACGAAGTTCTACTTGATTTATATCAATCTTTCGTGCCTGCCCTTCGTCATATTTTAAGCCAATTAATATTAAATACAGCTGACTATGAAGATAACTCTGAAATTCATGAAAAATTATTCCAAGCTATATTAAAACAAAATGCCGAAGAGGCTCGAACATACGTTGTTCAAAATTTGGAGCTGAAATAAGCTCCTTATATATTACACTTAAACATCAGATGATATACTCAATAACATCTGATGTTTAAGAGAGGAGAAAATGAAATTGAAACATCAAGAACGAACTTATTTGTATATACTAGCACTATTTTTTACTTCTATTAATTTACGTATCGGAATTACATCTATTTCACCTTTATTAGAAACAATCCGACAAGACTTAAATATAAGCAATTTTTCCGTTAGTTTTTTAACAGCCATTCCTGTTTTTTGTATGGGGACATTCGCCTTACTAACCGGGAAGGTAATTAAAAAATATGGGGCAGAAAAAGCAATTATGGCTTGTCTTATTTTAATTGGCTTTGCAACATGTATGAGAGCTTTTACTTCTTCCATTCTCACCTTATTCACAAGCGCTTTATTTATCGGCATTGGAATTGCACTTGCAGGGCCGTTACTATCAGGTTTTATTAAGGAAAAATCCCCTACGAAAATCGGCTTAATGATTGGAATATATTCAGTAGGTATGGGAACTGGCGCTTCTTTAAGCGCAGGATTAACGCTTCCTTTACAACATGTATTAAAAGGATCTTGGAATATGGCACTCGCTTTTTGGGGTGTACTTACTATTATCGCTATTATATTTTGGTATCCGGTTATGAAACGAAAAAAGAATACGAGCATACAAAATAAAAAGAATAATAATTTACCTTTAAGAAATAAAAAAGCATGGTTGTTCACAATCTTTTTCGGCCTACAATCAGGAATCTTTTATTCCATTACGACTTGGCTAGCACCAGCAAATCAAAGTATGGGTGTCAGTAGCGGACAGGCTGGTACTCTAATAACTGTATTTACAGTTATTCAAATGATATGCAGCTTTTTAATTCCAACATTAGCCGATATTTATAAAAACAGACCACTTTGGTTATTAGGGAGTATATGCTTTGTACTCGCAGGTTTATCGCTTATGATTTACCCACTAACTACACCATGGATCCCTTCTATTTTATTAGGTATCGGGCTCGGCGGCGTATTTCCACTCGCTCTCATGCTACCGCTATACGAAACAAAAACTTCCGAAGATGCGAGTGCATGGACTGCTATGATGCAGTCAGGAGGATACATTATGGGCGGATTCATTCCTGTCTTAGCAGGAATCGCTCGTGACTATTTTAATAGTTATACGCAAATTTTTATTATAATGGCACTTCTAAGCTTAGTTTTGTTCATTTTAACTTTAGTCATGAACAAAAGAAAGATAGAAGCGAAAATAGCTTAAATGAAAAGAATGGGCTTTTTCCTAAAGGATCCAGCTCATTCCTTTACTTCTACAAATTGAAAACAAAAAAATCCCCTCAAAGCATAAGCTTCGAAGGGAGCCTGTTTTTTTTATTTACTTATATACGTACAGCTGTACCACTTACAGCAACCATTAACATTCCATCACGAACTACTTCGTAATCTACGTCAATACCAACAATAGCGTTCGCACCTTTTTGTTTTGCAAGTTCTTTCATTTCATCCATTGCGATATCACGAGCTTCTTTTAGCTTGCTTTCATAAGAACCAGCACGACCGCCGACAACATCACGAACAGAAGCGAATAAATCGCGGACAATATTTGCACCCATAATAGCTTCACCATTTACAATATCGATATACTCAATAATTTCTTTACCTTGAATTCCAGACGTTGTTGTTACAATCATGACTGACACTCTCCTAATAAGTTGTAGTTTTGATAAGCTTTCTTATGTCTTTATTATGACATGGAAAAAGTATCTAATCCATTGAATTACCTTACAGGAATGTGACAGTTTTGTAATAATAAAGCGCGCATTATGTTTAATTTTAATAAAGCGCTTTAATATTGGGATACATAAACGATTCTCTATTTTCTTTCCAATCCTTTTCTACTTCTTTAAAAGTTGGTCGCCCTAATTCTTTGTTATTTTCATGTTTACTAAACCATTTTTTCACATACTGGTCTCCATTTTTGTTTTGAACTGTACAAAGGAAACTATTACTGCTATCCTTTAATATTTTTACAATCACGAAAAGGCACCTCTTTCCTTTTAAATAACATGATAGAACTTGATCTTTTACTATAAGCCCTTCCTCTCTTATAGTCATACGACTCCTCGGCCGCGCCAAAGTTGTAAGATCAAAAAAACGATATTCACTTTGTTTACATTTTATTTAAAGAAATCAGAGTTATAGGCATTATGCTTATCAAATATTTTATAGATTTCTAACTTATCGTCTAATTTTGCATCTACTAAAATTAATATATTGCCATCGTAAATATATTCTTCATACTTTTTAGCATGTTCTTCTGGAATTCCTAAGCCGATAAATGCTCCTATTAAACTTCCAGCTCCTCCGCCAATACCGGCTCCTCCAATAGCTGCTGCGATTGGTCCTGCTGCTACAATTGGACCCATTCCAGAAATGGCAAGTATACCAAGACCTGTTAATAAACCACCTAGTCCCCCTGCTACTCCTCCTGCTACAAGCCCTGTCGCTGAAAAGATATCTGCTTTATGTGCAGTTTCGCTATTCACTTTTTCACCCGACTTTTCTTCCAAATGTTCAATTTCCTTTTGATCTTTCGCAATAGCTGAAATGTTATCTGCTGAGTATCCTTTATCATTTAATTCATTAATAACGAGTGCCGCATCATCAATTGTTCTAAAAACACCTACTATTTTTCTATCTACATTCATAACTATTAACCTCCTAAATTTTTATATACATATACGCCCTTTTATTTTTATATAATGCATCTTTATCCTTCTTCATTTCTGTATACACTAATCTTCTTATTAACATAACCATTTACGAAAAAAGCGAATAGTAACAGTATTACAAGCGAACTACTTAACAAGTAAATTAAATCAAACGTAATATCAATCATCATTTCATTCATGTATACCAGGCTCCTTTTTATTTAAAGTAAAAGTATATTTTGATAGACTAATCTACTAAACATAGACATCTTACAATTCATCTTCAGTCAATCTCTTTGTAGTATATGTATACCCTTCCTAACCTTTTCTAAACGTAAAAAACTATACTTATATTTTTTCTTATTTATATGTTTAACATTTTTTAAAACGGGTATGTTTATATTGTTATGCTTACTATATGGAAAGGAATATTGCAATGAACGCCATTCACTCTACTACTATTTCTTATAATGAAACGCCTACAATAACTCAGATTCATCATTTTTACGCTTTAATGACAACATTTCAAACGAACTTGTTTATAAGTAAACACGGAACACTTACTTCTATTAAAAACTTAAGCACATTAGTATCCTTTTTCCTTACGGTAAAAAAGAGAGAGCTTGTATTATTTATTTTTGAAGGAATAGATGCAAAAAGAGCTTTAAGAACACTCTTTCCTTCTTAGAATGTTTGTTATCCTCTATTCCCTCGTTTACTACCTTTCATATATATTTTTATTTCAAAATGATTTCCTCTATTAAAAAAGAACCCCCTAATACAATAGGGGGATTTCTAGTTTGGCCTTATGAAAACTGATATAATATATATTACGTTTTTCATTCTTTACAATAGGAAACTTTTAATACTCTTGAAGGTAGGAATTTTTAATGAACTCGAAAGCAAAATTTAGTATTCGCTACAAAATTATGGCTGGTTATTTAGTTATCATTTTGTTCTTACTTATCTCTTTCATTATGCTAAACAATGAGATTTCCAGTTTACAAAAATCTCGTAATTTTATTATTGATCACGATTTTAAAGTTCTTAATTTAACGAATCAAGTGGAGAAAGAATTGCTAACAATTGAAAATAAAGCGAAAGGGTTTATCATTTCTAATAACCCAAATTACGTGCAATCCCTTAACTCCGCGGAAAAAGATTACGAAAAACATTATCAAGATCTTTTTGCTCTATTAGAGGATAACCCCTCTCAGCAAGAAAAATTAAAACAGATTAACGAAAACATTACTAGTTGGATTAATAAAGAGATTCACCCACTCATTACAAATAATAATAGTAATAATGTACAAACAATCGACACGACTCAAATTCAGTCATTACAGTCGCAGCTAACTAACTTCCGGAGCACTGAGGAGCAACTAACGAAAAAAAGAGCTGCACAATTAGATATTGAAAATAATAAATTAGAGATTTGGTTATACAGTTTATTGTTCTTACTTTCTTGTATTTCCATTATCGTTTCACTCTATATTTCGAATTCCATTACAAAAACGATTAAAAATGTAATTCAAGCTATTAAATCCATTTCTTCTAAAGAAAAAATTACGGAAAGAATTCATGTAAATACACATGATGAAATAAAAGATCTTGCTCATACAACAAATCACCTACTAGATGAAATATCGAAAAGAGAGTGGTTACAAACTGAGCTTGCAGAATTAATTTTAATGTATCAAGGTGTATCTTCTATTGAGATGTTAGGTAAAAAAATTCTTAGTGGAATTATACAAAAAACGCAAACTTCTTGCGGTGCATTTTATGTACGTGAAGAATATGAAGAAACTGTCTACTATGTGAAAAAAGCTTCTTTCGCCGATCAAGGTGCTGATATTGGAAAACAATCTATTAAAATGGGTGAAGGTTTCATTGGACAGTCTGCCTTAGAAAAGAAAAGTTTTATTCTCAGTGACATACCCGAAGAGTTTCGTTATGTCACTAGCGGAGTATTAGAAATACGTCCTAAAAATCTACTAGTCATCCCTATCTTATTTGAGGATGAAGTAATTGCAGTAATGGAGTTAGTAAGTGTAACTGAGATTTCAGACTTACATCAAGATTTAATTCAACAAACTATTGATAATCTAGGTTTAACAATCCATAGCATTATAGGACGTATGCGAATTCAAACTCTTTTACATGAATCACAAGCAATGACAGAAGAGTTACAAGTTCAATCAGAAGAATTACAAACGCAAGCTGAAGAACTACAAATGCAAGCTGAAGAATTACGAACAACGAATGAACAATTAGAGTCTAGAACTGAAGAAGCTGAACAAAAGACAGCTGACTTACAAATTACCAAATCAGAATTAGAAGAAAAAGCAAGCGAGTTGTTACGCAGCTCAAAATACAAATCTGAGTTCCTAGCAAATATGTCACATGAATTACGCACACCGTTAAATAGTATTTTACTATTATCTGAAATGTTAAGAGAAAATCATGATAATCATTTATCGGATGATGAAATTGAACTAGCAACTGTCATTCATTCATCAGGGAAAGACTTACTTACTTTAATTAATGACATACTAGATTTATCTAAAGTAGAAGCAGGCAAACTAGACATCATTTTTGAAGCAACGAACATAAGTGACATGGCAGCCAATATGCATCAAAACTTTTTACATATAGCTGCACAAAAAAATATCGAATTTACGATTGAAGACAGTGATACGATTCCAGATCTGTTTTATACAGATGCAAAACGGATTGAACAAATTATTAAAAACTTACTATCCAATGCATTTAAATTCACAGAAAAAGGATCCGTCTCTTTACATTTCAATCCGATAGAAACAACCAATTTGAGTCATGATATGCAGTCTATAAGTAAAGAGTGGATTACAATTTCAGTAAAAGATACTGGTATTGGTATCGCTAAAGAACAGCATCAACTTATTTTCGAAGCCTTTCAACAGGCAGATGGAGCAACAATTAGGAAATATGGTGGTACAGGCTTAGGGTTATCTATTTGTAAAGAGTTTGCTAGATTATTAGGTGGCTGGATTACGTTAGATAGTAATGTAGGAAAAGGCAGTACTTTCACAGTATATATTCCTAATCTTCCAAATGGATTACATGATATACAGTTATCCAATTTAGAAGTCGCAGCAACGATAGAAGATGTTATTCCTGCTGAAGTTATTGAGGAAACTATCGTTACTACCGAAACAAATAACGTCTTCCAAGAGAAAACCATTTTAATTGTCGATGATGATCATCGAAATATATTTGCGTTACAAAATGCATTAAAAAAACAAAATGCCAACATCATTACTGCCCAAAACGGCATAGAATGTTTAGAAATACTAAAAAGCAATACAAATATTGACCTTATTTTAATGGATATTATGATGCCGAATATGGACGGTTATGAAACGATGGAAAATATCCGAATGAATTTAGGGTTAAATGAAATACCGATTATCGCATTAACTGCTAAAGCAATGCCAAATGATAAGGAAAAATGTTTATCTGCTGGCGCTTCAGATTATATAAGTAAACCATTAAATCTACATCAACTCTATTCGGTAATGAATGTATGGTTAATAAAATAAGTGAGGTTTAGTTGGAGTGGAAAATAAGTATTATAATTTTGATCCATCAGTAGATACGGATGAGCGCACGAACTTAGAAATTGAATTACTATTAGAAGCGGTATTTAAACTATCAGGATTTGATTTTCGCCAATATGCTCGCACATCTATTTATAGAAGGATTTGTAATCGAATGCAGCTCTCTAATATCCCAACCATTTCAAAATTAATTGAAAAAGTAATTCACGAGGAAGGGGTTTTAGAACAGTTATTAAATGACTTCTCGATTAATGTAACTGAGATGTTCCGTAACCCTGCCTTTTTTAAAGCGCTTAGAGAGCATGTAATTCCTGAATTAAAAAAGAATCCTGAAATTAGAATTTGGCATGCTGGATGCGCAACTGGTGAAGAAGTATTATCAATGTCCATCTTACTTCACGAAGAAGGATTAAGTGAAAAGTCGGTTATTTACGCAACAGATATGAATACAAATGTGTTAGAAAAAGCAAAACAAGGCATCCTCCCGTTAAATAAAATGCAAACTTATACGAAAAACTATTTACAAGCTGGCGGTACACAAGCATTTTCTAACTATTATTCAACAGATAATCGTTTTGCTTATTTTAATCCATCACTTTTACAAAACATTATTTTTGCACAGCATAATTTAGTAACTGATCAATCTTTTAACGAATTTCATATTATACTTTGTCGTAACGTTTTAATTTACTTTACAAGTAAACTTCAAAATCAAGTACAGCAACTATTTTATGAAAGTTTAGGCCACAATGGATTCCTATGTTTGGGGAATAAAGAAACTCTTCGTTTTTCAAATATAATGCCGCATTATACCCAATTTAATCCTAGTGAACAAATTTATCAAAAAATACAATAAAAAGCGTATGAAATCCTCTGTTTGGATTTCATACGCTTTTTATTTCGCATTCGTTTTTATCATAATGAGACACATATCATCTGATTGTGTTTTCTTCTGTTCTTCCTTATAAAACCCTTCTATCTCTTCTTCTAAATTTGCCCATTTTCTTTCTGTAAAAGTACGTAATTTTTCTTCAGATTCAAATTCATCATTTGCAATTGCTTCAAGAACACCATCTGTAAACAATAATATTTGAGCATTCTTCTCAAAAGGTATAACTGTCTTTTTAACTTTTATTTCATCAAAAAATCCTACCGCACAACTCCCGCGATTTAGTTCAACCATATTTGTTTCATCAACTAAAACGTATCCAGAAGGATGCCCTGCATTTACATATTCAATCGTTCTCTTTTCTGTATCTACTACTAAATATATCGCTGTAAAATAATATGGAATATCGTCATTCTCATTATGTAAAAGAGTCATATATTTATTTAAGTCTTTAATGACGAGTTCTGGATCGATTAAAGATTTAATCGTTTCACGTAATACAGAAGAAATAAACATACAAACTAATGAAGCAGATATACCATGTCCCATCACATCTAATAATATAATACCGTAGCGATTTTCATCGATTTTGTACCAATAATACATATCTCCAGCTAGTTTGAATGACGGTAAGTAACTTGCTTCAATTTTTATATGATCTTCTCTTAATGGGCTACTTAATAAGTTTCTTTGTACTTGTGTAGCTAAATCTAGTTCATTCCGAAGATTTTCTTCTTGTTCTTTATGCCAATTTAATTCCGATTTCAAGCGTAATGCTACACGCATACGCGCTAATAGTTCAACTTTATTTATAGGTTTCGTAATATAATCCATTGCCCCCATATCAAGAGCTTCGGCTAATTTATTTGCATCCTCTAAAGCTGTAACAAAAATAATAGGGATATCTTTAAACTTCTCCTCTTTTTGTAATCGCCTACAAACTTCAAGTCCATCAATTTCAGGCATCATAATATCTAATAGTATTAAGTCAATTTCATTATGCCTGGAAGAATCTTTTCCAGACTGTATGTATTCGAAGAGCTCTTGTGCAGAATTGAGCGATACAAGATCATGATATCCGGCTTGTTTTAAAATTTTCTCAATTACAAATATGTTAACCGGATTATCATCAACAATTAAAATGGACACAAGTTATTTCCCCTTTTCTTATTTAAAATGTAAATCTATTATAATTTTCTATTTTTCTAGTATTACATACTCAGTTACAAAATGAAAATTTCGTACTCAAACATATTTATACAACAAAAGAACAAACCCCTAGAAATAGGAATTTGTTCTTTCACTCTATAAATTTCCACTTTTAATTTAACACCATTGCTTTATCATTTAAAAGACGATCTAATTCTTCCATATGATTTGTTTCATCTGCAATCATATCTTCTAGTTTTACAACTAACTCTGTCATATTTAATTTCGCTGCCTGTTCTTTTCTCGTTTCATAACGCTTAATTGTTTCATATTCTGATTGTCTAGCGGATTCTAACATTTCTCGAACATCTTCCACTTGTTTCACTGGTAAAGGGATCGTAGTAGGTGTACCACCTAGCGTCTTAATTTTCTCCGCTAAATATAGGGCATGTCCTTGTTCATCGCTAATTTCAGATTCAAAGAAAGGTTTTAACACTTGTCTATATATACCAGAAACTGTAGCAGCATTATGGTTATACATAATAATCGCCGAGTATTCTCCTGCTAAATCTTCATTCAATCCTTCTATTAGTTCTTTCACATCGTATGACATTTTAATATCTCCTCCTATACTTAATAACTACCCCTTTTCTCATGTTTTAAACATCATTATTTTAAATTTTTATGTATCTAAAAACGCGGCTTGCTTCAATTTACTTATCGCTTGTCTTTTAATACGAGAAACGTGCATTTGTGAAATACCTAACCGTTCCCCTGTATCTTTTTGATTTAAATTTTCTCCAAATATATAATGAATAACACTCTTTTCTGTCTCATTTAATACGTTAAAAATATCCTCTAAAACGAGACGCCTTTCTGTCTGTTCATATCCTTGCTCTACTTCACCTACAGATTCAATTCTCGCTACCGAACTTCCATCAGATGAATTTTCAACTACATCATCTAAGGAAGATACTCGATAATTATTTTTAGCATCCATAATTTCTAGCACTTCCTCTTCGGATAGTCCTAAATGATCCGCAATCTCTATAATCTTCGGTGAACGCTGCAGGTGATCTGTTAACTCCTCTATCGCAAGTTTAATTTTCCCGTCCAAATCTTTAATTCGCCTTGGAACGTGAATGCCCCAAGTTTTATCACGTAAATACTTCTTTATTTCTCCTACTATCGTAGGTATTGCAAACGGCTCAAAAGCATTCCCTATCGAATAATCATACCTTCTTATTGCGCCTAAGAGCCCTAACATTCCTACTTGTATAATATCCTCATGCATAGGCCCACCTTTTGAATAGCGATATGCAATGGAATGTACGAGATTTTTATAATGATCAACTAACCTTTCCTGTGCTTCATCACATTGGTTTTGTTGAAATTCTGCAATTAGCTTAATAACGTCTTCTTTAGTAAGATTTGTAGGTTGAGATTGGATTTCCATCATTCTCCACCTGCTCTCTTTGTATATATTTTGTCATTAAAACTGTCATGCCCTCATCATGCATGATTTGTATATCATCCATTAACGTATTTATTAAATATAAACCTAAACCATTTTCCGGCAAATGTTCTACTGGTTTACTAATATCATACGGACCAACTTTCCTTTTTAAGCTACTAAAATCAAAGCTAACCCCATTATCAGCAACCATAATTTCTAATCGATCTTCATATAGACCAAAGACAATTGTAATTTCTCCAACATCTTCTTTGTATGCATGTTGTACAATGTTTGTACATGCTTCACTAATAGCAATTTTCATATCTTCTATATCGTCATAAGCAAAGCCCATTCGGTTCGCAACACCAGCCATTGTTAAACGAATAATAGCCACATATTCTGCCTTTGCAGGAATTTTCATTTCTATCTTTTCAAATTTCTCCATCATCCCTAGTCACCTTCTTTCTACTTTTTCAAAATCGGAATTCAAATTTAATATTTCTGTTAGTCCTGTAATATCAAATAATCTTTTTAGTCTTTTAGATACACCAATAAACTCTAGTTTGCCATCATTTTTCTTAACTGCTTTTAATAGAGCTATAAAAACACCTAAACCAGTACTATCCATATAATCTACGTTATGAAAATCTACTACAATATGAACCTCTTTTTCACTTGTAATAGGTATTACCTTATTTTTCAAATCTGATGCCGTATACGCATCAATCTCACCATTAAGTTGTACCGTATAACCTACATCATTTTGCAAAATATTTATTGCCAAATTCATCATTTCCGCCCCCTTATCTCAAACTACTACTATGTTAATTACCCATAAAAATTAATTTTAAACATATTTTTTTATTTTCATTATAAATAAATTTTCTACACCTTTCTCGGCTTAACACTTAAAAAATACTACTAAATGTTTAAACCTTATAAATTTGTGTATGTATAATGTATAAACATTATTTTTAGGGGGATCTATCTATGGAAGAGCACAACTTTAAAAAGGGAGATTTCGTTCAATTTTCTTATCGACACGATCATGCTACAACGTTAGTTGGTTCCATTATTAACATACTAACAAATACAATTGTAGTTGATATAGGTAATAGCGAGGACTTATCTCATATAGAGCCAAGGCAAGTCGTAAGAATAAATAATTGTGAAAAAGTAACGATGATTTAATACATAATAAAAAGTGTAATTTCAATGAGCGGGGGCCTTCATCCCCCGCTCATTCCTATGCAGATTACATTAAAAAAGCATCCAAATTAGTTTAATTGGATGCTTTTTTATGTATATTTATCAGTTCATTCACTTTATAGTTATATATAATAAACTTAAGATTACTATTCATTATCATACTTACGCTTTCCGTAGCATTCTAGAGAAGAATGTAACGATTAAAATAAAGACGATTGCACCTAATAACGCTGGAAGAACAAAAATGCCTCCCCATTCAGGACCCCAATGACCAAATAACGCACTACCTACCCAAGATCCAATTAAACCAGCAATTACATTACCAACTATACCTAAAGGAAAGTCTTTCCCCGTAATCATTCCAGCTAACGCACCAATAAGTCCACCTACAATACACGTAATAATAAGTCCCACAATTAAACCTCCTATATTGTTTTTATATTTGATTTATCAAGCTTTGGTATGTAACCAAAGCTTGATAAACATGTATTATTCTTTATTATCCAATCCATCACTTATCTTTTGTTTCACTTTTCCGACTTTTTCTTTTATAGTTCCCTTCGTCTTCTCCCACTTCCCTTCATTTTTCAACTCTCTATCTTCTGTAACTTCACCAATCCCTTCTTTTACTTGTCCTTTTTTCTTTTCAACTTTACCCGTAATTTGTTCTTTTAGACCGCTCTCACTCATATTTCCAATCTCCTTTTCGTAATAGATTTATAGATGTAAAGGATACAAATTTAAAGAGAATACGTGCATCTTCTTTCTTGTAGCCATTCACCGACTCTTTCTAAATCCTTAACGAATAACAAGATTTTCCCTTCATCCAGCTTTTCTTCATAAAAGTTAGCTTCTTCCTCATTAAGTCCTAACTCTTGCATCTTATTTCTTAACTGATCTCCCGTTTTTTGAAAGACATTAATAATGCTTGTCCCAAGTCCTTCCTCTTTTATTCCAATCGTGTTCACGTCTGCATTATCTGCGATTCTATCTGTCCTCTCTTTCTCATGTGTTAACACGTAAATATCTTTTTGTTCTATTCCTTTCTTCACTAGATCATTTGCCGCATTCATGACCTCTTTCTCCGTAATAAATTCATATACAAAAGGTTTACTATACTTCGTTTCCATCTTTAACTTCCTCCTTTAAAATGAATTATTTGTTATATTATATGTAGTACACCTATTTTCGAAATGTTAAACATAAAATATGAAAAAAGTTATGTGAATTTTAATTTTAATAGAAAATGAACAACATCATTTACCACTTTAAAACATCTTCTCCTTACAATAACTACCTAAATTAACAGAAAATTGTTATAATTAAACATAAGGAGGGATACTATGAAAAAAATCATATCTATATGCGCTCTAACCGCTCTATCTTTCACTTTAATAGGTTGTACAAGCTCCTCGGCTACAGATAAAGCTTCACAAGTTAAGCAAGAACATACACAAAATACATTTCAATTAAATTCCGCTAATATTACAGACATTGAAATACTGAAAACAACAAATAATACTATTTCCAAATCTCAAACAGACAATGAAGAAATGATAAAACCTATCGTTTCGGCAGTTCAAAATGGAACCTCGAAAACAATTACATTAGATCAAAAAAAGAAACAATCGGCACATTCTACTATAACCGTTACATATAAAGATGACGCAAAAGAAGAGTTTCTTGTCTGGATCGATAATAAGGAGCAAATTACAATCGCTAAAGATGAGAAGAAAGGTAAAGTAGAAGCTGTGACATTAAACATGAAACACTCTAAAATGATGAAAGATTTCTTTAAAAATGATAAAACGTAAAAAGGATCTCCTTTAAGGAGATCCTTTTTCTCTTTATACAATTTGCTTTATACAAGCAAACGAAATACATACTATTGTTATGCTCCTTATCATTCGAAGAAGAAATATTAATTATATATTATGGAGACGGTTATTTACTCTCTAATTATATGACTATCGTTAATATTGATTTGCTAAATCGTGCTGTCCTATGTACCGATGATGACACTAAATTTTTTTATATAGTTGATGTTAAGTAAAGGAAGTAGCTTTACATCCTACTTCCTTTACTTAACCATTTCCATATTTAGACTTTTATAAAATCTATTTAAGGTCTAATTTTGCTAAATCATGTTGTAAAACATTATTTCCTTCTTGTGGATTAAATACGATTGCACTAAGACCAAAAACATTCGTAACAACATCTCTATCATTTGGATGAATTATTCTTACTTCGTAAGCAAAAAGTCCTGGAGGAAGAGCTGCCGAACGAAAAGTAACATATTGATTAGGTGCTAATGTTCGTGTAGAAGGATCTACTAATGGTAACAATACAGGAGAACCAGATGACCAATCAAACATTTCAACAGTTACTCTATGAGTATCATCTGGATCAACATTCATAGCATCAACAGTAAGAAATAAAGTAGCAGAATGTCTACGTAATACACCCGTTGATAACGTTTCATTGTAATTTTTACAACATTTTTTAGAAGAATAACCATAGCCATAACTCATATCAAATTCCCCCTTTCATTTACAATTAAGGACAAGCATTCCTTATAATATATAATGCTATTATTATTTTATTGAAAGGTATAATAGCGGAATTTCATCTATATTTTCTAATATTTAAGTTTACGTTTGTTCACTCGTATTGAAAATAAAGTGAAACTTTAATCAGTGGGGGTTTACAGGCAGCCCGACCCCCACCTAACTTCTTTGCTTCCGCTGAATTTTGAGGTGGGGGTCTTACTGCCCGGCAAATAGCGGGATAAATTTTATATCATTCTTGTCCATGAACTAGTTCCTAAAAGGTCCCTTTTCTACAATAAAAAAAAGAGCTGTCCATAAGTCGGTTTCACCAACTTATGAGACAGCTCCTCTTCACTTCACCTTATTTTATCGATGAATCCAAACTGCACCTGCAGACTTGTCTTCTGCTTGGCCTACTACTTCAAACTTTAATCCTAGTTTCGGCAACTTACGTCCTGCATCTGGAATCACGCTGTTGATATACTGCTTAGAATCATCAAATTTCGCAACACCTGGTAATCCTTTATAGTCAAAGATACCGCGAGTTGGCGAATCTACTCTCCATGCTGGTGTTTGATCGAATGAGAATGCAGCATCAGCAATTTGATAACGCGTACTGCTCTTCACAGTCGGTTGTCCATTTAATGTCCCTACGATTGCCTCTGGATGAGAATCTACTACTCCTAAGAATCCTTCACCTGGATGAACCCCTACCCAGTTATCTGTAAAGCTTTGATCCGCATACCATACAACCATTCCTGTATTAAATACTGGACCACGCGCATGTTGTAAAGCCGTGTCAGAACCAGCGTAATTTCTCCACTCTACATAGTAGTTATGTTTCTTCTGTTCAAATCCGTTAGACACCGTAAATCCTTTTAGTGTCATTGCTGGTTGGCCTTCTGCATCATCTGAGAAAACAACTTTTCCATTTACAGTTAATGCAGCATTATCTAATGCAAATCCTTTATAAGCTACTGCGATATCTGTTAAATACTCAAATTGCAGTTTTACTTTTTTCCCTTTGAATTGGCTTAAATCGTATGATTTATCAACCCACTTACCATCAGTTGTATCCACGCCGCCTTTTACATCTTTTTCGCCCATTCTATCAATGCGTGTCTTCGTTCCATCTTCTGCAATCGCATATACGTCAAGGAAATCATACTTCGCTTCCAGTTCGTAGAATGCCTTATAATCAAACTTAGCATCCGTTGCATTTGTTAAGTCAAATACTGGTGTCTCAAGTGTTGTATGAATGTCATTTCCTTTTGTGCTGTAGTAAAACTTCTTACCAAATGCCGATTCGATATTTTTAATATCTTTGTCCGGTAAGTTAACACGAATGATTCCTGGTCGTTTTGATTTTGTAACACTTTGATCTAAATATGTTGCAACACCGACTCCCGTGCGAAGTTTATCGTAATCTACCTCAACGATATTCGCCCAATTGCCCTTCATATTCTTTTGGAAAAACTCTTTATTTTGTGGTGAGAAACTTGTTGGCTCTGTTCCTGCAATTTTTCCAGCCCAACTACCGCCACTCATAATAGACCAAGACTCAACAGGTTCACCTTGCCCTGAGTACTTCGTATCGTACTCATCTGGTAATCCTAAATCATGACCATACTCATGCGCAAACACACCAACCGCTCCATCTTCAGGCTCGATTGTATAATCATATGCAGCCATCTTTCCGCCCCAATTTGAAACAGAAGATTTTGTGCCATCAATCGCATATGGTTTTGATCCAAGTTTTGAACGATGAGACCAAATTGCATCATCTTTCAATTTACCGCCACCAGCTTCTTGACCAACACCAGCATGTACAACCATTAAATGATCAATAATGCCATCTGGCTCGTTTTTATTTCCATCACCATCTTGATCGTATTGATCAAATTGATCATAGTCTGCTAAATTGATCCCTTTTGCTACCGCTGCTTTTAATGCTTCTTTCACAAAATCACGTGGCCCTAAAGGACCTTTGTTATCATGACCAGTTCCAGCATCCGCACCATAGTCTGAAGCTTTTCCTGGAACAGTAAGCCATTCCGTTACAGTTCCATCAACTGTGTAGCTACCACCAGATTGTTCTTCATAATATTGTTTAAATGTGTTAATCTTCGATCCATCAAATAACGTAAACGGTTCATCACCAAATAACATTTTTTGATAATGTTCACGATTGAAGTCCTTAGAATACATGTATCCTGGCTCTTGATCAATATTGTTATGCTTAAAATCGCTAAATTCTACGAGTAAAACAAGTATTTTATCTTTTCGGACAGCTCCATTGTACTCAGCTTGCTTCGCTGATGTAGTAGGTACTTTTCCATTTAATTTCCCTGGATTTAATCCTGCACCTTGTCCAGCTACTGGTCCTACTTCTGGCTGCTGCGCCTGTTCATTTTCCTTCATTTTTGAATCTTTTACTTTTTTCATAAAATCAGAAGCTTCTTGCGTAAGACTATCTCCTGTCAAGACTTCTTTCCCAGGGTTTTCCCCTTTCTTTTTCTCAACATATTTTTCGACAGCCTTTGACGTCTCCGCTTGTGATGCAGATTGATCAATTACGCCCCGTTGTTTTAGCGCTTCTGCCAAACGCTCCTCCGGTATTAAATGCTCATCTATCGGTAGAGATGATGGCGTATCAGCATACGCTGCATGACTTCCAAAAGCAAAACTACTACTTAGTACTGCCGCTGTTGCTAAAACTGATAATGGTTTTAACTTCTTATCCTTTTTCAATGCATTTCCTCCCCAGTGTCTGCAAATTATCGTTTTTTTGTCGATAACAACATAATATTCGTTATAATACGAATATTCAATCTTTTTCAACAGACAAAATGTTGAGAAATATTTTTTGTGCAGGATGAAATACGTAAGATAGCAAAATACAAAGGTTCTGCTTATTTATGTTTTTTAAGTTTTGCATATAACCATAAAGTGGGATCACTTGTTCTTTCAAATTGATAGCGATGGAGTAAAATGCTTATTTACAATACTAAGGAAATACAACATACAAACAGGCTGTTATTTGTTTTAAGTACAATAGTCATACTTGCTCGATGCACTTATTTTTTGGCAATAAATAAATGATCACCATCTAAGGAATCTTATTTATATTCTAATTACCTTTTAAATTATCGGAAAATTATTGAAAAAGTTTTTTCTTGCTATCTATCACTCTAACACACTTAATTTCTTGCTAGTATATACATATCAATATACAAATAAACATAGTAGAAAGCGGGGAGAATTATGGTAAGTCATCTAAAAACAAAAGATATAATCACACAACTTTTAAATAATTGGTATCAAGAGATACGTGCCCAGCACCTAAAAGAAGCAAAACATTTAAAAACAGAGATTGATACACACATAAAAAGTATTAATGAAGATCCAAATTTACTATTCCATTACTCACTTCTTACTTTTCGCTTTAAAGTTTTGCTTGATCATTTAAGCATCACACCCACAAGCTTCCAGGCAATTGATTCACTGGATATACCAAAAAATGAATCGTTGTCTTATTATTATCACTTTTTCAAAGGGATTCATGCTACACTAATTTCCAACAACAATGAAGCCTGGGAATACTACGAAAAAGCCGAAACACTATTACAACATATTCATGACGATCTTGAAATAGCCGAGTTTAGCTATCGTTTTGCTAACTTCTATCTTCATACCTATCAACCTCTATTAGGAATTCAACATGTGACTAAAGCTAAAGAAATCTTCTCTAAACATAATGGCTATGAAAATAATGTTGCCGCTTGTGAGAACTTATACGGTTTAGCATGTATTGACATAAAACAATTCCCTGTAGCAGAAGAAAAATTTAATTCTGCAATAGATATTTTACGTAAAAATAATGAGGATTCCCTAATATTAAGAGTCCGCAATAATTTAGGTTTTTTATATAGTAGCCAAAACTTATCCGCTTTAGCAATTCGACACTTATCAGAAGTAACAACTAAAACTCCAGAGCATTTTAGGGCCATTTTTCTTAAGGCTAGAGAACATTTAAAGATTGGGGAACTTGAACAGTCGGCCGAGTTAATCGAACGAGGATTAGCAATTTGTGAGAAGCTAGACAATAAAGAATACCTATATCATTTCAAACTTTTAGATTGTATAAATAAAGGTGTTTCGGCTGCTATTCTCGAAGAATTATCTTTGGAAGCTATCTCATTTTTCGACACACAACAACTCTATACTTACACACAAGAATACACTGAAAAATTAGCAATCAAGTTTTACGAAGAAAGCGACACTGTAAAAGCTAGTAAATACTTTTATATTAGTCATCAAGCTAAAGAAAAAACTTTTGAAAAAGGAGCGTTAAAATAATGAAAAAACTTTTTGGAACGATTTTAGGTTTATCACTTTCAGTTGCATTATCTATTGGATTAGCATTCCCTTCACAATCAGATTCTAAGAAACAAGTTGATTCGACTAAATCTAGTACAATTATGTACATGCAATCAAGCCACGGTGACTCCTGGTAATACAAAGAGTTTTTTATCTGTTACCATCATTAATTAGGAAAAGGGCACTCCCTCAATGGAGTGCCCTTTTCCTAATTAATAGACAACATATAGCAGACTACTTATTAACTTCAGCCCATTTAACCTTGAACTCCGCACCGAAATCATTTGCGCAACACGTTCGAAAATATAAATCTATGATGTTAGAAACAGACTAATCATCTGTTCTTGTTGTTTCAATTTCATACTAAAAAGGAATGTATTGTATCATGTTGAAAACATAATTTATAACTAAATCGATTTACTTTCATTTACTTTTAAATAAAGATTAAAGAGAGCTTTTAAATCCATCTTTATTCTAAAGCTACAAACGAGCATACATTATGCTCGTTTTTCAATTGGTAGTTTAAATGTAAAAGTACTGCCTTCCCCTAATTTACTTTCAACGGTAATTTCTCCTCCATGTAGTTCGACAATCCATTTTACCATCGACAATCCTAAACCTGTGTTTCCCATGTTTGAAGATGTTCGTGCTGCATCAACTCGATAGAAGCGTTCCCATATTTTCGTAATATGTTGCTCGCTGATGCCTATGCCATTATCGGAGACTTTACCTATTATGTTCGTTCCATCACGGCATAGTTGTATATTCACACTACCATTCTCTTTACCATAAGCAATCGCATTCGTTAATAAATTCATTAATAAACGCATCATCAATGTTTGATCTGCTTTAATAAACAGGTCTTCCTCTATATTTGTTGTTATATCAATCGAGGCTTCTTGAACCATTAATGAAAGCTCTTCTACAACGATTTCCGTTAATTCACTCATATTGATACATTCAAATTGAAAAGTATCATGCTTTCCTTGATCAACTCGTGCTAATAATAAAAGTTGCGAGATTAACGAGGACATTTTACGTGATTGCCTTAAAATTACTTCTAAAGATTCTTCCATTTCTTTCGGATTATTCCTCTGCGATAAGGCGTATTCGCATTGCGAAATAATCACAGATGTTGGCGTTCTTAATTCATGAGATGCATCAGATGTAAATTGTTTTTCACTTTCAAATGATTTCTCCAATCGCTCAAACATGTTGTCAAAGGTTTGTGCTAAATGATAAATTTCGTCTTTCGATGAACCTTGTAAATTAATCCTCTTCGAAAGGTCTTTACCATCACCAATTTCACTAGCTGAATCACTCATTTGTTTCACAGGTCGAAACGCTCTTTGCGTAATAAAATATCCTCCCACTGCCGCAATGAGAATAAGTAATGGGAAAGAGATGAGTGTTACCACGATAAGCGTATTCATCGTTGATGATAATTGGTTCATCGTCATTATTCCACGAACCCAGACTTGCTCATCGCCGCCTACGTTATGGAGAAAATCATATACGATCCATTCTTTATTACCATTTTTAATGGTTTGTATTTCATCGGATTTAAGCGATATCTTTTTATTAAAGCTTGTTGGACTATTTCCTGCCAGTAGCTCACCTTGCTTACTATAAATGAGGAGATTTACTCCATCTTCTAAAGTTTCAAACTCATCGTCAATCTTTAACTGCCCATGCTTATATTTGATATCTTCCATGCTTTCTTTTACTGTGCTCTTTAATTGATTTTTCATATTAAAAAGCACAACTTTATCTGAAGAAGCTAAAATAAAAGCTAACACGAGTGCCATAATAATTACAATTAACCCCGTATACCAAAGGGTTACTCTCATTTTTATTGATAGTTTTTTCATGACTCTACTCGCAATACGTAACCAGTGCCTCGTACTGTATGAATTAACTTCGTTTCAAACTGGCTATCAATTTTTTTACGAAGGTATCGGACGTAAACATCAATAATATTTGAGCCACCTTCATAGTCGTAATTCCACACATGTTGCTCAATTTTATCTCGTGTCAACACAACTTCTTTATTACGAATCATATATTCTAAAATAGCAAATTCTTTACTGGAAAGATTAATAACCTGCTCTCCCCTTGTTACTTTATGCATATTGCAATCCACCACTAGATCAGCAATTTCAAACACATTAGAGGTATTCCCTGTTTTTCTTCGCATCAACACTCGAATTCTTGCTAATAGTTCATCAAAAGCAAATGGCTTTACTAAATAATCATCCGCACCTAAGTCGAGTCCTTTTACGCGATCATCAATTGTATCTTTAGCTGTAAGAAGCAAGACAGGAGTTGTATTATTGTCTGCGCGTAATCTTTGTAACACTTGTAACCCATCTATTCGGGGAATCATAATATCAAGCACAATCAAGTCATAAGTAGCCATGCTTATATAATCCAAGGCATCTGCTCCATTCCCACATCCATCGACACTATAATATTCTGCATTTAATCGTTTTACTAATATATTTTGTAAGTCTTGTTCATCTTCGACAATAAGAACTCGCATTAGCATCCTCCTTTTTTCTTATTATATATATCACTATAGTTCCAAAACATTAAAGAAAGATTAGAAACGATTTAATTATATCATTTTATTTTTTGGCACATTAATCTTCCTTTAATGTTTGTTCAGTAATATAAAGGCAAGGATAAGGTGCTCAATTAAAGGGAGGAAAACATAATGAGAAACTGGATGATAATTGGAGCAATGTCTTGTTTATTCTTAACAGCTTGTTCTACTCAATCTGATAACAATACAGAAGTACAACAACTGAAAGCGGAAAATGATAAATTACAAAAAGAAGTTGCTCAACTACAAAAAGAACCAAACAAAACAGAGCCTGCTACGAATGATACGAAGCAAATACAAGATTTCAAAAATGAAGTCTCATCTATTATAGAAAAGGCACATAACACAAAACCAGTTGGAGCAAAAGAAGAGGACTTAAATACGTACTTAGCAGCAAAAAAAGAAATTGACCAATTAGATGACAAAATAGATTTATCTGATAATCAGCTAGAAGCAGATTATCGCGCTGGAACGATAACTGTTGAACAATATCAAACACAAGAAAGAGAACAAGATATACTGGAAGATCAATTAGAGCAAGCAGAAAATGCACTTGAAGCAAGATTTGGAATAGATGATTAATCATTAAGGAGTGAATGAAAATGTTAAAACATAAAAAGAAAATAATGATAAGTGTAATTGCTACTTTAGTAATTGGTATTGCTATTGTTGGTGGATATTTTGGTATGGGTTACAATTATGCAAAAAAGAATGACAACTACACAGAAAAACAAGTTCGTGAAATTGCTTTAGCACAAACAAATGGAGAAATTATTCATGTGAAAAAAGAATTTGAATTAGAAGATGACAACTTAACACAATCTCAATTCGAATATGAAGTGGAAATCAAGACACCTGATAATCTATTGAATGTTTTAAAAGTTAGCGCTAGAACAGGCACAATAGAAATCGATCACGAAGATTAAAAAATATAATTAAGCAACGTGAATTCCATATTTTTAGGAACTCACATGATGGCATTCATGTTAAAAAACAAAAAAACTCTAACTAATTCGTCATGGCGATTTAGTTAGAGTTTTTTTGTTTGAAGTATTCACGAGTATCTACCCTTATCTTTTCAGGTAAAACAATATCAAGTTCTTTATCTAACCATGCAAGAGTCTTTTTACGAAGAAACTCACGCATGTGTTCTTCTGCTTCAAGCATTACTAAGTTAATTGTACAAGAAGAATTGCTAGGTTCACAAGAATTGCAAGCCTCGGCCTCGTCTCGATATAGTAGACCATTCTGTACAATATTTTTACATTGAAAAATAGGTTTTGGACCTTCGACAGCTTCTATTACATCCCAAAAAGAAACATCTTCTGGAGACTTAGCTAACCTATACCCGCCCTTTACACCTGGGACAGAATTTACAATGCCAGCTTTAGATAATTTACCGAAAACTTTTGAAAGAAATGTTTCAGAAAGCCCTTGGAACTCTGCCAAATCTTTTATTCCGACACTTTCCTTGGAAGGAGTGTTAATTAAATAAACTAGGCAATGCAAGGCATATTCAACCCCAACACTATACTGCATATACAAATCACCTGCTTTTTATTTTAAGGGTTATCAAATTGTATCTTAGGACCATTTAGAATTTTAGTCAAATAAAAAAAGGCTCTTTTCGAATAGTATGTATTTCGTTTGACAAAAATAATTTCAGAGCTTATATTAAAGACAAAGTTAATCGACGATTAACTTTGTCGACAATTAAAACGTAAAAACTTTTAAAAAGGGGAAATACAAATGAACAAAACACTTATCATAAACGCACATCCAAAAGTGGATGATACATCATCAGTCAGCATTAAAGTTCTTAACCACTTTTTAGTATCTTATAAAGAATTAATTCCTAATAATGAACCGATTGAACAAATTAATTTATACGATGATATAGTACCAATGATAGATAAAACTGTTTTAAGTGCATGGGAAAAGCAAGGAAATGGACAAAAGTTAACTGATGAAGAACAAAAAGTAACAGAGCGTATGTCCGAAATTTTACAACAATTTAAAAGTGCAAATACGTATGTTATCGTATTACCTTTGCACAATTTTAATATTCCATCAAAGTTAAAAGATTACATGGACAATATCATGATTGCACGTGAAACATTTAAATATACTGAAACTGGATCAGTGGGACTACTTAAAGATGGAAGAAGAATGCTTGTTATACAAGCAAGTGGAGGAATCTATACAAATGATGATTGGTATACAGAAGTGGAATACTCTCATAAATATTTAAAAGCAATGTTTAATTTCTTTGGTATTGAAGATTATCAAATCGTTCGTGCACAAGGAACAGCAGTACTAGATCCAAATGAAGTATTACAAAATGCGTATAAAGAAGTTGAAGAAGCAGCTTCTAGATTGGCTAACAAATAAAATTTTTCACTGGAAGAATGATGATTATAAATAAAGATCCCCTCCACCTTAAGGCAGAGGGGATCTTCTAATTCCTATTTCAAACTACCCGCAATCTCCGTAAAGATAACTCCAAGCGCATGTGCACCTGCATCTGGATAGCCTAAACTTCTTTCACCAACTGTACCGGCGCGGCCCATGCGAGCTACGATTTCTTTCGTGTACTCTGCTCCTTTAACGGCTGCTTCTGCACCTTTTTCAAAGGCAGTTTTCATGTCTACTTCGTTTGAAGCGCTAGCTAACCAAGAATCCACACATGGAGCAAGTGCATCAACAAGTGTTTTATCACCAACTACTGCACCTCTACCGAACGATCTTTCACCGATAGATTGTATGCCTTGCAGTGCTGCTTGCAACATTTCAGCAAATTCTTTCACTGTTAACTCACGCTTCTCGCCTGCTGCTTTACTAGCTGCGCGGAATGCACCGCCCCAAATTGGACCAGATGCGCCGCCGCAATGTTCCATAATAATCATGGAACAACCGTCAAGGAATGATCCGATCGTTACATTTTCTTGTTCTACAATAGAATGCCACTCACGTTTTAATTGCTTAAATCCTTTCGCAACACTCATTCCGAAGTCGCCGTCACCTGCATGTGTATCTAACTCACAGAACGGTACTTCATTTTTAATAATAATGTCGCTCATTTTATCAACGAGATAAATCATGTTGTTTAATGTAATGATATTATCTTTAATCACAGCGTGCTCTTCCGCTGTTTCTATTTCAAATGAAACTTCTTTCTCTTCTGCCTCTTCAAGTACATTCACGTACTCTACACTTTCAACTGGTCCATCTACTTTGAACGCTGGTGTATTACATTCTTTCGATAGTAATGTTTTTAGCTCATCATCTAACTTCATCACTGTTAAAGACATACCAGCCATATCAATACTCGTCATATAGTTACCGACGAATACTCTATTAATTTTAATGTTTCTAGCAGCTAATTCTCTCGTAACTGCGTTATTAAATAAGTATAGTTCTTGCAGTGGTGTACCACCAAAACCATTTACTAGAAGCGCAATTTCCTCGCCATCTTTTACTCCTAAATCTTTTATTAAATCATTTGTCATACGGTTAGCTAACTCATCAGCTGACATCGTTTTTTCACGCTTAATTCCTGGTTCGCCGTGAATACCAACGCCGTATTCCATTTCATCTTCCGCAAGTGTGAAAGTAGGTGATCCGCTCGCTGGAACTGTACAAGAAGTTAACGCTAAACCGATTGTACGCACGTTAGCCGCTGCTTTTTCCGCTACAGCTTTCACCGCGCCTAAATCCATACCTGCTTCCGCTGCTGCGCCGGCAATTTTATGAACGAGAATAACGCCCGCAACGCCGCGACGTCCTACTGTGTATAGACTATCTTCTACCGCAATATCATCGTCAACTTTTACGTAATCGACTTCAATTCCATCTTCCTTCGCTAAATGCGCACCGTTTTTGAAATTCATAATATCGCCGCTGTAGTTTTTAATAATTAATAACGTACCTTTTTTACTAGCTGTCTCTTTAATTGCTTGATATACCTGAATTTGCGAAGGAGAAGCAAACACATCTCCGCACACTGCCGCATCTAACATTCCTTTTCCGACTAGTCCTGCATGTGCTGGCTCATGACCACTACCGCCGCCACTAATTAACGTTACTTTGTTTTCGTTCATTTCTTTCTTCTTAATTACTTTATATTTTTTCAAAAGCTCAAGCTCTGGGTGAGCCATAACCATCCCGTTACACATTTCCATAACTAATGTTTCTGGTTTGTTTATAATCTTTTTCATTGTGATTCTCCCTCAATTCCTTTAATATATTGTGATATATTTGAAATCTTCTTCTTACTAACCATGTTAAAATGAAAGCGTTTTATAGTAAACGGACAAAATGGACAATCTGTCTAAAGACACCGCTCTCATTTATAGATAGGATTTTTATATTACTACATTCTAGGGATGATTCAGATGACCTCTTCTATAATTTCTAAAAAGATAATCGCGAACTCATTGAAATATTTAATGGAAACAGAGTCGTTTCATAAAATATCAGTAAGCGACATTATGTTACACTGTCAAATGCGTAGGCAAACTTTTTATTATCATTTTAAAGATAAATTTGAACTATTAAGCTGGATTTATAGAGAAGAAACGAAAGAAAACATTATCGACTTTCTCGACTATGAAACGTGGGAAAACATTTTCGATTTATTATTTGATTACTTTTATGAAAATCAAAAATTTTACCGAAATGCTTTTAAAGTCATTGAACAAAACTCGTTTAATCACTATTTATTTGAGCATACGAAAAACTTATATATGAAGATTATTGATGAACTATCCGTGAGCTGTGGATTCAGCCTTTCTGACGAGACAAAAAATACGATTGCCTCCTTTTATAGTCACGGCTTCGTTGGAACGATAAAAGATTGGATTGAAAGCAAATGCGAAGTAGATCCTTCCATTATGTCTTCTCTCATGAAAAATATGATCAACAATCAATTACTACTATTACTGGAGCAATCAGCAAAGTAATTAAAGGGTGGCAAAAGCAATGAAAAAGATTATGAATGATGTACAACATATCGTTCAAGATATGCTGCATGGCTTTTATTTTGAACATAACGACAAAGTAAATTACGACGAAACAAACAACATCATTTATGTAAAAGATATCGACAAACTGAAGCAAGACGTCGCTATTATAAGCGGTGGTGGTAGCGGACATGAACCTGCTGATATTGGTTATGTAGGAAAAGGAATGCTTACAGCGGCAGTAAATGGCAGTATTTTCACTCCGCCTACAGTAGAACAAATTGTCGCAGCTACTCACCTTATACCAAAGGATAAAAGTATTTTATTCATCATTAAAAACTTTAAAGATGATGTTGAGAATTTTCTAGCGGCGAAGCAAATTGCCAAAGAAGAAGGAAGACAAATTGACCACATCATCGTAAATGACGACGTTTCAATTGAAGATGATGCTTCTTTTAATAAAAGAAGACGCGGCGTCGCTGGCACTGTTTTCGTTCAAAAAATACTTGGTGCGGCCGCTGAGAGTGGACATTCTTTAGAAGAACTAACAACAATCGGGCAAGCTGTCATCAAAAACTTACACACATTAGGAGTTGCCCTTTCCCCTGCCAACGATCCAGTAAAAGGAAAAGCTTCATTCACATTAAACGAAGATGAAGTGTTTTACGGCGTCGGCATCCATGGTGAAAAAGGTTACCGTAAAGAAGCACTATCCTCTTCTGAAATATTAGCAATCGAACTAATGAACAAACTAAAAAGCATTTACCGCTGGAGAAAAGGTGACAACTTCGCCATCCTCGTTAATGGACTCGGCACAACTCCGCTAATGGAACAATACATTTTCGCAAATGATATTCGCCGTTTATGTGAGCTGGAGAAATTACAAGTGAAGTTCGTAAAAGTCGGTACACTGCTAACTTCTTTAGATATGAAGGGTGTTTCGCTCAGTTTGCTTAAGGTGGAAGATTTGGATTGGGTGAAGTGGTTGAATGCGGATGTTGGAGTGGGTAATTGGTAACTAAAATTATGATGATAAAAGCCTTTAGCTATAGCCAGTTAAAGGCTTTTTTTACAAATTGAAATATCGCACGAGCGTTAAAAATAAATTCGTAATCATCTCATTGGAAGATTACAGGTCTCCAGGATAATAAATTAACATCACACCTACAAGTGAGAAAACCAAATAAAAAACAGCTTCGTATTGTATAACTAGAGAAGTGTTAGTATCAAGCTTTTTCCCCTCTCTTTTATCTATCAGTTTAAATAAAACTCTATATAATACATACCCAATAATCGCCCCGAGAGTATTCGTAAATACATCATCAATATCTGTAATTCTACTATTTAGTAATTGACTTAACTCAATTGCCAATGAAAAAAAGAATCCCGCACATACGGTATTTTTCATTTTTCTAAACTGCGACCAAATAGTCGGTAATAAAAAACCTAACGGCATAAACAGTACAATGTTCAAAAGATACGTAGTACTACCTGCAGTATCAAATAAAGTCAAGTTAATTTGACTTACACGAATCCACGTTTCATTTCTACTTATATCCCATACAGTCGCGATCTGCGTCACCCCATACACTAGCGAAAGGTAAAACAGAAAAACATACACCCATAGAAAATGCCAAATAGATATAGTTCTTTTCGTTTTAAAATAAAATCCAATTTGAAATACAATACAAAAAATAACAGTAAAGAAATAAGTATACAAATAACTCATCAAAACTTCTGTATGCATGCAGAATCCCCTAACTTTACATTTTCATCTATGACTTTGTCGTTTTTAGTCTCCTTCATGATGTAACTCATTTATAGGATAGGAAAAACTTCTAAAATAAAAAGTGGGGGAAACATAAAATTTTTCTTAAATCTGCAGTTGGGTTTTATTATTACTCTTCTTAGGAATCCGCCATTGATAGCTAGGCAACAACATGCTTGAACGTAACAAGATTATCATTTTTGCACGTAATCCTCGTAGTACTTTAATTGATGAAACATATATAAAATCATGTGAATCGTTTGTTCAGTTAAAACATGAAATTAAGAAATATATGACGTACTATAATCACTCTTGCTATCAATAGAATTTAAAGAAGATGATTCCTGTTTGCATACAGAAATCATCTTTTTTAGGTTACCTAACTTTTTTTAGAATGTCCTTTACAAAGAGTACAGATCAAGAACACCTTATGCCTATTCAAAGGGATCAACTATACATTCTTTCCTTAAAATCACTAAAACCCATTTACAAATCTATAAAAGTAGATATAATATCCTTATGGAACCTTTATTAATTTATAAAGCATTGTCAAATGAAACAAGATGTCAAATTTTATCATGGTTGAAAAATCCAGAAAACTATTTCGATGAAAAACCTTATCTAGAGCAAGGCCTTAACTTTCAAGTTGGAGTATGTGTAGGAGATATCCAGCTTAAAACTGGTTTAGCCCAATCGGTTATTTCTAGTTATTTATTAACTATGAAAAAGGCAGGACTACTAGACTCTGACCGAATTGGAAAATGGACTTACTATCGTCGAAATGAAAAAACAATACAAGAGTTTTCTGAATACGTCCAAAACGAATTATAAAGTGAAAGCTAATAATCAATTAGCATACCAATTGATTATTAGCCTTCACACATTCTGCTTTTTTTATAAAATTGCACTACCTATAAAAGCAAGAAACATGGAAAGGAGAAATTTTTTTAACACATCATATCTAATTATTTAGATATCTGTTATTGTATTTCAAATTACATAGTCCTAATAATATTGACATCCAATCATGCTTGCAATAATGCTTCTTTGTTAATGAATTTACTTTCAAAATACTAGTACGAATGGAGAGTTTTATAAATGAAAAAAGTAAACCCTTTACTTATTCTGACACTCGCAATAGGTGTGTTCGGAATTATTACTACCGAAATGGGTATTGTCGGTGTATTACCACAAATCACTCAGAAATTCGGCATTTCAACTGCACAAGCAGGATTTTTAGTAAGTATATTCGCACTAGTTGTTGCTATTTCTGGTCCGTTTCTAATTTTGCTCGTCTCTGGGATTAATCGCAAAATAATTTTATTAACAGCAATTTTTACATTTGTTATTTCAAATATAATCTACGCTTATACAACACAATTTGAAATCATGCTTATTTTTCGTATTTTACCGGCTGCACTTCATCCACTCTTCTTTTCAATCGCTCTTGTAACAGCTGCTAAACTTGTCCCTCCTGAGAAAAGTGGTCAAGCCGTTACAAAAGTTTTCATGGGAATTACAGTTGGTTTTGCTCTAGGCGTACCATTAACCTCTTACCTTGCAGACCAATTTTCACTAGAAATTGCTTTCTTATTCGGAGCATTCGTTAACACTCTTGCATTCATTGGAATACTAATCTACCTTCCTTCTATGCCTGTTACAGAAAAAATGTCTTTCGGCAAACAAATTCGTATACTCGGCAAACCAGGATTATGGTTAAATATTTTAACCGTCACATTCCTTTTTGCAGCCATGTTTTCCGTATACAGCTACTTCGCTGAATACCTTGCAACAGTAACTTCCATGAATGGATCTCTCATCAGTATTATGCTATTCATATTTGGTATAGTTATGATTTTAGGTAATCATTTATTTGGTAGTCTCCTGCAAAAAAGTATAGTAAATACAGTACTATCCTTCCCTATTTTATATTCTATCGTTTACATATTAGTTTATTATTTAGGTTCCTACCTTGTTCCAATGATTTTTATCGTATTCATTTGGGGAATCGTACATGCTGGCGGATTAATTGTTGGTCAAACATGGTTAATAAGTGAAGCAAAAGAAGCACCTGAATTTGGTAATAGCCTATTCGTTTCATTCTCAAATCTCGGAATTACTTTAGGAACAACTATTGGAGGCTGGTTCATTTCAAACTTAGGTATTCACCAGCTTATTTGGAGTGGATTTCTATTCACACTACTTTCCTTTCTATTAGTTATAATAAAACTAAAATTTTTCAATTCCAATAGTCCAGCTTCATTATCAAGCTAGTACATTACAGTTCCAAATTTGATAAAAATATTATAAATTCTTCTCTATATAACATACAGGTTATTCTTCTTATAAGATTTTCCAAACTAAAAAGTATAATGCTCAAAGCCTTTAGCCATAATTACGACTAAAGGCTTTTTTGTATATAAAGTGAAACTTTAATCAGGCTTTTACAGGCAGTTAATGCGGGTTAAAAATAAATCTCAAAGGAGCTACTTTATGGAGCATAATCAAAATGGAATACTTGCTATAATTGTTTTGGTTTTAGGATTAGTGTTTTTTGTTAGTGGAATGGTTTATCATTTATGGGGTTCTTATTAATAGCATGATTGTAATCACCCATCCCCCCTCAAGTATATCGTTCCATACTTGAGGGGGGGGATTAATATGTTAAAAGACCATTTCTACGACCGTTGGCTGTATTTGGAGTATCAGCTGTATCTTCATTTTGCTAATCATAACAGGAATGGTATTAGCTCTAAATTTTCATGTGAAAGATCAACATACTATTAGATATCGTTTATAAAGAAACTGATGATAAATCTAAAGAGATTGATAAAGTGAAACTTTAATCAGTGGGGGTTTTGTTCATCCCCACTGATTATTAGCCTTCACCAATCGGGCGTTTACGGGCAGCCCCACAAATAGCGGGATAAATTAAAAGGGGATATATCACTATTGGAAACGCAAAATAAAACGCTAGATGCTGAAGTGAAAAGATTAAAAGAAGAATTAGCAAAGAAAGAACAACCTAAAAAAGAAGAATAAAAGCGCGAAACGCAACAACCTGCTGCTCAACCGGAAAAGAAAGAAGAAGTTAAACAACAACAATCTACAGGTTCATTTGCAAATCCAGTGAAGGAAAAAGCGAAGCAATACTTCAAAGATGATTACATGACTCAAAACTTTGTTGCTAGTGAGCAAACGAAAGCGTACGATTTCTTATATGGCATTGAAATAAAATCACAAGAAGAATTGAACATGATGAAAAACGCATTAAAAGATTTTCCTAACGATTTTATGACAGCTAAGTTTGTTTATGAAGAACAGATGAAAACAAAAAATCTACAATAAACATTTTTAAAGTTCACATTACCTTTATAAGGGGATTATGAACAAAGTAGTGAAGTAAGTGATAGCACTCAGATGAGTGCTTTTACTATGTAGATCAACAAAAGAGAGGAATAAACAATATGAATAGAAAAGCTTTCATTGGATTTCTAAGTACTATCATTATTCCAATTATCAGCATCTACTATCGGCCTAATTAATTTTTCCTTATGCCCTTTAACATCAACCGTTTCAAATTTCTTTAAACTATTACATATGTTTGTACCACGCTTTGTTGATACGTTCACACTTCACAGTTGTTGAATTTTTAGACTTATCCCTTAGTGTACCCATACTATTAGAACATCCTACCATATTTAGACAGAATGTAGCCAACACACATGATATTATTAATTTCTTCAAATAGCCAATTCAAACTCTCTTTCGGTTAACGTTTTTTCATAAAATAAGTTCCATACTAATTTTACATTATATTAAAAGTTGAAAAATATTCTTATACTCATAAATTGTTACATTTAAAGGGGAGAAACAGAATTTCATAAGATATTATTATTAAAAAACTTACATATAGTTTAAATATAGCCTCTTATATAAAAAAATCCCAATAAAATATATATTTGAAACATATTTCTCAATGAATAAAATAACTTAACATGGTAAAATAATATTGGGATGAGAATCCCAATATTATTAAAATTAAGATGGTTCAAGTCGAAGAAAGGCACCTCAGGGTGTCTTTTCTTTATTTCTCAATGTAAGAACTTTAAGGATATGCTAGCAAATTCCCTTCTGTACAATGAAGGAGTAACACCTAATAGTAAGGCCCATCTATTTCCGTAGGTGGGTTTTATGTAATTTTATACTTATGCATGATGGTTCGATTCGGAAGAAGGAGCCTTTTATAATGAAATTTTATAAAAAAGCCTTAAAAAACAATAATTGCAACTATATTAATTTTACATTACATTAAGGATGGAGAATATTATTATACTAATAAAGCGCTAAATAGTAGGGGGAAAAATGGAATTTTGTGATTTGGGTATTACCATTAAAGAACTTCGAATTAAAAAAAATATATCACAATCCGAATTATGTCATGGCATATGTTCACAAAGTCAAATTAGCAAGATAGAAAAAGGTATGATTTATCCATCTAGCATATTGTTATATCAATTATCAGAAAGACTTGGTGTTGATCCAAATAATATATTTGCACTAACTCAAAACAAAAAATTAAAATACGTAAAAAATGTAAAATATGTAATGAGAGATTGTGTAAAGCAAAAACAATATAAAGAACTTTATGAAATAGTAAAAAAAGAGAAAAACGAAAACAATTTCCAATCAACAGAAGATAAACAATTTCTAATATGGTATGAAGCAATTGCTATATATCGTGTGAATAACTCAACAAAAGCGGCTTTAACTCTTCTTAATAATGCATTAAAACTAACTTTAACCAATGTTGATTGTTTATCAGAAAGAGAAATAGATATTATGCAATCAACTGCTATATTGTATGCGGAAAACAAAGAATACGAAAAAAGTATTAATATGTTAAAAAAATGCTTAACTAATTTTAATAAGTTAGATTTTCCTAGAGATAAAGAAATTAAATTAAAAATTATTTTAAATTTAGCAAAATGTTTAGACTTCACCTATCAACATGAAGAAGCAATAAAACACCTTGATAAGGGCATCAAATTAGCTATTAATCTAAACACTTTATACCTATTAGGTGAACTATTCTATTTAAAAGGTCAGTATTTATTAAAGATTAAACAACATGATGAAGAAGATGTTGTGAATAACATGAAAAAAGCATTATTTATATTTGAACTAACAGAAAAAGAACATTATATACAAATGATTAAAGATGAATTGATTGAAATACAAAATAAAAAACACTCATAATTTCGTAAAAACTACTTACAAAGCCCACAGGAAAAATCTCTATAGTTTTTAAACTTAGAACGATATTATTAAAATGAAAGTAGTTCAAGTTGGAGGAAGGTACCTTTGGTTGTCTTTTTTCTTTATTCGTAAATCTGTATTTTAACATGCAATTCCTTTAATCTTATATAAAGGATAAATTAAAATAAGGAGGATATTTATACATGCAAAAAGGTGCTCTTATAATTACATCTTTATTACTTATAATTAGTTTATTTATAATCGGGAAAGGGATAATAGATCGTTATTTTATTACAGGTGATCCGAAATTAAGAGAAGAAGCTATTATAGGTATTATGTGGCACTTAGAGGACAAAGGCTATACGAAGTCAGATGTTCTAGAAATTAAATCTTCTTTTAATAGTAAAATAGGTCAATATGGAGCACATGTTAAATTTAAAGATGAACCAAACATATGGTACAAATACATAGGCTGGGATAACCCTCATACAGGTAAGGTTGAATTTGGGCAAGGTGATAATGGCGAGCAAGGAAAACATACAGAATTAAAATAATATATATTTAATTACATCATAAAAGCATATTAAGGTATCTTTTCTTTAAAAAAAGCACTCATAAGAGTGCTTTTTTTAATCTAACTAATATTATTAATTATCCCCAAGTTCCACCTTCACCAATAAAGTATAGCCCTAATTTATGTTGAGTAAATAAGAAATCTGCTGGGTGTACAATGTAGAATCTCTGTGTTGGGAATAAATCTACCCCAGCTCCATCACGATAAGATAAATAAACAAGCTTACTACAGTATGTTTTCGCACTGTCTACTTTAGCAGACGTTGTAAAAATGTCATATTTGTAGTTATAACGATTCTGATAAAAATGATTATAAGCATAATTACCAGCTGCCGCACCAACTGATCTATTCGGGTGTCTGAAATAGAAAAATCTCTTATAATACGGGTTGCCCTTATGAATGAATTCCCACTTAGATAGTTCTTGCATTTGAACAGCAGGATACTCATCTGTACCAGGAGCATGAACTATTTGATAATCTTTACCGTCCATAGGATCTTTAGCAATAATCGCTGTATGTCCTGCTATTGGACCATATCTAGAATTAGGCGTATATATTACATCTCCTTTACGTACCCAATCATCCGGCATTGCACGTGCCGCAAAACTTCTTGCTTTTCCATCATTACTAGATTCTAAACTCTTTCTAAACTCCTCAATCTCCTCTTTTGATGGAATTCGAAGTTGCTTTTGTTCAGGTTTAAGCATTGTGGAATCACTCGCAGATTCTACAAACGCTCTAGCTTTTGCTGCTTGTTGTACTTTAATACTGTCAAAATCTAAATCATTTTCATTATAACCTAGCGATTGTCGCATTGGTTCCCTTTTTTCATTGAACTCTTTTTCAGCGTCAAGGCTCATCCATTTTTTCCCTAAATTAGTGCCTACTAGATAAAAAGTTCCTTGCTCTGTTTTCTGCATATCATATGCAAAAATCGGTTGAGGACCATAATATCCAACTCTATCAGCTTCTATAAACGGTTTATCAAAAGTAGAGAAATTTACATCTACATTAATTCTAGCTCCGTTAGGCGCAGCCCATTTAAGGCCTTCACTTGCAGTAACTATCTTCCACCAACCATCGGCACGTTTTTCCACTACAGCAAGGAATTTTTGTGGCCCATATGCACTCCCCTTAGCTGATGTAAAAGACGGTTCGCTATAAGAAGAAAAGTTATTATTAACTGCTACTGTCTCTGCAACACCTGGATACATCCATTTGTCGCCTTCCCAAGTTTGAACTTTCAACCATCCTTTAGTATTTCCCTCAATTACTCTAATAGTAGTAGGGCTATAAGGTACTTCCATATTTCCTTTTTGAGATGAAAATGCAGGCTCATAAAACACTAAAAATGGTTTATCAAATGCTTTTAACTCCCCATCTAGGTTAACCCACTTATCACCCTCATAAGTTGCTACTTTCCACCAACCATTTGTACGTTTTTCTTTTACAACAAGTGATTTTTGTGGCCCATATTGGTTTCCACCACTTGCTTTTTCAGATGTAAATGAAGGTTCATTATACGCATAGAAATTTTTATCTACTTTTACCGCTTCAGAATTAAGGAAAATCCATTTATCTCCTTCATTGGTTTGAATCTTTAACCATCCATCTTCTTGTCCATCTATTACCGTAACTACTTGAGGTGCTATAACATTACCATTGTTCCCTTTTGGTGATGTGAATTTAGGTTCAGCAAAAGTAATATAGGGTTTCTCTATTTTCTTTTTTTCCCCATCGGTATTAATCCACTTATCGCCTTCCCAAGTTCCTATCTTCCACCAACCATTTGAACGCTTCTCTTTTACAGTTAGAGCTTTTTGAGGTCCATATTGAGCTCCACCATTTCCCTTTGCAGATGTAAACGATGGCTCGTTATATGCAAAGAACGATTTGTTAAATGGTATAACTTCATCAGCAAATGAAATGTTGTTCGCTGAAAAAATTACAAATACAAATAATAAAAATGAAAACAACTTCTTCAAGACAAATCTTCCTCCCTTGGAAATATATTAAATAAAATAGTAATTCATGTTATATAATGTCATATATTTATATAAATTTCTATATATATTTCTATATATTTATATAAAACGAAAAATGTTATTATAATTCGAAAAGTGTTATTATTTAAAGTTCAGATAATCCAAGTCGGAGAAAGGCACCTTAGGGTGTCTTTTTTTATTTTCAAAAGGACCTGCTCAATTATTGCGTAAAAAACATAAAGTAATTTGAATCCGTTAAAATACATGAGTGACCTTTTGTTTTCCCCTCTTATTAAAAGGAGGAACTATTATGGGATTTGGTGGTAGTTGTGGCGGCTGTGGATTTTCTGGAGGCTTTGCTTTATTAGTTGTATTATTTATTTTATTAATCATCGTTGGAGCTTCTTGCTTCTGCTAAAAAACTATCGGAAAAGACACTCATATATGGGTGTCTTTTCTTTTTACGTTAAAAGGCCCCCTATTTCCGTAGGTGGCCTTTATCTTTATTACACAATATTAAAGTATACTCTCTTTTCCCCGTAAACTTTATGTAATTATACATATTAGTGAAAAAATACACTTAATGAATATTAAATATAGTAAAATATAAATTGTGGACATGTTCTATAAAGCAGATTCTTTTGACAGGCGTAACATATCAATCATTATAGGGGATGTGGCGTTACTCCGATACTGATCTCAAATCTCTTTTATTTTATGAACTAACAATCTGGTGTATATAAACGATTCTGTTTTATAGGGTGTGTTTACATTTATAACAAAGGGGTAATACGGATAGATTCGTATGAAATGAAAATGGTTCAAGTCGGAGAAAGGCACCTTAGGGTGTCTTTTCTTTATAATAAAAAAGCTCTCCATACAGGAAAGCTTTTACGTTTATACATGTAAGTCATCCAAATTAGTGATTCACACAACTCTTTATTCCTTCACATCTTTCATGCTGTAATATCCTAAATTAATAATAATTAAGAAATACCCACCCATAATTCCAGCAGCAAATGTCCACATGAAATCATGATGTTCAATTTCATACATAATGATCGCGCTGAGTATTGCGGCTGCAAACCGATTTATCATTCCAAGCATCGGCGCTTTTTCTTTTTTCACAATGCTGTCTCCGAACTTTTCAATACGCCTTCCTAAAATCCAGGCGCAATACATACTCACTAAAAGACCAATGCCCCCCCCTACAAACTGGGCTGAAAAAGGTGTCATAAGCCATCCTAATACCATCACACCTAGCAAACAATACATTTGTATATTGAATGATCTTAATGCCATACGAATCATGCAATGCTCCTTACCTTTCTCATTAGTCCCATCTTTCGGAGTTCAAGCTTTCCGATATATCTTTTTTAAAATGAGGAAATTTGATTTTGCTCACCATTAAATAAGCGAGTACGCATGTGCCAAACGCCACGGAAACTGGATTATTCAAAAAGCATAAAATGAGGAGACACATTGCCGCGAATGGTATTGGCATTCCGATAAATGTCGGGAGTTTGCTTTGCTGCGTGTTAAATCTCGCAAGCCGAAGCATGCCACAAATACTGTAAGCAAGCGCACATATCATCCCGATAGACTGTAATTCTTTCAATGCGACACTATATGCAAGAATAGACGGTGCCACACCAAAGGTAACTAAATCCGCAAACGAGTCCAACTCTCCGCCAATTTCCGAAACAGCATCAAGTTTCCGAGCGACCATACCATCAAAAAAATCAAATAACATACCTGTAATAATAAAAACTGCTCCTAAATAAATATCGTGAACGAAAACAGCGTAAATAGCCAAAAGCCCACATACAAAATTTGCTATCGTAATCATATTTGGTATGTAACTCATAACATGCTTCTCCTCCTTTCTACTAATTGCTTCATCTAAGTTCTTACTCATTACAATCAAGATCCTTCTGTTTTTCTTCTAATATAACTTTATTTATTTTCGTTAACGTATCGGTCATTTGCTCTAAAGCATGTATATCGATTTTCGAAAAGTACTTCTCAATTAATACATCATCTAAATCAGACAACCGCTCTATATACTTACTACCGTTTGGACCAAGTGTAAGGAAATACTCCCGTTTATTATTAGGGTTTACTTGTTTCGAAATCATCTTCTGTTTTTCCAATTTCGATAAAACTTGGCTCACAGCACTTTTCGATATATTAAAAGTAGTCGCAATGTGATTCGCTGTCGTATTTTCATTTAAATTAATATGAAATAGCATGCTCTCTTGCTGTCCTGTAAGACCGTACTCATCTTTTAGCTCCTGAAATAGTAAAATGTAAAATTCGTTATAAGCCCGGTTCATTTCATTAATTATTTCTTTATACGATCTAGTCATAGCATTCTTCCTCCATGTTGTTATTTCGTTTCGTTATATAGTTAAGTTCACTTAACTATATAATACCGTTATGTTCGTGTAAAGGGAAATATAGCTCTATCCTTTATTTACAATGAAAAAAGAAGACATCATTTAAGATGTCTCCTTTCCATACTTAAGACTCCAAACTCTCACCATTCGTCTCAATTACTTCTTTATACCAATTGAAACTGTTTTTCTTCGATCTTTTTAATGAACCTTTTCCTTCATTATCTTTATCAACGTATATATATCCATAACGTTTTTTCATTTCTCCAGTAGAAGCACTTACAAGGTCAATTGGGCCCCAGCTTGTATACCCGATAATATCTACTCCATCTTGAATTGCTTCTGACATTTCGATCATATGCTTTTGCAAGTAATCAATACGGTATTCATCATTCACTTCGTCTTCACCATTTAATTGATCGATTGCACCGAGACCATTTTCAACAACAAATAAAGGTTTTTGGTAACGATCGTAAAGTTGGTTCGCTGTAATACGGAAGCCTTTCGGATCAATCGTCCATCCCCACTCTGATTTTTCCAAATATGGATTTTCAACAGAACCGAATACATTCCCGCTCGTTATGCTTTTTAACACTTCTGGATCTGCGCTTGTTGCTCGGCTTGAATAGTAGCTAAATCCAATATAATCAACTGTATGCTCTTTTAAAATTTCCTCGTCTTCTTTTTCCATTTCAATTGTTACATTGTTATCTTTAAAGAAGCGTTTTGCGTATCCAGGATATTGTCCTCTTGCTTGTACATCAATGAAGAAGAATGATTCACGGTCTTGTTCCATCGCACGAAAAACATCGTCTGGATTACATGTGTATGGATACGTTGCACCAGCAGCAAGCATACAACCGATTTTTGCGTCTGGAATCATTTCATGACACGCTTTTACAGCTAACGCACTTGCGACAAGTTGGTGATGCGCTGCTTGATACTGAATTTGTGTTTTGTTCTCACCTTCTTTAAATGCTAGCCCTGCACCCATGAAAGGTAAATGTAAAAGCATATTAATTTCGTTAAATGTCATCCAATATTTCACTTTATCTTTATATCTATTAAAAATCGTTTTTGCATACGTCTCAAAGAAAGTGACAAGTTTTCTACTTCTCCAGCTTCCATACTTTTCTACTAAATGAATAGGAACATCAAAATGAGCCATCGTAACGACTGGTTCAATGCCCTGCTTTAACAGTTCATCAAATAAATTATCATAAAACTGTAATCCTGCTTCATTCGGCTTTTCATCTTCACCATTTGGGAAAATACGTGTCCAAGCAATAGATACACGTAGCGCTTTAAATCCCATTTCTGCAAACAGCGCGATATCTTCTTTATAACGATGATAAAAATCAATCGCTTCGTGTGATGGATAAAACTCCCCTTCTGCCGGTGTAAAGGAATGAATATTCCCCTTCATAATATCCCAACGTTTTTCACCCGTTGGCAATAGATCAACTACCGTCAATCCTTTTCCATCTTCTAAATATGCTCCTTCAACTTGATTGGCTGCGATTGCTCCACCCCATAAAAATCCTTTAGGAAAAATAACTTTAGACATATAGAAAAACTCCTTTATATAAGAATTAACGAGGAAAGGCATTGTAAGTTTTAAAGAATACCTTTCTTCGTGTAAACCTGTATGAAATGTAACTACTATTTAACTCCTAACTCTAGTAAGGAATCTCCAGCTTGAATCTTTTCTACTTCAGTTTTTTTAATACTATATTTATTATAATTTGTAACAACAACTGGTGTTGTCACAACATAACCCGCCTTTTGAATTTCAGCTATATTAAACTCAATAAGTAATTGCCCTTTTTCTACTCTCGCTCCTTGTTCAATATGAGAGGAGAAAAATCCGCCATTTAATTTCACAGTATCCATTCCAATATGGATTAAAATTTCAGCACCTGAATCCGCCGTAATTCCTACTGCATGATTCGTCGGGAAAAGTGCAGAAATCGTACCTGAAACTGGTGAAAACAACTTTCCTTCTGAAGGATCAATCGCAACCCCTTCACCTAACGCACCTGATGCAAATGCAGCATCGTCAATATTTTGAAGTGGCATAACGGCGCCATGAAATGGACTCAGAATTGCTTCAGCATCGTTTGATGCAGCAATTCTATCAATTGTTTCAGCTGATTCTGTAGAATCTTTCTTTTTAGTAAAACCAAATAAATAAGTAAGAACAAAACCTACTATTAAAGAGACAACCATCGCAATAATCGCGCCCCAAAATCCAGCTGTAATCCCTTCTTTCGGACTAATGAATGTTGGAAGCGCAAATATACCAAGTCCACCTGTCATATAAGCTTGCGTACCGAATACGCCAAGTATTCCGCCGCCAATTCCTCCCGCAATACAACTCATAATAAACGGTTTTTTAAGAGGAAGTGTAACACCATAAATCGCCGGCTCTGTAACACCGAAAATACCCGAAATAAAAGCTGGAATACTAAGTGTTTTTAATTTCCGATCTTTCGTTTTCATCCAAACTCCAAGAACAGCCCCAATTTGAGCAAATGAAGTAGCGAATATAAGCGCTAATATAGGATCAATACCGTGCACTGCTAAATTGTTATAGCCAATCGGGACAATTCCCCAATGAAGTCCGAAAATAACGAGCACTTGCCAGAAAGCACCAAGTACTATCCCTGCTACTAATGGACTTAAATGATAAACCCAAAGTGTAGCCTGTCCTAAAAATTGACCTGCCCACGTCGCAATCGGACCAATAACAAGAAATGTAACTGGTACAACGATTAGTAACGTTAAGAATGGTAGTACAAATGTTTTCACAACATCTGGAATGACTTTCTTTAAAGACTTTTCTACTTTCGCTCCAAAATAAGTAGCAAGAATAATTGGAATAACAGATGATGCATAGTTCATTAAAATAACTGGAATTCCTAAAAACGTAATATGAATTGGTGATTCAAACATCGTTCCTGCAAATAGCGTATATAATGGCTCACTTGCTTTTAAACCGGATAGAGCCGGATACACTAACGCTCCCCCAATTGCCATACCAATGAATGGTGATCCTCCAAATTTCTTACTTGCTGTATATCCTAAGAAGATTGGGAAGAAATAAAATAATGAATCGCCAACTGCATTTAATATTTGATACGTTCCTGACTGCGTACTTAACCAGCCTAGCGCTACAAATAGTGCATTAAATCCTTTAATCATCCCAGTTGCAGCTAGTACTCCTAAAATGGGAGTGAAAATGCTAGAAAGAATATCTATAAGACTACTCTTTTTCTTCTCACTCGCACTTTCTTCCTCTGTTTCTTGAAACCCTCCAGCAGCAATAACCGCTTTATATACGTCGGATACATGGTTACCAATTACAACTTGATATTGTCCGCCACTTTTCATAACAGTCACAACATCTTCCATACTTTTCAGTACTTCTGTATTTGCTTTCCCCTCATCTTTTAACTGAAATCGTAAGCGAGTTATACAATGTACAACGCTATTTATATTTTCTCTCCCGCCAACATGTTTCAGTATGTCCTTTGCTAATTTTTCATACTTCATAGTTATTTCTCCTCCCTACAATCATCCCATTTATCATTTTTATAAAGTGAAACTGTAATCAGTGGGGGTATTCATCCCCCACTGATTACTAGCCTTCACCAATCGGGCATTTACGGCAGCCCGACTCCCACATAACTTCTTGGCCTCAGCCGAATTTTGAGGTGGGTAAAAGAAAAAACCTAAACTAACCGTAACGACGTGATACATACGAATCACTCCATTACAAGTCAATTTAGGTTTTGCCTGCCAAACAGTAACAATCCTGTTTATTCAATTACATAATTCATTGCGTTTCGTTACACGGTGAATATGCAACGTTACATACACTTTTTCATCTTTTGAAAGATGACTATTATGTGCTTTTTGTAAGTATGCTTCAATTTTTTCTGTACAACAATATGCCTCTTCATACTTACTTTTCACTTGCTCGTATAAAAAATCATCCTCTGCCGAATGCAATTCCTTCTGCATTAAACGCTGGGCAAAGTATCGTAAATGCGTTACGAACCGACTATAATTAAATGAATTTTCATCTAAGTTCATCTTATAGTGGTACTTTACAACATTTAAAATATCTTGGACGATTTTCGTCATCGCCACCGTTTGCTGCATTGCCGGCTCTCCTTGCTGCGCATTCACGAAATGCAAGGCAATTGATCCTGCTTCATCTTCAGAAAGTCTAAAGCCAGTCTCCTCTTCAATTATGTTCAAAGCTTGTAGACCAATTTCAAACTCTTTCTGATAAAATCTCTTAATCTCCCAAAGCAAAGTATTTTTCAGATCCATTCCTTCTTTATGCCGAGTTAAGGCGAAACTTAAGTGATCCGTTAATGTAAGATAAATATAATCACTTAAAGTCCCCGGCAAAACTGTCTTAGCAAACTGAATAATTCTCTCTGTAATCTCTAAATTTTCTACAGGAATTTCAGTTAGTAACCTAGCGAGTTTCTCTGATAATTCTCTTGTTTCTAGTACAAAGGTCTTTTCTATCTTAGATTCATCAATCGCATCGCCTACTTTTTTCTGAAACCCCAAACCTCTGCCCATAAGTACAACTTCTGTCTCATTATCCTTCATCGTACAAACAACATTGTTATTTAAGATTTTATGGATTCTCATATTGTTCCGCCTTCTTCTTCTTAAAGTCACAAAAGGTAATAAAAAAACCTAAACTGATTCCAAAAGCTACACTACACCCGTAGCCTCTAGATCAATTTAGGTTTTGCCTGCCGAACAGTAACAATCCTTTTACTTATTAACTTACTTTTATTATACACAACAAGTAAGCGTTTGCAATGATAAATTATTGAACATTTTTTTACAAGAGAAAACAAAGACTAATCATTTCAAAAAGTATTTTTCCTTTTTCGATATACTAATAGTTTATCAGCTGTTGTTTTAATGTATTTAAAACTTTCTTTCTCTCTTCATAATCTTCTGCATCAGCTTCTTCCCAAAGCTCAAGATCAGCCCCTCGCTCAATTAATGCAATCGCATTGTTGCGAACCTCATCCTGAAGACACCCTTTCTCCAATTGTATTGCCGCAAGACCAATATATACTAAAGACATAACCTCTAAATCTTCATCTATATCAAACTCATCTAAATACTCTTCTAAAATGAGCTTAGTTGCTTCTTCTACACTATTATCTTCTTCTAAGTACTCAATAAACTGTTCTTTCACATCACAAGTTGTATCATCATCAAATAACCCAGTTCCCCAAGCGCCCATATTCCACAGCCCCTTCTTTGTACTTTTCTATTATATTTCAATCTTAAATATAATAGAAATTCATTACAAGGCTAGTTATATACATCATTATATTTTACAATTACTATAGGTAATATATATATTTTACCACATGTATCATTCTGAATAATCAAATGAAATTATCGATAAAATTCCATATAGACCCATTACTGGTTAAAATGTTATAATTAAATCACCCTACATAGTTACTCATAGTCAGACTGAGGAACTAGCGTCTTATTAAGCAATGCGCATAACTTAAATAAAAAAGACACTTTACAGTGTCTTTTTTATTTACATTCTATTCATTATTTTTTCATAGAAGTTATCTCTTTTATACACAAAATATATCAAACTATACTTATTTAGATTTTTCCTTCAATCCAACTACCCGATTGGTCAAAATAGTATTTGTTACCACCAATTGATTGCCAACCCGTTACCATTGCACCACTACTATTTAAGTAATACCATGCACCACCGATTGATTGCCAGCCTGTTAACATTGCACCTTCACCATTTAAGTAGTACCATTTACCACCTATTGATTGCCAGCCCGTTAACATTGCACCTTCACCATTTAAGTAGTACCATTTACCACCGATTGATTGCCAACCTGTTAACATTGCACCTTCACCATTTAAGTAGTACCATTTACCACCTATTGATTGCCAGCCCGTTAGCATTGCACCTTCACCATTTAAGTAGTACCATTTACCACCTATTGATTGCCAACCCGTTAACATTGCACCACTACTATTTAAGTAATACCATTTACCACCGATTGATTGCCAACCCGTTACCATTGCACCTTCACTATGTAAGTAATACCATGCACCACCGATTGATTGCCAACCCGTTACCATTGCACCACTACTATTTAAGTAATACCATGCACCACCGATTGATTGCCAACCTGTTACCATTGCACCACTACTATTTAAGTAATACCATGCACCACCAACATTTTTCCAACCAGTAGCCATTTTGCCATCACTATTTGTATAATACCAATTGTTATTTTTAAATACCCAACCTTCTTTTGTTGTATTAGGGTCTTTATCTTGAGCATTGTTAGTGAGCTTACTCCAGCTTGGATCGTATTTCACCCACTCACCTTTCTTGATTTCATACCAGCCATCTTTAATAGATAACACTTTGTATTTTTCACCCTTCTTAGCAATGCGGACAACTCCATAATTCACTCCTGCACCACTACGAACATTCACGCTTGTACCAGTGATTTCTAACTCAATATTTGGCTCAGCTGGGTTTGTTTCGTTACCATCTACATCTTCTTTTTCGTCTACTAACGGAGGATTCGTTCCAGTACCCCCATTCAGATATCCATTAGCGCCTTCTACAAATGAATTCCAAGTCCCCCTTGTGATAATAATATCAGGGCACTTCTTTCCACTCCATTGTTCATGGCGTCGTAAATTACTCGCGCTGATTCCTTCTTGTTTCATTAAATGCGCTACTAATTTTTTCGCGTTTTCTACCGCTTTATTATAGTCGCCATCTTGATTAACCGCTATCTCAATACCGATTGATTCTCTGTTTCCTGTACCTGTACCACCATCACCTGCATGCCAGCCATTTTCATTTGTTGGTAGATGCTGATAAATTTCTTTATCATCTACAGTAAAATGCCAAGAAGCAGTTCTAACAGTACCGCTTGTTGCTTGATTGTATAAATACTTTGCATGACTCTCAGCATTCGCACCCGGTGCCGTATTTGCTGTTTCATGAATCGTAATATACTTTGCTTTCATTGGGTTTGCAGGTCGAATATCTGTGTTACCAGCTGGTATAATCCACTCTACAAACGGAATTCCACTAATTGTTCCACTTTTCTTCGTTGCTGATGGATCTGCTGCTGAATACCCTATACGGTTAGAACTACGCATTTTGGGTTGCATAGAGCGAGAGCTTCCATCTCCTTTACCATCTACATCTTTAAACGCATTTTCAATATTTTTTAAAGCTTCCGCTTCCGTGACTTTTCCTGTCTTAGCTTCTTTAACGGTCTCTATATCACCATGAACATGTGCGTCTTTTTCTCCGTCTGCAATTGACAATTGATTCGGTTGATTAACACTCTCTTCTGCTAAAGTTGTTAATGGCACAGTTGATAATAAAGTTAGTCCTGTTGTTAAAGTAATTACGTATTTTCCTAGATTTCTTGTCATAGTTATTACGGTATATTTTACTAGATTAGTAGTAATACCTTCCTCCCCTATACATGATTTTTTCACTTCCAGATTTATGAAATAGAACATTCATTTCATGCATCTGATACCACCAAAATTAAAGAACAGATTTTTCGGAAACTTACTACAATGCATTAGTAAAATTAACTTCTCTCTTGTTTTATACATTCTATCTTCCAAATATTCAATACACTAGATTTATATTAAAACAATAGGTTCGTTAAATAGTAACCTTTGAGTGTAATCATTCCTATTCATTCTAGTTCTCCTAAATATACATAAGTGCAGTGGCGTCCCAGACTATATCATATATGATATAGGAGAAAAGTAAAAGGTCATATATTTATATTGTTGTAAACTTTTATAAATAATATTACATACACAAAACCACTCAAGTATATCATTCCGCATTTGAGTAGTTCTCATTCCTGCCCTAAAAGATATGAATCTATTTCTTAATAAAACTACCATAAAAATTTCAATGTAAAGCAATCGAACTGCATGAATAATAACTAAAAAAAGGCCCCATTACTGGAGCGCTCAAAAAATAATATAAGTAAATGAATTAAAAGAAATAACAGACAACTAAAATATATACGAATAAACATTCTTTAATCTATATATATGCAATATTACATAAAATTATTTATTATTACATGCTATACTAAAACTGGAGTCGATAATTGTTATTTTCTTCTTAGTTTTAAAGCAATATGGATATACCTTCTAATCGCATTTGGATTGTACAAGGAAAAGAAGACACCTTAATGGGTGTCTTCTTTTCTTATATTTTTATGAATTCTTTTGAGTTGATGCTCTCCAATCACGAAAAGATGTTGGGCGTCCAGAATAAGCTCTTTGCTTTGTAACAGCTGGTTTTTCTTCAATAATAGTTGATTTCTCTTCAGGAGTATTTGGTTTTTCTTCAAGAATAGTCAAAGCTGTTTGCATTTTCTCCAACTGTTCTCTTAAAGCTTGCTGTTCAATCTTTAAATCTGTAAGTAAGCGTAAAATCATCTCAGAATTAGCCATAAAGATCCTCCTTCTCCCAATACACAGAATAAAATACAATATGTAAACGACGAAATACCGGTGACAAAAATAAGTTCGTCAACTCTTATAAAATCCCAAGTACTTTTATTTTTCAAAAGGACCTGCTCAAGTTTATCCGTAAAAACATAAAGTGAATTAAATCCATTACGGAAGGAGGAGTTAATATGGGTTATGGCGGTAGTTGTGGTGGAGGCTGTGGTTTCGGTGGCGGATTCGCCCTACTTGTTGTACTCTTTATTTTATTAATCATCGTTGGAGCTAGCTGTTGGGGCGGCGGATTCGGCTGCTAAGGAGAGGCACTCTTGAGAGTGTCTTTTTTTTTATGTTCTACATACATATTACTTCATATAGTAATTTCCCAGCACTAAAGGCTACTTTCACAATGAAGTGCACCCCCATTGTATTGTTTGTTTCATATTTATTGTTATTTTCCCTCTCAAAAATTGCACATTTTAAAATTGACATAGCATTTCATTCACCATATACTGTTAACAACAGTATACTGTCATTAACAGTGAAATAATCTATTTTAGGAGGTCTATTTATGAAACATACAGGAAGACATACAGGGGCATTCCTTTTATTATTTCTAGCCGAGGGGGATCACTATGGCGGGCAATTATTGCAAAAGTGTGAAGAAGAACTTCCGGTCAATCCAATCGATAGTGCCATCCTATACCGCACACTAAAGAAATTAGAAAACGAAGGTGCGATTGCATCTTATGTAAGTACAGCTCATCAAGATAAACCGAGAAAGATGTACAAAATTACCCCTGCTGGAAAGGAACAATTAGCAGATTTTCAAATGGATATTGAAGAAAAAATGAAGAACTTATCCTTTTTCCTAGACAAATATAAAGACTTAAAGGAATCCGATCATGATTAACGGTATGATCCTTTACACTTTAGCCATTGTCCTTACGGGAATTTCTTTTATGAAAGATCGTAATAAAACGAAAGACGCTCTATTTAAGTCATGGAAAATGTTTCGAAATCTTCTACCTGCCATGCTTTCCATCATGCTTTTCGTTGGCTTATCACTTTCCGTATTAACGCCGTCCTTCATCTCTTCCATCATTGGAGAGCAGTCTGGATTGTTAGGTATTATTTATTCTGCAATCCTCGGTTCTGTGGCACTCATCCCAAGCTTTGTCGTATTCCCTCTTGGAAATACATTAGTTCAACATGGTGCAGGTCTTCCTCAAGTTGCGGCACTTATGTCTACACTCATGTCAGTAGGGCTTACAACTATGCCGATGGAACAAAAGATATTTGGGCGAAGCTTCGCTTACGCACGTAATGCATCTGCTCTGCTCATGTCTCTCCTATTCTCCTATATTATTTGGGTGGTGATGGTATGAACGAACTAAAAAGATATCGCTTCTTTTTCGTTTTACTACTGGGGCTCTTTATATTAACTTTTATAAATCAATCTTTAGGCAAGGCGGCATTACAACTAACAGGGAATAGCATTTTAGATATGCTGTTTCTCCTTCCTCCTGTCCTACTATTTGTAGGATTACTTGATCAATGGGTGAAGAAAGAAACGTTAATGAAATATATGGGCGAAAAATCGGGCATATATGGTATCTTATTCTCTCTATTATTAGGCGGAATTGCAGCTGGCCCCCTCTACGTCGCCTTTCCAATCGCCGCATTACTTTTGAAAAAAGGGGCGAGCATTAAATACATCGTATTTTTCTTAGGCGTTTGGACAACTGCAAAATTACCAATTATCGTATATGAATTTTCTTCATTTGGAGCTACTTTCACACTTATTCACATTTGCTTCGGTTTAGTATTCTTCTATGTAATGGGCCTTATTTTTGAGAAGTTTTATGATCAGGGGCAATTGTTGCGGTATGATGTTACGGAGGAAATGTAAGGTTAACACCCATTGGATAACAGATGCAGAAGATCGAACTGTCATTGTAAAAAAAGAGAAACTAACATTAACAACTTGTTACCCCTTTAACTACATCGGTGATGCCCCAGATCGCTATATTATTGAAGCATCTTTAATTTCTACTAGCTACAAAGAGGTGTCACCTTATAACTATGTGACACCTCTTTTTTACTTTAGAAACATTACCATAATCTTAATTCGATACAGTATAATAAATGTATAATACAGAAAATTAAATATTTTGTTTTATAATATTTTTAGAGGTGATTATCTTGAGTAAAAACGTGAATTTACTTCTTCAAATAGTAATTGGAATTACCATTATGATCGCACCTATTCTCATTACAGGGACTATGTATGATGTCACTAAAACGATGGGTGACTTATTAGTTGCAGAACTTATTATAAGAACACTTTCCCTCATTATTGGACTTTTAGTTATTAGTAAAGCTTTACATCGTTGTTCTCAATAGTTCTTCTTACTAAAAAACAGATAATACATACACCACATTTCCCTCGGCTGTTTGAACTATTATTACGAAAGAAATATAAAAAGACATCTTTAATCGTAAAGATGTCTTTTTATATAAAACTTAATTTTCGTTCTGTAAAACCCCCTTTACTTCTACTCCCTTTTTCTCTTCTTTTAAGAATAGCGATACGATAAAAGCGACAACAATAAAGATTAATCCAAGTGCAAATGCACCTTGGAACCCTGACGTTAAACCGTTTAACTTCTCCACTGGGTCCATTGGGTTTGCAGAGCTTTCCATATACTTAGTTGTTCCTGAAGACATTTTCGATATAAATATAGCTGTACCAATTGCGCCAGCTACTTGCTGTAACGTATTAAACAACGCTGTTCCGTGCGGATATAGATCTGGTGTTAATTGATTTAAGCCGTATGTTTGTGCTGTCATGACAAACATGAGTCCAACCATTAATACGCTATGCATGACAATAATTTGTAACATTGATGTGTCAGGCGTAATGTCTTTAAATAAGAACATTGCAATCCCTACTAACACAATGCCAGGAACGATAATAACTTTCGGACTAAATTTATCAAATAGTTTACCCGCGATTGGTCCCATTATGGCGCTAATAATACTTCCTGGAAGCATGATGATTCCTGATTTAAAGGCTGTAACGAGTAAAACTGTTTGCAGGAACATCGGTAATAAAGTCATCGTTGAAAATAACGACATCATCACAATGACGATTAATCCAACTGATAATGTAAACATCGGGACTTTAAATGCTCGTAATTCTAAAATTGGATTCTCAATTTTCAATTGTCGAACGACAAAAATACATAATGAGATAAGCCCAACAATTAAAGTGCCATACACTTTCGCATCGGACCATCCTAAATCACCCGATGCACTAAAGCTATACACAAGCCCACCAAATCCTAATGTCGATAAAAGGATAGATGGATAATCTACTTTTGGCCTTGTTATCTCTGACACATTTTGAATGTACTTCATCCCAATCATAATTGAGATGATTACGATAGGAATAACGATATAGAATAACCAGCGCCAATTCAGTGAGTCAACGATTACTCCAGATAATGTAGGACCAATTGCCGGAGCGGACATCATCACAAGTGCGATTAATCCCATTGTGGCACCACGTTTTTCAGGTGGACAAATAATTAAAATCGTATTCATTAGTAACGGTGAAATTAACCCGGTCGCTACAGCTTGGACGATACGGCCTACTAATAAAACAGAAAATGTCGGTGCGAATCCCGCAATTAATGTACCTACTAAAAATGTTACCATAGCGATTAAGAACATTTTTCTCGTTGTAAGCCATTGCTGAAGTAACGCTGTAATCGGTACTAAAACACCAACAACTAACATGTATGCTGTAGAAAGCCATTGAATTGTTGAAGCTGTTACGCCAAATTCTTTCATTAGTACAGTTAACGCATTACCAAGTAACGTTTCGTTTAATAATGCAACCATTGCCCCTAAAAGTAACGCAATTAAAATGGGGGTATGTTTCATATTAGAAGTATCAACTTTGCCACTTGCAGGGCTCTTAGTTGTCATATTCATTTGCAGATTCTCCTCCTGTTTCTTACTAAAAAAACTTTAAATACACCAGAACACATGTAATATAATATACATATGTAGATTAAAAAGGGAGAATCAATTTTCAGCCATTGTATACTTAATCTACAAAAAAGGAGAATTGTAGATGAACGATAATGAAAAACAACTTGATTTACGTATTAGACGTACACATAAATTACTATGGGATTCCTTATTCGAATTAATGACGCAATCAAAACAAAAATATAGTACCATCACGATTAACCAAATTTGTGATCGTGCGATGGTACACCGAACAACCTTTTACAAACATTTTGAAGATAAAGATGCTTTATTAGCATTTGGATTTAAACGATATGGCAAGATGATTGCTGAAATACCGGTTTCAGATCGATTAAGTAAACCATTTCAAGTAACGGAACAATTCCTACATCATGAAGAAATCGGTAAAATATTAGAGATACAAATGTCTGATGAACAATTTATTAACCGGACACAGTATTTAAGTCACGAAACAAGAAAACAAGAAGTAGAAGCGTTAAATCAACTGTGCAAAAACCATACGATGCCAAATGATCTAATCATTGAATTTTATTCAGGGGCAATCACCTCATTAAGCGCATGGTGGTTTAAAAATGAAAGAAAAGTTTCTGCTGCTGAAATGGACCAATATCTCCACCAACTCATTAACCGGGATATTTTTCAGTTTGAAGAGGAATAAGACTACACCTTTTCAATTATGCAATCAAATTGACCACAAAATAGGAATATGATATATTTTCGGTAGAATGCTATATAAGTATGACATCAAATAAAATGGCATATAATAAAAGAAGAGATGCGATAACATCTCTTCCCTAACTGCTACCGTATGGGTGGTAGTTATTATAAGCTATTTCTTTTTACGAAACCCACCCTTCTGCTTCCTACGGCGCGGAGTGGGTTTTTTGTTGTCCTTATCTAGAAGTTGCTTCCGCAAAAAATACGCTGAAACTTCGCGCACAGTCGCTTTGACAAACTCTTTTACAAGGTCAAACAAAACCTCCATATTATCACCTCCTTTCCTTCCAAATAGAAAGAAGGGATAACCACCCACCATCACAATACGCAATTGACTTTATTTTATCAAATAATTGTAAAGATATTATGTAAACAAAACAAATGAAATTTTACATAGAAAAAAAGCCCTTCTAAACTGGGCTTTTTTTATACATACTATTACTTCCCAATTATGCGGAAAAGAAAAAACCGTCGATAAATTTATGTTTTAAATATTCAGAATTAATATTAAAATATAAAATGGGGATAGGGGTATGGAATTATAAAATTTATACATAACGAGGGAATAGAAATGAAACTACAATTAAAAGCAGATTTAGGGCTACTACTAGTTACATTCTTTTGGGGTGCATCTATCTTACTTACAAAAGTTGGACTCGAAGGCATAGAAGAATACAATTTAATCGCATTACGATTTATTATTGCCTTTCTTTTATCAGGTTTAATATTTTACAAACATGTATTCAAAATCAATTTTAAAACGGTAAAATATGCATTTATACTCGCTTCTGTCTTATTTATCGTTTACATTTTCGCTACTTTCGGCACAAAGTATACGAGTGTTTCTAATGCTGGTTTCTTACTATGTCTCACAGTCATTTTCATTCCGATATTATCAGCTATATTTTTAAAACACATTCCGGAAAAGAAAGTTATAGTAGGAATCATTTTAACGATAATAGGAATCGGCTTATTAACATTAACGAGCGAATTCAAAATCGGTAACGGCGATATATTTTGCATACTGTCAGCCTTATTTTATGCCATTCACGTCATCATTACCGGAAGCGTAACGAAACATGTGAACTCCATTGCACTTGGAGTCATACAACTCGGTTTCGTCGGTCTATTTAGTCTTATATTTTCATTCATTATAGAAACGCCAAAACTTCCTAGCACAACCAACTCATGGTTAATTATCTTAGCCTTAAGCATATTTTGTACCGCAGTCGCATTCATCGTGCAAGTGATCGCCCAGCAATACACGACGCCTACACATACAGGCCTTATCTTTTCATTAGAACCTGTTTTTTCAGCAGGCTTTGCTTTCGTTTTCACAGGTGAAACACTTACCGGAAAAGGATACTTAGGAGCGACGCTTATATTAGTAAGTGTGTTGATTGCTGAGATGGATTTTAAGAGTTTGCTAAAGGTAAATTACAAGAAAAATATGGGATAGATATTTTACCAAAATAAATAACTACACATCCACATTAAGAGGATTCGTTTGTATTATTCTCTTAATCTAAGTGTACTTCTAAGTGAATATCTGTCCCTCAGAAGAATATTCAGGTGACTGAAGCGTACTGTGCTATGCCTTTTATTCAGCGACAGGAATTTTATTTCCTGTTGCTGATATTAGTTTAGAATAAAGTTTGATTAATAATAATGCCCCCTATTTTTTAGAAAACAATTCTAATTCATCAAAAGCTGATAATTAATAATAATTTATAGTCCAATACATCCCACTTACGTAAACAAAAAAACGTCAGATCTACAGGATAAATTTTCAAAGATTATCACCCTTAGTTTAACAGTAACTTTTATCAACAAACGGATGCATTAGTAAATAGGATATGTGGCTGAAATGCTTTATACAATTGATGGACATGGTATGTGAATATTTTCTTACTATTGGAGGGATTTCCTAATGGTTGATGAAATACAACAACTTATTCAAGAACATAGACAATTTTTCCATCATGATCATACAAGAAGTCTTCAATTTCGGCTTAAACAGTTAGAAAAGCTAAAAAATTCTATTCAAAAATATGAAAGTCAAGTGCTGAGCGCATTATATCAAGATTTACACAAAAGCGAGTTTGAAGCATACGCTGCAGAAGTTGGTTTCGCATTTAACAGTATCAATTTTATAATGAAATATCTAAAACAGTGGATGAAACCTCAAAAAGTAAAAACCCCTATTCATTTTGCACCATCCAAAAGCTACATAATAAAAGAGCCATATGGTACCGTGCTAATTATTGGGCCTTTTAATTATCCATTTCAATCATTAATTGAACCTCTCATTGGGGCAATTGCAGCAGGAAATTGTGTAGTTCTCAAGCCTTCAGAAAATGCACCAAATGTTTCAGCTGTAATGAACAAAATAATAAGTGAAACGTTTGATAAGCAATACATTCGTGTAATTGAAGGCGGCAGTGAAATAACTTCTTTATTGATTCATGCACCTTTTGACCACATCTTTTTTACTGGTAGCGTTCCAGTTGGAAAAATTGTCATGGAGGCTGCGGCGAAAAATCTTGTACCAGTAACATTAGAACTTGGTGGAAAAGGCCCCGCTATTGTCGATGAAACCGCTAACCTCGATATAGCAGCCAAGCGCATTATCTGGGGAAAATTCATAAATGCTGGCCAATCCTGTATTGCACCTGATTATGTTATTGCACACAAATCTATCAAAGTAAAACTGATTTCGAAAATGAAAGAAATCATTACAAACTTTTATGGATCAGATGTATTAAAAAGCAATGATTATGGTCGAATTGTTAATGAGAGACAATTCGATAGACTTCTTTCTATATTAGAGCAAGACAAAAATTATATAGTATTTGGTGGAAATTCATCTAGAAGCCATTTATATATTGAACCAACACTTCTTGAAGTAAAATCATGGGATGATGCAGCTATGAAAGAAGAAATTTTCGGGCCAATTTTACCAATTATGGATTACAATGATTTAGATGAAGTCATTCATACGATTAACACCCATCCCAAACCGTTAGCTTTGTATGTGTTTACTGAAAACAAAAATGTTGAAAAGCAGGTATTAGGACGAATTTCTTTTGGGGGCGGATGCGTCAACGATACAATGTCACATATGGCTAATCTCCACTTACCTTTTGGCGGAGTAGGAACTGCAGGATTTGGCTCCTATCATGGGAAACATAGTTTTGATGCTTTTACACATCGTAAAAGCATTTTAAAGAAAAGCTCAAGGATAGATTTAGGGTTTTTATTTCCACCGTATAGGAACAAAATTAATATTTTGCGAAAGATTTTTAAGTAATACGATTTGTTAAACATTCATGTTGATATTAAAGAAGAAATAATAAAGGGAATCCAGTAGAATGGACTCCCTTTACCTTGTAATAACCTAATCTATTTTTAGCGATGGTTCTCCCTGCTTTAAGCAGGATAGGGATACGCGTTAACAATGTTCTAGCTTATACAAATATGAATGAAGTGCTTTATTTTATCTTTGCACCAGAACCGCTAAAGAAAATGAAAATAATATACAAATTTTCCGTCTTAAGATCTGTATTTCCTCCAATTATTAAACGAACAATCTTCCCTTTCTCTTTTCCTTTCATAATTGAAGCCGCTTCTACTCCGTTCTTAAAAACACAAGCTTCTCCCTCCCACTAATTCACCCTCTCCACAAACCGCCCAAACTCCTTCATAAATCTCAATTTAAAACTCCCCACAGGTCCATTTCGATGCTTCGCCACATGAATCTCCGTCATCTCTTTCTGCATCGTTTCCTTATCGTAATAATCCTCTCGATACATAAGCATAATGACATCCGCATCTTGCTCAATTTGTCCTGTCTCTCTTAGGTCAGATAAAAGAGGACGCTTATCTTGCCGGGACTCTACGGAACGAGACAATTGCGATAGCGCTACTACACAAACATTTAAATCACGCGCTAACAACTTAAGCTTACGTGAAATTTCGCTAATCTCCTGAAATCGATTGCCCTTATGCTTCGGATCTCCCGTAATAAGCTGCAAATAATCTACAATGACTAAAAGCTTCTTATCATCATGCTTCCTCTTTAACTTACGAGTTTGCATCCAAATATCTTGCACCGTAACACCTGCATGATCATAAATCTCAAGTGGTAATTCCCCAATTTCCGCAAACGCCTTACTCACCTTTTCCCAGTCTTCCATCGCAAAACGGTGCTTCGGATTTTTCAGCCTACCACCTGACACTTCACCTACGCAAGAAGCCATTCTTTTTAACAATTGCTTACTACTCATCTCTAACGAAAACAATCCAACCGCCGCTCCAGACTTCGCCGCATGCAGTCCAACATTTAACGCAAACGCAGTCTTTCCCATAGAAGGGCGCGCACCAAGGACAATAAAATCACCTTCCTGCAATCCGCACGTCATCTTATTTAGCGATGTATAACCAGTCTCAATACCTGTAATTTCTTTCGTATCTTGATGAAGCTCTTCATACAAACCAACTAACGCATCCTTCAAATCAAACTCACATACGCAGTCCTTTTCCTCTAACTCACAAAGTGCCGTAATCGTCTCACCAATAACTTTCTCATTCTTCTCTGCAATAAGACGCTCTCCCATCTTGTGCCCGAGAACACCCGCCTGATACATTTTCCAGGCACCTCGAACAAGCCCCTCATAATAAGAGAAGTTACTAGTCGCAGGCACACCATCCATTAATCCTATAAAATACTCCATTCCCCCGATCCCCTTCAAAAAATTCGGATCTACTCTAGAAATGAACGTCACAAGATCAATCGGTTGCCCCTCCTCTTCCATTTTTCGCATTAACTGAAATATAGACTTGTGCACGGGCATAGAAAAATAGTGCTCCGTCAAACGGCACTCCTTCATAAGCTCTCCATCAAGTAATAGAGAACCTAGCACCGTCTTTTCCGCCTCCACATTTTGAATACTCATGGCCGCCACCCGCGTTCCGCTAAAAAGCGCTGCAACTCTTCCTCTGACGGCGTATTCTTCTCCCACTCCTCACACTTCGCCAAAAAATTCTCCGTCTCTCCACTACTAACAGACGACTCCTTCTTTCGAAACCTTGCCGTATCCGCCTCAACCTCAGACACTTTCGTAAATCCTTTCCCGTGCCATCCCCGCAAAATCCCCTTCACATAAGCCATCTTCCGATTTTTATTCTCATACGAAATTTGAAGAGCCTTCAGCACAAGCTCCTCTGACAAATCATTCATCCATGCATTCAATTCCTCTACCGTATACGGAGACAAACTACCAAAATGTTGTTCATAAAACGTGAACACCTTACTTCCCGTTTCCTCCTCTATAACCTCTTCTTCCACTGTTTCCTCGCAAACTGGATCAACATCATCCATAGTCATATCACTAGGCATACCGAAATGTGCTAAAAGCATCGGAACATTCAGCTCCTCCTCCGCACACTTCTGCAAAAACATATGTACAAACTCCTTATTCTTCACACCCTTCAGCTCACGGAGCACACACTTCTCCACATTTGTATTCGTCACAGGATTATAACGAAGCCAATTTAAAATGAATAACTCCCGCGTCTCCGCATCATAAAGGATCTTTCCATAATCAATGAAGCGCTGCAAAAGCTTATCAACAGTCTCCCGGTTATAACCCGTCTCCATCTCAGCTAACCGCTTCGGAAAAGGAAAAATCCCACACTGCGTCGTCTTCGAACAAGTTAACAAATAAATATAAAAATACCGCTCCTCCGGCGTCAAATCCAAAACAAAATCATCCTGCCAAAAATTCACCTGCACATTACGATACACCGCCATCCTAATTCCTCCTGTCTCCATTCAAAAATGAAAAATCCCTCTTTGTACTATATATAGAAAGGAGGGCCAGGTTTTTGGCGTGTTATTTCAAAATTTTTTTCGACGCCTACTACGGTGTTTGTTGTTGTTTTTGTTTTTGTTGTGTTTTTTCTTAGTGATTTATTACTTGGTAGGGGCTTGTAAGGGGCTTAGGAGGGGTTAGTTATCGGTTACTTCGATTAGAAAGACCCATCTCCACATTCTGCTTAAACCAATTAAATGAATCCACAAATCTAATAAAAAACATATTAAATTCCAATAAAAAAGACCATATCAAAAGCATACTCCGATGTCATTTTGATACAGCCCCATCTATATTCGCTTAATAATTTTAGAAACATAAAGATATTAAAAATTTAATATACCTACAAAACATTACCGTCCTTTATATAATCATAGATCTTATTATCAATTGATTTCTCCATAATCATATTCATCGTAACAACAGGTAGTTCTTTTCCATTTTTATCTTTCATTTCAGTTTGTTCTACACTTGCTTTATCAGGTGTCGCTTTTCCTAAATAGTAAAAGTCGCTTCCCTCGTCATCATCTTTTTTCACAAAAATATGGACGTCAATATTATTTTCTTTAGCATCAATAATTGTTTGAACTTCCTTTGATTTTAATGTTCTATTACTTCTTGTATACCATTTAAGAACATCTTGATTAAGGAATTCATCACCGTAGTCCACACTGGATTCTACCTCATCATTTTTATGGTATGTGATAAATATTGGACAAGTATAGTACTTTGTCTTATAACCATACATAGTTGAGCTCTCGTCATTATGCCAATTTAAAAGTTTACACACATCTTTTCTTGAGTATTTTTTATATACAGTAAGGTTACTATCACACTCATAGTTTTTGCTCTTTTTCCTTGCACTTTTAATAATGTCCATAACCATACGCTTAAAGTATTGATTTTGTTCTAAGCTTTTTCGGATAGAATCATTAAACATATACATCTTATCGTCCTGTAAAGAGAGAATTGGCTTTTCTCCATATTTCTTTTGACTGTTTTGTGAGAAAAACTCTAATTCAAAAATTCGTTGTACTGAAGTAATCGTTTCATCATCTGTTAAGCAATTAGATTCTTCAAGTTGTTTTATATACTCATCCTTATCAACTTTTTCTTGCTTTAATAATAAGTCTAACAAAACGATTTCGTTTTTACGTTTTCCATTCAATACTTCCAATGAAAACATCGTTAAAACTTTATTTTCGTACTCTGTTAATGCAGGGACATCTTCTTTCATTTTCAATAAGAACTGATAATAGTTCGAATATCCTTCTGCAAGTACAACTGGATCAATAGAATGGTTTACTATAAAGTCATATAGATATGGAGTTCTTCCTATTCTATTTTTCAACTCAGCAAAAGCTTCCTTCAATACTTTCATTGCTGTTAAATTACTATTGTTAATCGCTTTAAAGATCTGCTTTTTCGCTATCTCTTCAAAGTTAACTGTTGAAATACCTTTAATATAACTCGTGTCATTTGTATATCTACGTATATTATCTTTATTTTGTGATCTATCTCCTGAAAGGGCAATCGGAATTAAATAGTTATTTTTATAGTTTCCAATAAAATCAATAATCGTAACAAAATCCTTCGAATCGTGTTTTCGAAGTCCACGCCCTAACTGCTGTATAAAGATAATGCTTGATTGAGTTTGTCTCAACATAACAACTTGGTTCACACTCGGAATATCAATACCTTCATTAAAAATATCTACTGTTAAAATATAATCCAGTATGCCATTTTCTAATTGATTCACCCGCAGTTCTCTTTCCTCTTGGGAATGATCGCCGGTTAATGCAAATGTGCGAAAACCTCTATTATTTAAGGCATGTGATAATTGTTCTGCCTCATCTTTTCGGCTGCAAAACATTAGTCCTGTTACTTTCTTACCAGAAAAACCGTAATATTTTACTTTTTCAACTATATGATCCACTCGTTCTTCCGTAACAAGCTTAGATAAAACAGTAGTGTCATCTATCTTTTCACCATTATATTCAAAATCAGTAACTCCAAAATAATGAAAAGGACAAAGCATATCTTCTTCAAGTGCTTCTTGCAATCGAATTTCATAAGCAATGTTGTAATCAAATAGCTCATAAATATTAAAATTGTCTGTACGTTCAGGTGTAGCGGTCATTCCCATTAAAAATTTCGGTTTAAAATAATCAATGACTCTATGATAAGAACTAGCACCAGCTTTATGAACTTCATCTATTAAAATATAATCAAATAACCCAGGATCAAATTGATGTAAATTTTCTTCCTTTGAAATAGTCTGGATTGTCGCAAATAAATATTTAGCATTTATTTGCCTATTTGATCCTGATAAAATTCCAAAATCCTCATCTACTCCACCAAGAACCTTTTGAAAATCTGATTTTGCTTTATTTAATATTTGCTCTCGGTGAACAATAAATAGCATCCGTTTAGGTGCAAAACTTCTGACATCAAATGCTGAAAGATATGTCTTCCCCGTTCCTGTTGCAGAGATAACTAATCCTTTTTCTTTTCCAGCGTCTCGAATAGTTTGTATTTCTTTTAACGCAGCTTGTTGCATTTTATTTGGGGTAATTTTCAAAGCTTCTTCAATTCAATTATGATATTGACCAGGTAATTCTATAACTCGATCTAGTAACTTATTTTCTGCAACTTGTTCATATATTGTTTCGTAATTTCCAATTAACTCTTCAGTTAATACTTGAGAATGCTCCCAAACTTCTTCAAATTGATTTTTAAAATGTTGAACAATCTCTCCATCTTCATGCGATGTTAACTTGACGTTCCATTCATAGTTTACCTTCAAAGCATGTGCAGTCAGATTTGAACTACCAACTATTAATGAACAATGTGTTTTGTTATCAAATATGTATCCCTTTGAATGAAAACCAGATAAATTTGTTAATCTTACTTCTACATTTTCAAGTTTCATTAACTCTCTAAACACTTTTGGTGTATTAAAGTTTAAGAATGTAGATGTTAATATACGTCCTTTAACCCCTTTTTGTTTAAGATCAAGGAAATGTGATTTTAAAGTCGCTAGCCCACTTTCTGTAATAAAAGCTACTGAGAAAATAAAAGATGTACTATTTTCTAGCTCCTCCAATAATGAGCTTAAAACATTTTCATTTTTTTTCGTATTGTTTACTAATAATTTCGGCTTATATATTCCAGGATGATTATGTTTTTGATCAATAAACCCTTTATATAAAGACCCCTCTAATTTTTGAATAAAATTCTCCATATGATCACCATTTATGACAATTTTTTATATTAATTGTATTACTCACTGATTTAAAGTGCAAATTTATTACAAATATAAAAAACTATCCGTATAAAACGAATAGTTTTTTTCAAATTACTTTACAATCGATTCTTTTGATAATTTCTCAATAGTCGGGATATCCGCAGGTGCCCACTCTAAAGCTGCTAGTTCATTCGGATATAACCATTTAATTGCTACGTGCTCAGTTAGAACCGGACTTCCTTCAACAAGTTTACAATAGAAAGTTTTCAAATGAACAATACCAAAATCATACTCATAGGCTGTATAATCAATTTGCTCACCAATCTGCACGCTACAATGCATTTCTTCATCAATTTCACGCTTTAACGCCTCTTGAGGTGTTTCTCCCTCTTCTATTTTCCCACCTGGAAATTCCCACATAAGAGGTAGCGATTTAGATGGTCCTCTTTGTGCACATAAAATTTTCTCATCTTGAACAATTACTGCTCCAACAACATAAATATTTTTCTTCATTATGTCCTCCTTAAATCTCACAGAAACTCTATACTTTATGTTTCCACACTTTATAGACTGAAAAATGCCTTTTATATCTTTTAACGACTAATATATTTTTAATCAGTAAGCTAGATTTTATCTATCCCTATCTAGCTCTTTTAATGTAATTAGCCTAACACTCTCATCTCTTTTATATTATATAGAAGTAACTACAAAAATAAAGCCTGATTGAACACTTCCCTTTTAAGCCTCTTTTTTCACCATTTCCTCGTACCTAAAATCACTCTCCTCCAAAAACCCCCTACTCTCCCCACTCCCCTTATAAAAACTCTCCCAACCCCTCTCCCTCAAAATCCCCTTCCAACTATCACTCTCCACCATCCTCTTAATCACACCATCCCAATAAGCAACCTCTTCCTCCGTCATATCTTTCGGGCCCATAATTCCTTTCCAGTGCTGGAAGATGACGTTGATTCCTTGTTCTTTCCACGTTGGAATTTCTGGTAGTCGGTCTAGGCGTTTTGGTGCGGATACGGCTAGTATTTTTATTTTGCTGGCTTTGTATTGTTTTTCGGCTTCGGATAGGGTCATGGTTGCGGCGCCTATTTGTTTGTTCGTTAGGGCGTTTATGATTTTTTCTTTGTTTTCGTAGACGAAGAATTGTAGTTCGGCAGGGTTTATGCCGAATGCTTTGCTTACTTGTACGAATGATAGGTGATCGTCGTTTCCTAGGCCTGGGGCAACGCCGATTTTGAAGTTTTCCTTGTTTTGTTTTAGTTGTTCCATTAGTTGTTTTGCGTTTTCTATGTTTGATTCTTTTGATACAACAACGACTTCCCAGTCCGATGCTAGTGTCGCGAGTGGTGTGAAGTCTTTATATGTTAGTTTACTGTGGCCTAGTAGGTTGTTCGTTATGAGTAAGCTTGAGTTAATCGCCAGTACGTGACCGCCTTTTTGTTTCGTATATTTCCATCCGACATCACCGCTGCCGCCTACTTTGTTTGTGACAGTAATTGGTTTTGTGAAGATTTTTTCTTCTGTCAACGTTTGTTGCATCGCTCGTGCTGTTAAGTCCCATCCTGCTCCTTGAACGTTTGGCGCAACGATTTCTACTTTGTCTATGTTTACTTTATTCGTATGGGATTTTTCCGAAGAACAACCAGCTATTACTCCTGTCATGATCCATATACATAGTAATAATCGTTTTTTCATATTCCTCGTCCTATTCGGTACTTTCGTTCTGGTCGTCCGATAATGCCGTATGTGTACTCTACTGTGCATTCGCCGGTCGCTACTAAATATTCTAAGTATCTTCTTGCGGTTGTTCTGGAGGCCCCCATTTGTTCGCCCATTTCTTCTATTGTAATGCCCTCTTCGAATCCTTTTATAATCCCTTTCACTTTTTGCAGTGTTAACGGATCTACACCTGTCGGTAAGTTTTTTATGTCTTGTGTTTGCGAAAGGCCAAAGAAGTTATCGATAAGTGCTTGATTCACTTCATTGTTACTATGTAATAATTGCTTCTTTCTTTTATAGTCTTCAATTGTGCGAACGAATTTTTCTAACGTGACCGGTTTTATAAGATAGTTGCTTACGCCGTTTCGAATTGCTTTTTCTAGCATATGGTTTTCATTTGCCGCAGTAACCATAATGACGTCAACGTTTGGAAAATCAGCATGGATTTGTGGTAATAAGTCGGTTCCAATTCCGTCTGGTAAATAATTATCTAATAGAAGTAAATCAATTTCTTCCCTTTGTAGTAATTCCATCGTTTCTTTCGCATTCAATGCTTTCCCAATCACTTTTACGTCCTTTATTTTTGATAAAAACTCTTCCTGAATTTGCGCGACGCGGAAATCATCTTCTGCAATTGCAACCTTCAACATATGCCCATCCCCCTGTTTGTCATGTACTTTCTCTAAATGTTTTCGGAAGGTAAATTGTAAAAATCGCTCCCCCATTTTTCTCGTTTTGAATTTCAATTGTTCCCTCTAGTAGATCTACCATTTCTTTCACGTTTGCTAGTCCGTAACCACGATCAGTTCCTTTCGTTGAAAATCCTTTTTGAAAAATGGTCGTTATTTTTTCTGCCGGTATCCCTATCCCGCTATCTATCACTTCAAACACAATATCGTGCCCAATATCCGTAACAAAGAAAGAAACATTCTTCTCCTCTTGCCCACTCACCGCATCAAATGCATTATCGATTATGTTTCCAAGAATCGTAATAAGATGCGACACTTTTATATGTTCTGGTAATGGACGAAGCGCACTATCTCCTTCAATATGAAAATCAATTTTCTTCTCAGATGCTGCTCCGATTTTACCTAATAAAATAGCTTGTACTTTTGCATCATGAATTTGATGGAATAAAATATGATTTTGACTTTGATGAATATTAGATTCTTGTTGGATAAATTCAATTGCTTCTTTGTAGTGCCCTAACTGAAGTAATCCTGATAAGACGAAAAGTTTATTTGTAAATTCATGCGTTTGAGCACGTAAGTCCTCCGAATACTTTCTTACCTCAGATATCGTATTCACTAAGTTTTGCAGTTCTGTTTTATCTCTAAAACTACATACAACGCCTACCGTACTGTTATTTTCAAGTATCGGCGTCCTATTTAAAATAAACACTTTATCTTGAAACGCGATTTCTTGATCGTTTTCTAGCACTCTTTCCATATTAAAATCAGGTAAAACTTTTGAAATGTGCTGCTGCATATAATCATCATTTACATGAAGCATTTCTTCTGCCGAGGTGTTCATCATCGTAATAAAACCGTTTTGATCAATGGCGATGATTCCTTCTTTTATAGATAGTAGTATCGCACTTCGTTCCCGGTATAACGCTGCGATTTCATTGGGCTCTAAACCGAGTGTATCTTTACGAATGCTACGCGCTAAAAGAATGCCACCAACAATTCCGGCTAATAATACCGCTAAGGAAAAGAGGATAATTTCTTTCGTTCTGCTCAATATGTTAGATTCAATACCTTGTATTAAAAACTCTACTGTCACAACGCCTACAACTTGATCGTAGTCTCCGTTATGAACAATAATAGGTGCCTTCGCCATTAAAGCTGGGCCACTTGAACCCTTTCCTTCGAGCGTATAGTATCCGCCAAAAGTGAGCGCTTCATAGTTATATGGATTGTTACTCTTTGTACCAATCAACTCCGAATTAGAATGGGAATACATAAACCCATAGCGATCTTCCACAATTACATAATCCGCACCAGCTTGCTCACGAACTTGTTCCGCAATGGATTGAATGCTACTTTTATGTTCGTTATATTGAAAAGCATCTTTTATAGCTGGCATAAAAGAAAGAGATTTAGCCGTTTGCAGTGCTAGCTGTTCCACTTGACGTTTCGTATCAACGGACTGAATGTAAACAAATATTCCTGCTAATAGGAGAACGACAAATAAAATTAACGTAATAATTAAGCTTACTATTTTCGTTTGCAATGATACTTTGCGTGATTTCTTCATATTTCATATCCTTTGATAAAATATTCAAAACTATCAATCTCCTTTTTCTATTATTATGACAAAACTGAAAATGAAGCAACTATTAAAAATATCCATGTACATAAAGTACAAAAAGAATAAAATTGTCATAATATTGAGATTTTAATTCATGAACAGTACAATTCAACTATATTGAACGCGCTTTCATAAATATCATTTTATTTATAAGCAAGAGGAGGAATTAGTATGGCTCAAGCAAAATCTAACCGAGTCGCCGGTAATATTTTCAAAGGTTCTGTCGGCAATTTAATTGAATGGTACGACTGGTACGTTTACTCTGCTTTCGCTGTTTATTTTTCAGCAGAGTTCTTTCCTAAAGGTGATCCAACGAGTCAATTACTGAACACAGCAGCTATTTTCGCAGTTGGATTTTTAATGCGCCCTATCGGCAGTTTGCTAATGGGACGATATGCAGATCGGCACGGACGCCGGGCAGCATTAACGCTTTCGATTACAGTTATGGCCGGTGGTTCTTTAATTATCGCCTGTACACCTAGTTACGAAAGCATCGGTATTATGGCACCAATTATTTTAGTTCTTGCTCGTTTACTGCAAGGATTATCACTTGGCGGAGAGTACGGAACTTCCGCAACGTATTTATCTGAAATGGCTAGTAGTGGTCGCCGTGGTTTTTATTCAAGCTTCCAATATGTAACGCTCGTTGCTGGGCAAATGGTTGCGTTAGGTGTTCAAATTGTTCTTCAGCAATTACTAAGCGAACCAGATATGAAAGCTTGGGGATGGCGTATTCCATTCATTATTGGGGCGATGGGCGCAGTAGCTGTATTATGGCTTCGCCGCACGATGGATGAATCAGAGCAATTCTCAAACATAAAATCGCAAAAACGCGAAAGCGCAGGAACCATTAGCGCTCTTATGAAACATCCGAAAGCAGTATTAACAGTAGTCGGCCTAACACTCGGAGGCACTGTTGCATTCTATACGTACACAACATATTTACAAAAGTTCATGGTAAACACAGTCGGCCTTCCGAAAGAAGTTGTAAGCTGGATTAACTTTGTCGCACTACTTATTTTCGTCGTACTTCAACCGATTGCGGGGCTATTATCCGATAAAATTGGACGCCGCCCACTATTAATGGCTTTCGGTATTCTCGGAACATTACTAACAGCACCGATCTTCTTCTTCATGGAAAAAACGACAGAACCAATCGTAGCATTTTTACTCATGATGGTCGGTCTCATTATCGTTACTGGTTACACATCGATTAACGCAATTGTAAAAGCAGAACTCTTCCCAACTGAAATTCGCGCACTCGGCGTAGGTTTACCATATGCACTAACCGTTGCGATATTCGGCGGAACAGCTGAGTTCATCGCATTATGGCTAAAGAGTATCGGAATGGAATCACTCTTCTACTTCTACGTAGCTGGATGTATCGCGATCAGCTTTATTACGTATTGGCGTATGGATGAGTCATCGAAGACTTCGCAGATTGAGGCGGAGCTTGGTGGTGGGGATAAACTAGCTAATAATAAGTCTAGTTAAAATTATGTATTCTATAATCTTCGTTTATCTGAACTCGATTTGCTTTATCTAAAAAAGCATAATTCATTCATATATAATTTAAAAACCTCTACTTATATGTAGAGGTTTTTGTATGACGAAAAAACACGTAGTTTCATTGTTATTTTACAAACCCAGCTTCTATTCGATATAGTGACAGCACATAATTTGAAGTTTAAATAACGATGTCTTGATAACCAACTTCTACAACTTGCTCATTTTCAAATTTCACCCCGACACCGTCCTCTTCCCAGGTACAATTGAATATTAATCCAACTCTTCTAATTCCATCTTCAAAATCTGGTAATATAATTAACCCAACAGGTTCCACCAATTTTCCTAGTTCTTGAATGGTTGTTATAATCGGCGCTATTTTATCAGCAGATTCATCACCTACCATATCTCTATATTCCATATATTCTTCTTTATAATACTCGAATATTGCTTGTTCAGCTTCTTTTGTAAGTTTGTTTATATCAGTAATGAACTTCCTATATGCTTCTTCTTAAACTTTAGGAATTAAATCATCTTCTTCTCCATCAATAGTTAAAGAAACTATTTTTTCCTGCCCAAAAATAGTTATCTTTTGTTGTCCGCTCCAATATAAATCGTGAACAATTTCACCAAATAATTCATGGTTTATTTTTTTCATAATTTTATTCTCCTGAATTTTTTCTCGATAACCAATTACGCCCATATTCCCCGAATAAAAAAAATAAACTCATGTTAAACTTTTCTTATTCTTTAGGAACACAGCTATTACATTTTCATTCTTATCAATAACTACTCTCAAATTGTTAATACGCCTTCAATTAGCTGTAGCACCAATAGATTCTTTGAAAGTTTGTTCGCAACAAATAGTATGATTATAAATTTTAAAAATAAATGTTATAGTCACCCGAAATAAAAAGCGTGAGCTATCTAGCCCACACTTAAGAAGAGTCTTAATTTAAATGTTTTTATAAAAATTATTTTTTAAATTGTTATTTTTATACATTTTTTTGCGCTTGTCCCCATATCTCAATTAAATCTCTAAGTTCAGTTGTTTCTATTTTACATATATTAGGATCATGATTAGAATATAAATCGACTAGCAGAGTTTCTTCTTTTTTCACTTGAACTGCACATAGATTACCTTGAAATTCATTATATTCTTTTATATTGTTTAATACTTCATCGATTTGTTGTAACCACCATTTAATGGGAATCTCTTGGATATCATCTTCTAAAAATGTGGCTACAATTTCTATTTCTTTAGGCAATTCTATTTTTAAAGAATCTACATCTTCATATTTTGTTATTTTATAATCATATTTCATTTTTGGTACCTCACCATCTTTAGTACTTTGGATAAACAGTTATAATTTTATCATTAATAAGAACAAATCTAATTTCCATTCCCTCAGAAGTCTTACCAGAATATACATTGCCATGTCGATGTCTTTTATTATTAAAAGCCTCATGAATGGCTTCCATTACTTTAGTTCTATCCCAATGTTTTGGGAAAAAGGTCGATGGTGATTCCTTTAGAACCCCATTAACTTCGATTTCAGCAGTATATACACCAAAACGATTAGGTGGTGACTCAGTTCCAGGTTTTATTTTTCCGCCTCCCATCATACTCTCATGATGGTACCCACCAGGTTCTCTATTTCTATTAAAGTTTCTATGAAAAAGATGTTCAACAGCTTTATTATTCAAGAAAACAGAATTAGGGTGTGCTTTGAATTTATCGAAGAATAAAAAAGTATCTTTAGCTTGTGTAAAAGTATTACCTGTAATATTGGATTTTAAAGTAGTTCCACCAGCAAAAGCAAATTGGTCTTTCAATGGTATTTGATTCGAAACGGAAGAGATACCTTCTGAGAATTTTGCTAGATTCGCGCCTTCACCGAGTGTAGTTATTTTCCCTACTCTGCCTATCCCTTTATCCCCAATCCATCCTATCCCAACTTCCATAAAAGTACTTGTTCCCCATTTTGCACGACTTTCTGCATCACCATGCCAAAAATCATTCACAAATGAATCAGAAAAAGTATTATACATGGTATATGCTGTCTCTAAGGGATGACCTATAGCATACTTAATATTTTCTTTTGTTACTGTATCATCTAGTGAATTGAATCCTTCTACAATCCCTCCGATAACTTGCCCAGAACCAACATAAAGACCGCCTATTACGGGGCGGTCGATTTTTTTATTAAGTGTTTTTTAATGCTTGTTTTAGCGTTTTAACTGTTTGTTCAAGCCATTCTAATGGTGTTATTTCTAATCCTTCAAAATATATCCCATCTGTAGAAAACTGTATGTACTCATTTTTTTCTTTATCACTATAATCACTTTGAATAAATTCAGTTAGAAAAATAATAGCGTCTTGTAAATATTCCGTACTTTCTTCTTCAAGTAACTCTTGGAGTGCTTCTTCGTAAAATGTATCTTGATGAAATGTTGCTGCTAAGAACTGATAAACCGGATCTTCTGGATTTTTTTTTAATAGCATATATTTCTTTCCTCTTATTTTGTGCTTGTCCCCAAACCTCAATTAAATTTCTAAGCTCATAAGAAGCAAATAAATTATTAAAGGATTGTAACCCCTACTATAAGAAATACTATTATTACCAAAGGAAGAATGATAATCATAAAGGACACTATTATTGTTAATAATGCTTTCCATGCTGAAAATTGGTGTGCTTCTCCTAAACATTTTAAGGAAATAATGATTGTCCAAATTCCAATAACTACATCAATTATGGCAAAAATAATAAACAAAATCGTTAAAGTTATGCTACTATCCATTTTCGGTGTCTCACTCGTAAAGTTTTCTATCCCAAACAAGAAAAATGAAGGCACCCAAACTAATATAAGAGAATAAACGTAAGGGATATAAGAATAGGCAACTGAGTAACGTGTTTTTTCAAAAGTACCTTGTCCACCAAGTTTTTTTGCCACCCAATTAAATAACGCTGGTAGCAAAAAATAATAAATTAAGAAAGCAACGAAGGTACCGAATATAACTATTGAGATTATTGAAAATGGACTACTTATTGAATCCGCCATATTTTTAGAAGATGCTCGATCTAAAGTCTGTACGAATGAGCCTAATAAAATGAGTAAAAACACATTCTTAGGTTTGGATATAAAAATTTCTTTCATTGTATCACGTGGTTTTGTCCAAATGGAGAACCAAGGATTAAGTGCACGTTTAAATTGATTTTCTGGAGTTTCCATATAAAAAACATTCCCCTTTCTTAAAACATATTAAATATAATTTCCTAATCATCCCAGTTATGTACATAGAAATATTAAAGCATAAATAGTCATTTATTTAAATATAAATATTCAATCATTTAATTTCATCTGAAGCTTAGGGGGAGTGCTTCTTAGCAATTACCTCTATATTGTCTTGCATTTTTAAACTATGGGCTGAGTAGTTACTTTCATTTTTGAGTACCTCACATTCTTTAATACATTGGATAAACAGTTATAATCTTATCATTAATAAGAACAAACCTAATTTACATTCCTTCAGATGTTTTACTAGAATATAATCTTCCACTTATACATCTTTTATTGCTATAAGTCTCGTGAATGGCTTCCATAAGAAGAATGCGATTATACACTTGAAATCCAACAAATTCTCTTTAAAAGCCTATACGTATTTTCCCTCCATCTTCTATATGCTTCCGTAAATAATAATACTTATGGAGTTCTATAATCATATAAAACAAAACAAACGAAATCACTGTGCATGCAGACATAAATACAATTGCCCCCATCTGTTGTGTTGCAATGCTAAGAATTATATTAGCAATTAACTGCCCCGATCCCGCTGCAATAGTTGCTACTTTTACACCACCAGTTCCTTTCGCTGATTTTGATTTTTTTCTTGGTTCCTGAAGTTTTTCAATATGATTTTTATAAAAATAATACAAAGCAAAACCATACAAACCAAATGAAAGAATAAAATAGATGGGAGTTTGTAATTGTAACACTTCATAAGCATATTTTTGAGTTATAACCAATAATCCGACTGAACATATGGCGCCATATACTCCTCGAAATAGGGTGTATTGTAATTGTCGTTTCCGAGGATTGATAGCAATCCATATCGCCCACAAATTTAAAAAAATAACTGGAGGAGTTACTATATATACATAGAGTAATTGAAAAGGATTTGCGAACGCAGGCAAAAGAACAAACACGTCTGCCCCCAAAAGGACAAGAACAATTACGTGGACTCTTATTTCATTTACAGGATAAAGAGCCATATAATGTGCAAAAGCTTTCTTATTAAAATCTATACTTTTTTTCATGTTAATTAAACCACCCTGCTACTGTTGACCAAGTTTTTTTCATTTTCCCTTTAATACATAATGAGTAAAATTTGAATCGGTTAATTTTACTAAACATATTATGAGATTTTGTTGCGAATTTTCAAACATCAAATCTTTCTATTGAATATTAGCATATAATCAATTCTAATCATGAAACATTCTACTTTTTTTGCTTTGATTATTTCTAAAATACTGAAAATAACCCCTAAATCAAATATTTTTCAGCGTTAGAGATATTATTCCCAAATTTAATAATAGGTGCATTTAATCCAAATCTTTCATTCCATTAATTAATCTTAATACCCAATCACTCTTTAAATTTAATTGTTAAAAAGTTAAGTTCTGTTACTTCAAAAAACACTAATGAATCATCATCATCTACATCATCTAGGTTTGGATTATATTCATAAATATCTTGCCTTAAACGGAAATCTGCAACTGAAATCGGGTCCATAAATCTGTTGAAAAACGTTCTTGTATCAGACTTTAAAAAACCACAACCTATTTCTTGATAAAAGCGTTTCAGTTCTTTTGGAAGTTCCATTTGTAATAAGCTTTCTGCCTCATCTATCTCATCTTGATATATAGGATAGAAAATAGGTTTTTGTTTAGAACGGACACTTCTGTCTGCTACAACATATTCTTTTAAAAAATTAAACATAATTTTTAATACCCCCCTATTAAAGAAGAGTTATTTTTAACGCTTCCTCAAGCATTGTATTAAAATCATTATATGTGTTCATTACCGTACCTGATGGTTTATCAAGTTCTAAATAAGTACCGTCTGATAAGCTCTTACAAAACCACGCAATATTTGAATCGCCAAAGAAAAGATACTCTTTTTGAAATTCATTTTCATACCAAATCTCATTCGTGTCTATAAAGCCGCAAATATGTTCATCTTTTTTTGTTTCTAGTAAAGAAGAATCAACTCCGTAAAGTACCAGTCCATCAAAGTCTAAACCATTTACAGTTTTAAGAAACTCTTCGTATTCCCTCGGTAAATCAACATTAAATTTCTCTTTTACATGTTCTCTTAATCTTTGAACTTCAGTATCCGTTGCAGGTGTCTTCAGCTTATAATTAACACTTTTCAATATATCTCCAATTTCCAAAATCAGATTTTTCCACATATAAAATTCACCATTGCTTCAGCTTGAATCAGTTCAAAAATTTCTTTTTCATTTCCCTCATAATTGTTTAACATTCTTAGAATTTTTAAATCCTTTACATCCATGTCACTAACTCCTATCAATTATTTTAGGCCTTTCTTTTATATGTTTGCTTCTAAATCCCATACCTCTATAAATTCAAAACCTTTTAAATCACTTTCTAACACTGTATTTCTAAATTCATCTGATACAAAAACGGAAGGAATATGTAATATTTCATTTAAGTAAACTTTGAATATTGTTTGGTTCTTAACCATATTAGGTAAGAATGCGTATTTTTTGAAATCTATTACTAAACCAGAACGTAGTTTCTTTAGTATAGCTTTCTCATAGTCAATAGCATCTAGTGCATTTAAAACGTTAATTATATAATACACTTCTCCCGTCACATCATGAATTAGGGGCAGAAATTCTACATTATCACCAAGTATAGACTCTAAAAATTTTTTAGCTTTCCCACTAACCATTGGTGTACCAACTTCTCCCCAAAAATGAGGCAAATTACTTTGATTTCCTTCTTCTACACATTTAATACGTATTTCTCCCCATGAATCAGATGCTTTTACTGCCGAGTCAATTTTTCCTTCAAAATACTTTTTAGAATCTTCTAAGTTCAATAGTTGAAAGGATTCATAGTCATCAAATGAACTCTTTAATTCCCAAATTTTCATTTTTACTCTCCTTTGTTATTTTTCTATTATAAGATTACTCTTTCTTCGGTTTATTTAATTTTAATTCACCATTCAATAAACGCTCTCTTATATCATGTAAGGCGTCAACAGCATCTTCTTGAGTACCGCCCCGTTTCTTAACAAGACTTAATACTCTCTACTTTAAGTATGTACTCTGAACTATGCTTCCCTATGTGTAAGACCTCAGTAGTCACGTATTCATTAACTTTATAAGGTAAAAATACTCCATTAGCCGCCGAATCATGGTCTATCCCAAATTCCTTTAATAATTTTTGTGCCTTTTCTGCCCTACTATCGTTCCAAGGTGTTAGATGATGTGCTGCATTAGAATATGGGGGTGGTTCAATCCCTGCATCTTTTCCCCCATGCTTCAATCGCTTTTTCTGCGTTATGAATCCCTCCAAAACCAGGATGTAGTAGCAGCGGAATCCCAACAGCTTGACCACCACCAATATGGTGATGGACTAATTTAGTTCCACGTAATCCGGTAAAATCATATTGTAGAAATTCCCCTCTAAATCATTAAGGATTTAGAGGGGAATTTCCCTATCACATAAGTAATATCATTTCTTATTAAATTTACTGTGTATCAGTTCAAAGAATTTATTTGCACCAAGTGAAATTGCGCCAATAATAAGAACACCAATAATAAAATAAATCTTTTTAAATAAGTTGTAAGGAGATAAAATAGCAACTACAAGAAGTATTATAATTGCAAGGAATGTGACTAATTTCCCGACTTTAAATGCTTGCATATCAGCTTTCCTCCTTCTGGATAAAAACAGCCAATATAGTCATACATCACAGGTTCTTTAACCATAAGTTTTGGTTCCCTTCCATAAATCACAATACTTAAAATTCAATAAACCTCTTTAAAAGGTTTCATGTGTTCTACCCCCATCTTCTATATGCTTCCTTAAATAATAGTACCTATGGAGTTCCATAATGAAATGAAACAAAATAAACGAAAGCATGGAGTATACACACATTAATACAATTGCTACCATCTTTTGTGTTGCAAAACCAAGACTGATATTAGCAACGAGTTGACCCAATCCTACAAAAGCCAATACTCCGAAACCAGAGTTTTTTTTCGATGATTTTGATTTTTTGATTGGTCCCTGAAGTTTTTTAATATGGTTTTTATAATAATGATTCAAAGCAAAAATATACAAACCAACTGAAAAACAAAATAGATTGGAGTTTGTAATCCTAACATTCCATATGCAAACTTTTGGGTTATAATTAATAATCCTACTGAACATACGATGCCAAATACCCCACGAAATAGAGTGTATTGTAATTGCCGTTTCCGAGGGTTTATAGCAATCCATATTGCCCATACATTTAAAAAAGCAACTGGTGGAACTATTATGTACATATATATCGGTTGAACAGGATTCGCAAAAGCAGGTAAAAGCACAAATATATCTGCTATCCCAATCACAAGAGTAATTATAGTCGATCTTATATCATTTACAGCATAAAGAGCCATATAATATTCAAAAGCTTTTTTATTAAAATCTGTATTTTTTTTCATGTTAATTAAACCACCCCGCAACTGTTGACCAAGCTTTTTTCGAACCCGTTTTCACCCTATCCTTAATACTATTATCTTCACCATCACCATCTAAATCAACATCCCATTTTACACCTTCTGTGAAATATTATTCCCTTCTCGAAAAGAAGATCAACCCATCAATAAAATCTAGGCTTATCAAAAATTTCAAAAAGCCAAAGATTTTGCTGGTATCGAATCTATTGGGACTCACACCATGCGCAAAACCTTCGGCTATTGGTTCTATAAACAAACAAAAGATTTCGCTATGTTGTAAGAAATACTCAATCATAGCACCTCATAAATTACACTTAAAATATATTGGTATCAATAAGGAAGAAAAAGATAATATCTGAGTTACATTTCAAATTTAAAAAATAAAAAGGGCATATCCCTTTCAGAATTGCCCTTTACCTTAAAAGTATATGTCAGCTTATTATTTATTTCTTTTCACAAAATGATGAATCCCTTCAAAGATTACTTCTTTTAAAGCTTCTGGATAATCCGAATAGCCTTCTTTTTCCATAATTATCTCCAACACTTCCCTTAAATTCCCATCAAGTATTATAGTAACTCCTGGCGTTAGTTCACCAGTTTCTTCATTTTTAAATGTTTCTTTTATCATAACTACTTTATTTTCTTCCATGACCTAATCCTCTCTAACTAAATAGTTTTTATTCTCATCTTCCCAATATCTATATTCATAGGGTACTTGTTCATCAAATCGCTGTAAATAACCTCTCCAGTTATTCGGAATATATTCTTCAAAAGATATTGATTCCGGATAATTAGAATAAAAAATTAAACGCTCAAAGTCTATTAGGAAACATGGATTATAATCATAATAGGCTTCTTCTCTATTAGTTCTTAGTTCCCTTAAAAATTCTAACCTAATATCTTCTGTAAATCTTTTATATTTTTCTATTCTTTCTAAAAAGTTAGCTATTGTAGTCTCATTTAAAATACTAATGCCTTTTCTTTCCTCTGGATATTCACTAGGAGAATATCCAGCTTGATTATAATCTAAATACCATAAATCCGATTCAGTTATATACCAATTGAGCTTATTTTTATATTTTACACCTACTATAATATTTTCGGCGTATAAAGGCTTAATCATTTAACACGCTCTCCTCTCTTACTTAATAAGTTTAGCATTCCGTCCGTATTCTACCAACCACCGACTAATGGGGTCAGGTAATTCGTATGCAACACCTTCAAATCCATATTTATCAAAAATACCCTTGTCAACAATCTTAGGAGCTGTTCTACCTTGGTTAAGTGGATTAGTTTTATAACCCTTCTGAGAAATCGCATTTTCTCTAATTAAATCATCTAAATACTGTGGTACATCAAATTCCACAATATATGAGTCTGCTCGTTTATTTTTGAAATATGTAGAGTGATCTTTTCCAGTAGATACATTTAAATTATGATCTGCCCTCCATTTACTATTTAAAGAGAGTGTACCATCATCATTAACTAAAATTAACTCTTTACTATCACCACCTTGAACCCTACGATAAGTAACGTTTTCTTCTCTTACACTAGTTCCGCTGACTTTCTTATTAACTTCACTTGTACCTTTAGCTTCATTTACTTTCTCAACAGGTACTTTTTTAGTTTTATTTACAACCTTAGTAGCGTCAGCAGTCATCTTTACACCCTTACCAACTTTCGAAATTTTTCCAATTGGGGTAAGACCAGCTACTACCATCCCACCAGCTAAAAATCGGTCCAAAGTAGACAGTTTTTCTCCAGATGATGGATCAACACCATCCCAAGCCCGACGAATATCATATTCACCACTTATTTCACCAGCTATATCCCTTGCTAGTTTTTTACCATCAAAACCTTTTTCTTCTGATTCCGATGAAAATCTACCATCAATTGCTCCTTCTTCAATTGTACCACTATTTAGAAGGTTATCAGTCTGACGATTTCTATCTTCTGTAATTGTTTGAATTGAAGTTGTCCATTCCATATTCAAACCTTGTGTACTAAACGTACCACTTACGGGACTAAACCCTTTCCCACTTTGAACTTCCGCAAGACCTGCAGCAATACTAGCTGCTAATTGAAGTGCTGTACTATAATTATTACTAGAGGTCTGATTGAATTGATACAAATGATCCAGCTTTTCTTGCAGTTTTTTCCTCATCACAGTAAAAAGATTCGCCATAGCGTCCATACCTGGGATTGGCATAGCTTGACTGATGGCTTCCATACTTGCTTTCATTCGGTCAATTTCTCGAATTTGTTCTAATATTTCTTGTTCAATTACATCTGTGGAAGCGACTTGTGATTGAAATTGACTTGGAAAAGCATCGTTCTGACGAATTAACTCTTCACACAGATAAATGATGCCTTGCGCTAAAGGACGAAAGGTTTGTACAAAAAATGATTTTGCACTGCTATAAGTTTGTCCTTGTAGAACAGTATCAATTGCAAAGGCATCAATTGACTGAATGACTTGTTCCATACCTTGAATAGTAGCGTTACATACAGCATTCATGCTTTGAGTTTGGCCTTGTACTTCTCCTAAATACATATTTAAGCTCATGCATTGACCTCCCTCGCTAATTGTTGTTGTTGATAGGAAAGGTCGTTTTCTAAATCACTAAGGTTTCGTCTTTCTTTAAGCAGCGTTTCTTTTTGGTTTTCCAATTCAAATGTGACTTTTCGTTCAATATGTTGTGCATCTTGATACGTATTCATAAAAAACTGAGACATTTCTCTATCACCATGCCAAGTTCCTAAAATTCGATCAAACAAACGACGATTTCGACTTCTACATTCATAAAAATCTGCTTCCGCTTGTTCTTGAGCTTGAATCGCAGATTGATTTCGGTCCTGTTCTTCAAATACACTTCGTAACTTTTGATTTACTTGATTAATTTGTTTTTCAATATCTTGACTCATCATATTCCTCCTACTATTTTACTTTACGTAGGTTGTCACATCAGCGAAAAGTATTGTGAAGTTCGTTATCCATTCTCTCAAATTCTTTAGCTACCGAATGAATATTATCAACCGCTTGCTGGAAGGCAGCGGAAAATTGTTTCGTCAAGTCTAAAACTTGCTGATTCGCTTCTTGTGATTTGAAATTAACAGACAACGTTGTACGCGCCGCCTTTGTTATAGAACGACTGGTTGCACTTTGAATCCTATCAGAGGCTGATCCCATTTTCGTAGCAATTTGCGTTGCTGTTTGTAAATTACTTTGAAATTGTCCCATTCTTTCAAACCCTTTCTATAAGTTTTCCAAACGCATCAAAGAAATCTCATTAAATATATATCCCTATCAATCGCTCACTAGGCACGCAATCAAATGAGCCATACAATATAAGCTGTATGGCTCATTTGAAATACTTGTTATATAGAGTAAAACAATTTTTATTTCAAACCGAAATTACGTGATAATTCTTCATCATGAGAAGCAACAGCTTCTGCAGTTTTATTAAGCTGCATATTAATTTCTTGTAATAGCTGTGCAAAGTTTTGTACTTTTGGCTTTAATTGATTGAACTGTTGATCAAAACCTTCGAAAGCACGACCTTCCCATTCTCCTCTTAATTCATTTTGTAAGTTTTGTAGTTGACTTAAAATGTCCTCAATTTGATTTGCACCTTGTCCATATCGAGCCGCTTTCGATTTAAGCTCCTCTGGTGACATACGAATTTGTCCAGCCATTTTCATTTCCCCTTTAATACATAATAAGCAAAATATATTTTGGTTAATTTTACTAAATATATTATAATGTATTATTTTGAACTTTTAAATATTTTATATTTCTATTGAATATTAGAATATTAATATTCTACTTTTTCTTGCTTTACAAGATTTTATGCAAAAAAGACCACCAAAAGGTAGTCCCTCATAACGAAATTCTGTGTTAACTTATAACAAAAAAAGAGGAGCCATCTCCTCTTCATAAATAAACACTATTTAATTTGCTCCTTATACTCATTGTTAACAACTACATACCATTTTCCTGTATCAAATTTTTCTTTATTAATCACGTAAACTTTACTTTCTCTCATTACCTCCCCTGGTTTTAATCCCTTAGTAAGAGTAGAGGTCTCGCCTTTTTCAACCGCATAACTACTAGCTGCCAACACATCACTTTGGTAAGCATTATCATTTTCATCCACTAAATCCACTGATGGTAAAACGGCTAATTTCATCGGTTCGTTTGTGATATTTTTCCCTTCTGCTTCTACAACAATAAAGACATGTCCATCTTCAGGTTTTTGGAATCCTATACTTTCTTTACCAACCTTATCTCTTTCTACAACTCTTTTTACAGTTACATCAAATTTAGGTGTATGAAAATCCTTGTTTACAGCATACTCTTTTTCTTTTATTTTTGATTTCTCTTTTGTTTGTTCTGTATTTTTCTGCTTTGTATTCTCTTTCGTTTTCGCCTCATCAGTTGTTTGCACTTTCTTTTCTTCTTGTTTAGAATTGGTTTCTTTAGATTCTGAAGAAGTTTTGTCGGATGTATTGTCGCAACCAGATAAATTGAATACTAAAGCGCCACCTAAAATACATGTAGTAAATTTTTTCAACATCTCTTTTTATCCCCCAATAACACGATATGTAAATTCCTTACTTATCATAGCAAAAAATACCATCTTAAATTGTTGCATCTTGTCGAATGATTAAGAATAATCCAGTTACTCCACGTCCTCTTTTATTATAAAGTTAAATATAAGTCTATATTGGGGTAGCATCAACATAGACTTATATGCTCTATAAAACCTGCTATAATAGGTTTTTACACCCTTAGCGTACAATTTTTCACTTTCGGTAATGTGACCATTTGAAGGATAATTGAAATATTAAGACCAACTGATAGAGGTGTTTGCGTGGAATTATTTGAGTATTATAAAAAAAGAGGGAAGTTTAAGTGTTTAATTGGAACTGGACTTTTTCTTTATGGATTAATTGGTATGTATAATACTTGGGGTAACATTAATTGGGGACCAGTAATCTTAATTATTATAGCTTCTCTTGTATTTTTTAGTATTGGATTTTGGCAATTAAGAAAAGGAAATTTACTAGAAAAAAATATAGTTAAAAATGATTTAACATTTTGGGATATTGATACTTATGTTTTGTTAGAATTACCCGGCAATAATAAACATTTAGGTTTATATACTCCTGATGGAAGATATGTAGCAGGAACAAAGATGATTTCTTCAACATTACCTATTTTAAAAAATAAAGAAGTTTTTGGATTGGAAGCAAGTGATGGAGAAATTCTCGCATATTTTCAAAGTGAAGTTGAAAATTATGATTGGGCTATTTATGATTCGAATTATAATTGTGTAGGTATGTTTAAAGAAAATATGATACAAGGATTTGGAATGGTACGTGGTTCTTTGATGAATGAAAAAGAGATAAAAATTTCTGAGATAGAAGTGGAATTTGATTTTTTCGAAACGTCTTTTCATACAATGGATGATCGTATATTAATAAACTGCAAGAGGGGATATATGCCTTTAGAATGGAATGAAAGATTTGGCTTAAATGTACCTATTATTAAATTAGGTAATAATATTTCTAATGCTGAAAAGATATTTGGTTTAGGTATTCTTATTTATATTTTAGAAACAATTAAAGTAAGAAAAAGTAGGATTTTTAATGATTAGAATTAAATATTTACATTATAAAATTTATTGAATCTTTTATTAGGGATTACATCGCTGAAAGTAAAATATTGTATACTTCGGAATTACTTTACGTTCACTTCTTGAAATTGATGAGCATTTGTTATGCCAGAACCAACTGGAAATGGAAACGGCAAGCGATTATACTCCGCTTGCCGTTTTTTCATAGCTTCGTATGTATTTGAATCCCTTTCGCTTTCTCTTCTTCACCCTTCACGCGTACAATTAAATCATATGAGCCGGGTTTTGGCGCTTCAAAAGAAAGCAAACCCTCTTTTTGAGAAGTAACTTCTTCTTCATAAATGACCTTATCATCTTTTTTGACTTGCAATAAAATCGTACCTTCTTCAACTGCTGCCTCATAAGGAATTTCCACATTTCCTTTTTCAGCTTTAAGCGTTTGTACATCGTAATACCCCTGCAAAGAACCAATTGTTAAAGTCGTTTCGCCATTTTTTTGAACCTTTGTGACTTTTGTTGCTGTATTGCATGCGCTTAACAATACAACAAGAGTCAAAATGAGAAATGAACGAAGCAATTTCATAGAGAGTCCCCCTTCCATTAAATATATTAAGGATAAAATATACAATCTAACATATCATTACAATTATAGTTGAAAAATAAGGAAAATTATATAACAGGAAATGCAACTATAAACAATCACTGACCATTAGTCTACAACCAATCCCACACCCCACCACAAAAGAAAAAAGCACCAGGTCCCCCCTAGTGCTCTCCCTCTAAAACAAATGACAAGCCACCTCATGCCCCTTCGCAATCTCAACCATCTTCGGTACTTCCTGTGCGCATTTTTCAGTGGCGAATTTGCAGCGCGTTCTGAATTTGCAGCCGGATGGTGTGTTTAGTGGGCTCGGTACTTCTCCCTCTAGGATAATCCGTTCTTTGCCAATGTTTGTCGGATCTGGTTCTGGCATAGATGAGAGTAGTGCTTGTGTGTATGGATGTGCCGGTTTTGTGTATAGGTCTTCACTGTCGGCAATTTCTACTATGTTTCCTAAGTACATGACTCCGATGCGGTCTGATATGTGCCGTACCATCGATAGGTCATGTGCGATGAATAAATATGTGACTCCTGTTTCTTCTTGGATGTCTTGCAGCATGTTTACGACTTGTGCTTGGACTGAGACATCGAGTGCTGAGATTGGTTCGTCACATAGGATAAAGTCTGGTTTTACAGATAATGCACGCGCGATGCTAATGCGCTGGCGCTGGCCTCCGCTAAATTCGTGCGGGTAGCGATATAAGTGTTCTTCTTTTAATCCTACCTTTTTCAGAAGGTCTAAAATGATTTCTTTTTGTTCTTCTTTTTCGTAAGAACCGTGAATGTTCATCGGTTCGCTAATAATTTGGAATACATTCATTGCCGGGTTTAATGATGCGTATGGATCTTGGAAAATGATTTGCATTCGTTTTCGATATTCTTTTAGTTCACTTTCCTTTAAACTTGCGATATCTTTTCCATCAAATAAAACGTTACCTGAAGTGACATCGTGTAAGCAAATGATACTTCTTCCTGTCGTTGATTTTCCGCATCCAGATTCTCCTACTAACCCGAACGTTTCACCCTTTTTAATAGTGAAGCTTAAGTCATCGACTGCTTTTAATTGCTCTGTTTTTCTGCCGAATAGTCCTTTTTTAATAGGAAAATACTTTTTTAAGTTCCGAACTTCAATTAAGTTTTCTTCATGCATGAAAATCACCTACCGCCCTATCGTTTAGCCAGCACATGGAACGTCTTTCGTTTCCGATTTCAAAATATGGTGGACGTTCTTTTTCACAAATGTCCATCGCATGCGGGCAACGCTCTGCGAACGGGCAACCTTGTGGTGGGTTTAATAAGTTTGGTGTTACACCTTGAATCGGAGCGAGTCTTTCTTTTACGCCGTTCGCTATTTTTGGCAGAGAGTTTAATAGCCCTTTCGTATATGGATGATTCGGCGATTGGAAAATATCAAGTACAGGTCCTTCTTCCATAATAAGTCCGCCATACATAACGATAACGCGTGTACAGTTTTGTGCGACTATTCCTAAGTCATGCGTAATAAGAAGTAACGCCATGTTCGTTTCGTTTTTTAAGTTTTTCATTAAATCTAGTATTTGTGCTTGTATCGTTACATCAAGTGCTGTCGTCGGTTCGTCCGCAATGAGAAGGTCAGGGTTACAAGACATCGCCATTGCGATCATAACTCGCTGCTTCATACCTCCGCTTAGTTCATGCGGATATTGTTTCACCCTTTCTTCTGGTGAAGAAAGACCGACTTGTTTTAACAAGTTGACCGCGATTTGCTCTGCTTCTTTCTTTTTCACTTTTTGATGTCGTATAATTACTTCCGTCATTTGCTTCCCAATTTTCACGACTGGATTTAGCGCCGACATTGGATCTTGAGAGATAAGTGAAATTTGATTTCCTCGAATAGAACGCAATTCTTTTTCAGATTTAGAAAGGATGTTTTCATTATGAAAAAGAATCTCTCCTTCTTTCACTTTGCCTGGCGACGTAACGAGAGACATAACGGACTTTGCCATTACACTCTTTCCGCTTCCAGACTCCCCAACGATACCGACTACTTCTCCTTTATTTAAGCAGAATGTAACGCCGCGAACTGCTTCAACTTCGCCACTTTCTATGAAAAAAGAAGTCTTTAAATTTTTCACTTCTAGTAGTTTTTCAGACACGTTTCTCACTCCTTTCACTTAACACGTTAGTTTTCATGTCCAGCTCCTTTTGGCGCGAAAGCTTTCTTAAGCGCTTCACCAATTACGTTAAAACTAAGTACCGTTAAAAGGATAAGAAATCCTGGGAAGAGTGTTAAATACCAAGCTTCACCAGTATATCCTTGTGCATTGTTTAGCATGCTGCCCCAAGAAGAATCTGGTTCTCTAATACCTAATCCTAAGAAGCTAAGTGATGATTCCATTAAAATCGATGTCGCAATAGTTAATGTCGCGGCGATTATAATGGTTGATAAAATGTTAGGAATGATATGTCTTACAATTATCATGAGTGATTTTTGTCCTGATACTTTTGCGTATAAAACGTACTCTCGCTCTTTTACAGATAACGTTTCTGCCCTTACGATACGCGCAGTGTCCATCCACGTTAGTAATCCAATAATAAGAACTAACGTCGTAATTCCTGGTTTTAAATACGCATTTAATAGTAGCATTAAAAAGAATGATGGAATTGACATAAGTACTTCAACAACTCGCATTAAAAAGTTGTCTAACTTTCCGCCAAAATATCCGCTAATTGTTCCAACTGCAGTGCCGATTGTAATAGAAACAACCATCGCAAGGAAACCGACCGCAAGTGAAACGCGTCCGCCATATAACGCCCTCGTTAAGTAATCCCTTCCATAATCATCCGTTCCGAAAGGATGACTTAAACTCGGTTCTTGTAAACGATCTGGAATCGACATTTTACTAGGATCGTATGGCGATACGAATGCAAAAATTGATGCGATCGTTAAAACCGAAAGTATAATAACTCCCATTACTACAAACTTATTTTTTGTAAAACTACTTTTTATCGTTTGAAATCTCCTATTATTCATTCCAAATCACCCCCTCATGCGAATGCGCGGATCTACTACGCCATATAAAATATCAGCAATTAAGTTACCGAGAATTAACATGAATGATGATAGTAATGTAATTGCCATGATAATCGGATAATCAAATCTAAAAATAGCATTTACCCCCAGTGAACCAAGTCCTGGCCATGAGAATACTGTTTCCGTAATAAACGCTCCGCCTACTAAACTTGGAATCGATAATCCGAAAATTGTAATGATCGGTATTAATACATTTCGAAGTACGTGATTAAATAACACTGTTTTCTTTGAAGCGCCGTACGCATATTGAATTTGTACATATTCTTCTTCTAATTGCTGAATCGTACTTGAACGAATATATCTCATATAAACAGATACGTTTTGGAACGCTAGCACCATGCAAGGTAAAATGCCGTGTTGCACAATATCCCAGACAGAATCTTTACCTACGGTGCGCATACCCATACTCGGAAGTAGGTTCAATTTTAAAGAGAATAAGTAGACTAATAGTAGTGCAAACCAGAAAACCGGCATAGAAATACCAACGTATGAAATAAAGTTTATAATGCGGTCAAAGTATGAATTCTTTTTCACACCTGTAAATAATCCAAGTGGTATTGCGATTACGAATGAGACGAGTAAAGATGATCCCATTAACCCAATTGTTGCAGGTAATCTTTCTGTGATAAGCTCCAAAACAGGACGATGATTTTGAAGCGAGTAACCAAAGTTTCCTGTTAAAATGTTTTTTAACCATAAAAAATACTGCACGTAAATGGGTTGATCTAGTCCTAAACTTTTGCGAATACGCTCCACGTCAATTGGACTCATATTCGGCGTGACAAAGTTTCGAACCGGATCCCCTGGCGCTAATTTTATTAATAGAAAAGAAATAATAGAAATAACAAATAAAAGTGGAATTGCATTTAAAAGCCTCTTTGCAATTACTTTATACACAAACTTCCCCCCTCAGGATAAAGCGAAACTTTAATCAGCCTGCACCAATTAGGCTTTAATGGACAATCCGACGACTCCCGCCCTACTTCCTCGCATTCATCGAGTTTTGAGGCGGGAGTCTTACTGCCCGTTAAAGCGGGATAAAGAAGCTGATTTCCACCAGCTTCTTTACTGTTTCTTATTTCACTTCATAAATCTTAGATAGATCTTCAAACATTGTGACAGGAATTGCTTTCGCTTCTTTTAATCCATCAAACTTTTTATCTACTGCAATAACTGCTTTCGGATAAGCGATTGGTAGATAAGGTACGTCTTCTCTAGCTGTCTCTTGAATTTTATGGTATAGCTCTGCGCGTTTTGTTTTATCAGTTTCAACTGCAGCTTCTTCCCATAGCTTATCGAAGTCAGCATTTTTATAACGTGCATAATTGTATTCTGCATTACTTAAGAATAAGCTCTTATATGAATCTGGCTCAGGTCCCATAATGTAACCACCAAATGTAATGTCATATTCTTTATTCTCTTTATCTAAGCCTTTTTCGCTTGCCGCACTAGCATCTAATGCATTTAGTTCAACTTGTAAGCCAACTTCTTGTAATTTTTGTTGTGTATATAACGCTAAGCTTTCCATAATTTTATTATTCGTTACATACATAACTCGTACTTTTTCTTTATCTTTCACGCCAGCTTTTGCTAATAAATCTTTCGCTTCTTTTTTATCATACTTATAGTCTTTAATATCTTTCGCATAATACATAGCATCTGGCGTTAAGATTGAATTTGCTGGTTCTGCAAATTCACCTGAAACGAACGCTGAGTTAATCATTTCTTTCTTATCTAACGCATGCGCAATTGCTTGGCGCACTTCTTTTTTCTTCATCAAATCTGTATTCATGTTATAAGATAAGTAGAATAATCTACCTTCAGGGAATGTCACCATTGAGAAGTTCCCAGTGCTATCTAATTTCTTAAAGTCTTGCGGCTCAATCATCTTCATGTTGATTTGACCATTTTGCAGTGAAACATTTGCTGTATTACGGTCTTTTACAACGCGGTATACGATAGAGTCTAATTTAGCTTTACCACCTACATAATCATCGAATCGATCTAATGCAACGTACTCATCTGATTTATACTCTTTAAACTTAAACGGACCTGATCCAACAGGCTGTAAGTTTTTCGTACTCTTCGCTAAATCTGCTTCCCCTTCAAATACATGTTTCGGAATTGGGAAGAAATCATTCATTACACCTTCGAAGGATGCACTTACTTGCGGTAAAACAAATTGAGTCGTTAACTCATCTACTTTTTTCACCTCAAGCGGTTTTCCTTTAAAAATAAAGTTTTCACGACTTGAGCTATTTTGCTTCTCATCTAAAATAGATTGGAATGTAAATGCTATATCGTCTGATGTAATTTTCTTACCATCATGCCATTTTAAATTATCTTTTAATTTCAACGTCCACGTTAATTGATCTTCTGAAGGCGTAAAGCTCTCAGCAAGAACAAACTTTTTCTTACCGTCTTCCATGTGATATAGCGGCGCATATAAAGCTTGCTGCACAGTTAATGACACACGATCATTCGCATAAAGCGGATTCATCGTATCTGGATTATCGCTAATACCAATCGTTAACGCCCCTCCATCTTTCGGATTCCCTGACTTACTAGTGCCCGCTTGCTTCGAAGAATCTTTTTCCCCAGAACAAGCCGCTAATGCAATAAGTAGTATTAGGACAAATGGTAATGCAAATAACTTCTGTTTCATCTTTCGGCCCCCTCGAACTATTTATACACATAAGAAAACTCGGAATTAATTCCGAGTTTTCTTATAAGTTTTAAATTACCACTACCAGTATGTATTGTCAAACTTTTTCGCAAAGGTAAAAAGTTTGAAATCTATTAATAGAAACAAATACCTCCCACAAAAAAAGACCACCAAAAGGCAGCCTCAAAATTCAATCCTATTCCCTATCCCACGCTCCACCGCTTTCTCATACAAATACTTCGCAACGATAATATCTACTACGGCCAAACCAACTGATTTGAAAATAGTAATCTCTTCCTCATTCTCTCTACCAGCTTTTTCACCGCTTATAATTTGACCAAGTTCGGCGTGTATGTCGCTAGCTTTAAATAAACCTTCTTTTATTGGCACTTGAAGATCGCCCGTTTCTTCTAATGCTGCTTCTTTTGATTCGACTACTACTTTGTTTGCGTTCGCGATGGCGTGAGATGGTAGTTCTTGCATGCTCGGTCTGAATGAACCGACGGCGTTTATGTGGACACCTTTTTGTAGTTTTTCTGAGAAGACTGGTGTAGATGCATTTGTTGTTGTGACGATGATATCTGCTTCGCTTATCGCTTCATTTGGATTTCTATAAACGTAAGCAGGTTTGCCGAATGTCGTTTGTATATGTTGCACGAATGCATACGCTTTTTCTTCCGTTCGATTGTATAAAATGACCTTTTCGATATTTCTAACCGCGAATACTGCTTCTGCAATTCCTTTCGCCTGTTCACCGGTTCCAATAATACATAAAGTTTTTGCGTTATGACGAGCTAAATATTTTGTTGCTACTCCTGATAAGGCACCTGTTCGGATCATCGTTAAGTACGATCCTTCTAAAAGTGCGAGTGGTTCTCCCGTTTGAAAGTCTGATAGCATTACAATCCCGTTTATCGTTTTCTTTCCTATCTTTTTGTTCTGCGGGGCGACTGTTACTACTTTTAAGCCGAGTGCCTCAAGTCCTTCCGCTACTGAAGGCATAATTAATGCCGTATTTTGTTCGCTTGCAAATGGTAATGAAGTACGTATTGGTGTGATCGTTCTTTCTGCGGAAAATTCTTGTAAAGCAAGCGCCGCGTATGCAATGACTTCGTTCATATTTACTAAGTTTCTTTGTTCGTTTGCGCTTATGACTAGCATATCTTTCCACCTCCTCCTTCTATCCTAACAAAAATCCCCGATTCAAATCATCTCTCGGATCTAATACAAACTGATGAAATCCTGTAATAAATGCCTGCCCGGTTACTTTCGGAACGATTGCTTCATATTGAGCTACCTCTGTTACAGATAATACTTCTCCCACAAAATGACCATCTGTGATACATTCGTGGATAAAAGTTTCTCCCTTTTGTAAGGCACCTTTTTCAAAAAGAGTTGCGAGTCTCGCAGAAGTTCCTGTGCCGCAAGGAGAACGATCTACTTGCCCGTCAGCAAAGATTGTTACATTTCGTAAAGTAGCATCTTTTTCTTTCGGTTCATCTGAGAAAATAACACCGTATATTCCTTTTAAACCTTCTTCCAATGGATGTTTTACTTCCATTTGACTTTCAATATCATGTTTAATTTTTCCGCCCCACGTTTGAATAGCAGGTAAGTCTTTGAAATCGACTTTCAAACCAAATTCTTTACTATCCACTACAGCATAAAAGGCTCCACCAAACGCGATATCTACTTGAAATTCATAGTTATCTATTTTGATAGGAACGTCTTTTTTATATACAAACGAAGGAACATTTTCAAATGATACTGACTCTACTTCACTCCCGTTAAACTTTGCGTACGCAATAACTTCCCCGGCAGGGCTATCAATAATGAATTTTTGCTTTTCACCAGTCACTTCAAACATACCTGTTTCAATTCCTACTGTAATAACAGCAATAATGCCGTGGCCGCACATCGTACTCCAGCCTTCATTGTGCATAAATAAAACACCAAAATCAGCGTGAGCACTTGCAGGCGGTGTAACGATACAACCATACATCCCGTGATGCCCTCTCGGTTCATACATAAGAATTTCACGAAGGTGATCCAAATGTTCCATACAGTATGCGCGTCTTTCTAGTTGCGTTTCTCCCTTTATCTCTGGCACGCCGCCCGTAATAATTCGAAGCGGTTCCCCAGCTACGTGCGCATCAATAGTTGTGTATATTTTGCTAACCTTCATTTCTATCTCTCCCCTATATATTAATACTATTTTCATTGCAAGTATCATGCCAACGGATAGAGTATAAAGTGAAACTTTAATCAGTAGGGAGTTTGTCCATCCCCGACTGATTATTAGCCCACACCAATCGGGCTTTTACGTGCAGCCCGATCCCCACCTAATTTCTTTGCTTTCGCTGAATTTTGAGGCGAGGGTCTTACTGCCCGGCGAATAGCGGAATAAATCTGTATACATTTTTCAAAAAAACATACACTACTGTCTACTTTTTTATACAGTAAACAGTTGGTGACTATTAGCCTCCAATTTAGCCCCACACTCACCAAACCTCAAAACAAAAAAATCCCCCGAAAACCCTGGGGGATCCATCAAACCCTCACCGCCACCACATCCGGCACTTGCTTAGCAATTTCCTCACCAATCTTTATACTTGCCGTTGCAGCTGGAGATGGTGCATTACAAATATGTAGAGAATTGATGCCAGGAATAATGCAAAAGTCATCAACCATATTTCCGTTTGATAAAATAGCTTGTGCCCTTACCCCTGCATGTGTTGGCACGATATCTTTCTCTGTTAGTTCTGGTATGAGGCGCTGTAAGCTTTTTAAAAATGATTGTTTACTAAATGAGCGCACCATCTCTTTTATGCCTTCTTTCATATTTGGCATCGCCATTTTCCAAAAGCCTGTGTATGTCATTGTTTCCATGAAGTCTTTCATATTAAAGTCCGTTTTCGTATAACCTTCGCGCTTGAAGCTTACTACTGCGTTTGGTCCTGCATGTACGTCTCCGTTTATCATTCTTGTAAAATGAACACCTAAAAACGGGAATTCTGGGTTTGGAACTGGATAAATTAAATGTTTTACAAGATGGCGTTCTTCTGGGACAAGTTCGTAATATTCACCACGAAACGGAACAATTTTCATATCAGTTAATATACCTGTCTTTTTCGCAATGCGATCACTATGCAAGCCAGCGCAGTTAATGAGAAATTTCGTTTTAAATGTGCCTTTGTTTGTCTCAATTGTTACAGCATCTTTTTTCTCAGTAATACGCTCTGCGGTTGTTCCTAAGTGTACTTCACCGCCGCTTTCTTGAATTAAGCGAGCAAATGCATAACTGACTCCTTTATAATCAGCAATCCCGCAAGAAGGAACACGGATGGCCCCTAGTCCCTTTACATGAGGTTCAATTTCAGCTAATTCTTCCTTATCTATTTTTGAAATGTGTAAATCGTTTTGTAAGCCTCTCTCATATAAGTTATGTAAAAGAGGAAGTTCTTCTCTTTCTGTAGCGACAATTACTTTTCCGCACATGTCATAAGCGATGTCATTTTCTTTACAAAATTGAACCATAGCTGCATTTCCTTCTTTGGCAAACTTCGCTTTATAACTCCCTGGTTTATAATAAATGCCAGAATGAATTACTCCGCTATTATGTCCAGTTTGATGGTGTGCAAGTTCCTTTTCTTTTTCAATGATCGCGACTTTCGCACGAGGGAATTTTTTCGTTAAAGCCATTCCAGTTGATAGACCAACAATTCCTCCGCCAATAATTATAAAGTCATACACTCTAATTCCCCCTTAATCGTATAAAGTGAAACTTTAATCAGTGGGGTTTCGTCCATCCCCACTGATTATTAGTCTTCACCAATCGGGCGTTTACAGGCAGTTAATCTTCCACCTAACTTCTTTGCTTCAGCCGAATTTTAAGGTGGGAGTTTTACTGCCCGGCAAATAGCGGGATAAAAGGCAGGTCTATTCAAAAGACCTGCCGTACATATTATTTAGAAAAACAACCGCGCTGACGCATGAGTTCTCTATATAAATCTTTATTCTTCTCAAATGCAGCTCTTCCGTGCATCCAAAATAAATTGTTTAAAAGAACTAAGTCACCAACTGGTAATTTTAATGCATGTGTTGCCTGTGAGTTTTCAACTGAATAGGATAAGTCTTTCAAATAGTTTGCTTGTTCCATATTATCTGGATAAGCGAACTGATCAATAAAGCAAATACATGGTGCGTTATTTATATCAAAAAACGTTTCACGATAGACGATTTCTTGCGCATTTTTACTTGGTGGTGCTTTATACGTAAATTTAACAGATGCGAGTGAATGGTTTCTAAATTTTTGAAGATCTTCCCAATCGTCTAAATGTAGCAAACGAGATTCTCCTCCTACTGCATTTTGCTCTTCCATTTTCATCATAAGAAGCCAATCTGTCGGTTCATCAACGAATGTACCGTCCGTATGAAGTGTAAACAATCGGTACGCTTGACGAAGGTAAGAATCACTACTATCCGTATCTTTCACATTAAATCTTGCATAATACGTTCCTGTCATTGCATCGAAGTTTGGTGCCCCAATTAAATGTGTTATTGCTGTTGCAAATTTCACGTAATCTGCTGGATCTGCCGTTTCACCTTGCACCCCAATTGTAAATCCGCCCGTTTCACGGTCATGAATAATGCCGCGAATGTTATCCATAAATGATTGCCCAAAAATCTTTCTCATTCCATCAGCAAGATTAAACCGTGAATACGGAATGTATTGTAATGACTGCTCTGAATGCTCTTTTACCTCTTCAAAAAACTGCTTAAGCAATTGCTGATTTAACATAATATGATATAAACGTTTATGCTCCGGATGAGGAATAATTTCATAACCCTCATATTTTTTTGCAAACTTCATCTTCGTACTTTGTTCTGTAATAATCGACATTTCAATTCCTCCCTAAATGAAATATGAAGAACGTATTGACGCTTTTTACAGACAGTTATCCTTATCTTCTTATGCCGAGATTTGGTCTTACTGCCCTAACAGCAAAAAGCCAGTCATACGCACCACGACAGAAAATCGTAGAAACGTACAACTGGCTTATCATTACGAGTGTCTTTAATCTCTTAAAGTACAATAATAATAGACAGTTCATATGAAAACATGTGTAAACAGGAAAACAAGATCGAATTTAGAGAAGGCTAATTTCTCGAATGGATCTTATTAATTAAATAATAATTCTAAATATTATAACTGTCAATTCGTTTTTTATTATTTCCTCGACATACTTTACACATTTTATAAATCCCCTTTTTTCGCTTCTTGTTTTACAACTTGAATTTCTTTTCACGTATTCATCTTACTTACTCCCAAATAAAATAAGCCAGTCGCATCTCTTTAAAGGAAATACAACTGGCTCTCATTTATCGTCATAAACTAGACATTGATTATAAATTTGTTTCCTCGTACTCTTCCACAGGCTTTTCATCATTTAAATAACTTACATATTGGCGATGCAAATCTTTGACCGCACTGACGATAGCATTTTGCGCTTTTCCTTGATAATGATCTGTAATATCTTGCACAATTTCTTCAATACCATCTCGTAAACTATGTCCTCTTAAAATTTGGGCGACGAAGCCTCTCCCGTGCTCTGTTGCAAGCGTACATGACGCTTCAATAATGACATGATATTTATGATCTGCTTCAATTGTAATTGTTAACGTTTCGTACATACTGCGAACCGCCATCCCTTTCGGAAGTCTCGAATGTCCAGCCATGAAAAAAGTTCCTTTGCGCATATTTCACCCTCCGTTACTATGTTAAAAGCCAGAAAAGCATCGTATACAGCTGCATTGAATTTTATTTACTCCCCTTATCCTTCTAGCTCGTACTCCTGCTAAAGAAGCTCAAGTGGAAAGAAGTTACTCTCTTCATTTTCAAATATAAATCCGGGCTTACAGCGAGGCTACTCACTGCCATCCGATACTAAATTAATCATAATGTAAATAAACTGAATATTCAATATTAATTTGATAAGAAAGTTCCAAATCCCCACAACATATACTGTTCAAAAGAAAAAAGGAAGTGGTCTCATGTATTACGGAACAAAAGGCTGGTACGTAGCTGAACTTAAAAAATTAGGTGTCCGCTATCATGAAGGACGAAAACTAGAAAGTTACCGCGGACACGTATTGCGCAATTTATTAATCGCACAACAAGAGAAAACGAAAGAAGAGGAATCTAACATCGATTAATTCTCGAAATATATTAGCGGTTCAACATGGTATATTGACTTATCGACAAATCATTCCCCCATTCCACCAACCAATCACACATTCATACAAACCAAAAAGGCCACCCTAATGAAGTGCACCCCAATTGTTAGACACATAATTAACAATTGGAGGTGCATTTTTTATGGCTAAATTTTCTTCAAAAGA